>NZ_QTMD01000002.1:0-335934 GCF_003602995.1 Bacteroides sp. AF25-38AC | reverse complement strand
CTTGCTAAATTATATGCTTAAATATAAAATACCTCAGATTGTTACGTTGACCCTTTTTTTCTGTCCTTGATGGGAATTAAAAAAATGAGGATAAAACGGTTTATAAAACCTTTTATCCTCATTGTAGTTGCGGAGATCCGACTCGAACGAATGACCTTTGGGTTATGAGCCCAACGAGCTACCAACTGCTCCACTCCGCGATGTTATCGTTTTGTGGGTGCAAAGGTACGGCTTTTTATTTAATATGCAAATAAAATGCATGATATTTTTTAGTATAACTCTGATGAAATATTTAAAATATTGATAATGAGTGTGTTTTCTCCTTTCTTTTTTTGACTGTTTATTAATTCCTATTTCTTATTAATAATGGCTCAAGCTTATCTGCTATCATGCGATAGGCTTCCAGAGTGATATGTAATCGGTCTTTTAGATAGAGTTCTTCTCTAAGTTTGCCATTAGTTCCATACATCATAGAAGTAATATCAAGAAGAGTGACGTTGGAACTGTTAAAAGAGAAAAATCATTTCATATTCTTCATGTTGTTAAATTGTGTAACCTATGGTAAAAATCTTTCTGTTGATTTGTATTATATCACTGTTTTGCGGGAGTATTTAATATCCGTTTTATCTGTTGGTGTAATATATAGAAAGCAGGTTCACCCATAGGACCATGCCCATGCCCGCCGATTTCATAAAGATAAGTGTCTTCATGCCCGACAAGTTTCATCATCCGCCACATGTAAGCGTTTTCCTCATAACGTCCAAAAAGCTCTAACTCCCGATCACCGGTTATAAGTATCAAGGGGGGGGCATCTTTTCTGACATGAAATAATGGGGCGAATTCATCGATAGTAGGTTGTAGATTATCAATACCGTTCATTTTACGATAGGAAAAATGACTAATGACTTGGCCGCTAAAGGGAATCAGACCTGCAAGGGAATCTGCATCTATACTGTACTCTTTTAACCATTTTTTGTCTAATCCAATCATTGCAGTGAGGTAGCCGCCTGCCGAATGGCCGGAAACAAATATTTTCTTTTTGTTTCCTCCGTATTTTTCTACTTCTTTAAAAGTCCAGGCTATGGCTGCTGCCGCATCGCCTAAACATTCCGAGATTGTTACTTTGGGAAGTAAACGGTAGTTTACAGCTATCACTATCATGCCACTTTTCTTTAATTTGGTTGGAATGGACTTATTGCCACTAGTCAATCCTCCTCCATGAAACCATATTACAGTTGGGCAATCCTTTAGATTTTCAGGATAATAGATGTCTAACTTGCACCGTTCTTGAGCATATGCATCTTGCGATGTTGCATAGGTTAAATTTTCAATTGTCTTGTAGACGGTTTCCTGAGCGTTGGTAAAGGTGCATATGAGAACGCTCAAACATAAAAGTATTCTTTTCATTTTAATAAATAAAATATTGTATGTGATTATTAATCAGGGTTATTTGTTATTAATGAGATAAGGTTCTATTATTTTGGCAAATTCTTTATAAGCAAGTACGCTGGGATGAAGCCTGTCACTAATATAGAACTTTTCAGGTAAAGCTCCATTCTTGTCATATAGACGTGATGTTATATCAACGTAGGTAACTTGGTGGCTGTCTTTGAAGTAGTCTTGTATCAGTTTGTTCACCTCTCTTTCCTTTGGAATCCAGTCGGGCATAGAAGGGGATGGATGAAAAGAAAGGAGAATAACCGGAACGCCAGGAAGATGAATATCCAATAAACGGCAGAAGCACTTAATGTCTTCGAAAACACGTTCGATGGATACGCCATTATAAAGATCATTCGCACCGCATAACAACACTATCTGTGCCGGTTTGTAGGCTACTACCAGGCGTTGATAGTGGTATAAATAGTCGCTGATCCATGAACCGCCATATGCACGATTTAAAACCCTATGATTGGGGAAATAACTGCCGGTATTTTTCCACATGCCCAATGAGGAACTGCCGATAAAAAGAATGCTTCCTGGTTTAGGAAAATCTTTCTCGTCCATGCTGTAATAATTGTCCAGCTGTTCTTTATAGGCGTTTGCTCTGAAATACAAAGAATCTTGAGCGTTTGCTATGCTATACACAAACAGCAGAAAATAAATGATTGATATATTCTTTTTCATTCTCTTTAGCTTTTTGTAAATATTGGTAGCTCATCTAAGAATCTTCCAATGTTATTATTCTGTTCTTTTTAAAAGAAGTTGTTACGAATCTCTTTAGCAATGTAACGTCCTATCAATCGTTGCCCTTCTATATCCGGATGTACTCCATCCTTTAGATAGCGCCCACGGGTGTTGGAATTTTCGAAAAACTGACTAATACCGCTTTCGCCGTAACAATCAATAACCTGAACGGATAAAGCTTGACTGACTTGGCGCAACACTTCATTTCGTTTCCGATGCATTTCATTTTTTGCCTTGTCCCCGGTCTGTATAGGCAACCATACGAATACACGGCATTCCGGGAAGTTCTCAAGTATAGTTTGAATTGCCCATCTTGCCCCTCCTGCCATGGTCGTCACATTAACATCGTCCAGCGTTCTTGCTGATAATGCTTCTGCAACTCCATCAAGTTTTGTATCATTTGAGCCCATTGCAAAAACGAAAACATCGGGTGCGGGATAAACACCGTCCTTTACTTCTGAGATAAATTTCTGAATATGTACTTTGGATACATTATTATGTCTCATTTGCAATTCTTTCTTATCTTTTGTAGGCTTCCATCCATCTGAAATTCCGGCAAAGTTGTCACTGTTGTAATCTTGTGTATCAGGATGGCATGCAAAGGTAGACGAACCAACTGCAACATTATGGTGTGATGCAAATCCCAATAAATCGACTACGGTCTTTGACCATTGGTTGCCAGAGGTAGTGCTGCTGCCATCACAACCAAAGTTCAATTTGCTAAAATTTGTTGTTTGTGCTTGGACTATCAGGCATAGTCCCCATCCTAACATTAGAAATATAATTCTTTTCATGTTTTGTTTCTCTTAATAACCGTAATTATTAGCTCCTATTAATTTGTTCTCAGCAATTTCTGCAGTCGGAATTGCATATAGTAAGTTCTTTTTTGAGCGAATGGTAGAGCGGTTGGCTGAGCCGCAGACAATGAATTGTGTGTCGTTCATAACGTCTAAATATAGTCCCCACCGTAAAAGGTCAAATTTCCTATTGAATTCTTGGCAAAATTCCAAAGCACGTTCTTTCAGGACTAGACTTCTTGCCTCTATCTTATCGGTCACCTTATTTGTATATAAGGTTGTAGCTTTTGCCCGTTTTCTTATGACATCAATATCTTTCATTGCAGCTGTTATATCCCCCAATTCTACTTCTGCTTCAGCTCTGAGCAGGAATGCTTCTGCATAGCGAATTAAAATTACATCTTGTTCTGATTGTGACGCTTCTTTCTGTTTAAAGAAGGTTGGATTAGAGATATCACCTTTATACCATTTAGTCAGACATGGCACTCCGTATTTATATTCCGCGTTAAAATCAGGAACAAAAGCTTTTAGATTGTCCGGTAGACTCTCTGCATTATATTCGTCCGAGAGAGAGGGAAAAGAAACCCATTTTGTGGAGGTGTAGCTTGTTAGGAAGTAATGCCATACACCGTGCACAATACGGTCATCCTCTTTGTCAAATTGGGTATATAGATTAGGGGCCATATATATCCATGCGCCACTGCCACCGTAAGGAGCCGGAGTGTAATAGCTATGTAAACCTGATGTTTGAAAGTCTACGTCACTTACACTGGTTGCTCCCCATACAAATTCTTTGTTTTTCCTATTGTTACCACCCCAAAGGTTTAGATACCCTTCTACTAAATCAAAATCAACACCTCTTCGTGCAATGACCATGTCGCAAAGCTCTTTTGCACGTTGATAACACTGCTGGGCATCTATGTTTTCAGCTCCTTCAACTGCATTGCAGGTATATTTTTTATCCACTCCCTTGATATCTACAATTATTTCTGTATTTCCTTTGCAGGTTAATGCGCTGGAACCCATAGTGCAATATACGCGTGCCAATAATAGTGCTGCAGCAGTTTTATCTGCATGCCCCCAAGCGCCGACATTGCCTTCTGATGTATAATACATGTATTCTAAGCAAGTTTCCAGGTCATTGACAATTGTGTTGTAGACTGCTTCTACGGAAGCTCTGGGACAATCTGTCTCTGCTTCCGAAGATAATCTCAATGGGACGGCACCATACATTCTTACCAGATGGAAATAAGCGAATGCCCGTAGAAAAAGCGTTTCACCATACAACTGCCTGACAGCGGATTCTGTCTGATAAGAATCTGTAGATTCCAGAGCTTCTTTAGCTTTGTTTGCCCGACTGATCATTCTATAAAAGACACTCCACAAATCATTGTTTGTATTATAGGCATAGTGTCCGGTGATATCGCCGCTACCTGCAGAACTGAGTACCCAAGCTGGAGCCCCACAATGATCGTTGTCGTAGTCCATCCAGGCCATATACGTCTGTTCCATACACCAGTTATCCCAAAAAGTCGCATAGATACCGGTTACTAGTTGTTCTGCTCCTTCTTCAGTCTGACCTAATTTCTCTGATGTGATAGAATAAGGGGTTTCTTCCAATGAACAGCTTGTTGCAAATGCTGCCATCGAGCATATCATTATCAATAGTATTTTCTTCATGATTCGTTTTTATTAATTAAAAAATAACATTAAGTCCCAAAGTAAAGCTTCTCTGCTGGGGATAGGCTCCAGAATCAATACCCCTTAAAGAAGGCGTGGAGCCAAAAGAATTAACCTCAGGGTCATATCCGCGGTATTTGGTGAAGGTCAACAAGTTATTGGCAACCACGTTGAACCGTACGCTATTTATGAACTGAAATGGTTTTCTAATTGTATATCCTATGGATAGAGTGCGTAATTTTAAATAAGAGCCGTCTTCTAGATATAATCTGGAAAAACGAATGTCACGTCCTGAATAATTGAATATCTTAGGGGCAATTCCGCTATTGGGATTTATGCTCCATGATTGTTCATATACGTAGTATGGAACGTTCTGGGTCTGTCCCAGGTTATAAAAACGTAATGAGTTCATATTGAATACGTCATTTCCTTCCACACCCTGAAAAAGAATGCTGAAATCGAAATTCTTCCAGGTCAGGTCCATATTGAATCCATAAAAATACTTGGGATTTGCATCTCCAATCCATGTTTGATCCTGGTCTGTGATAAAACCGTCTTCATCAAGATCTTTATATTTAAGTTCACCGATCCAGTCTCTACGAATTATTTCTTCTGTAGCCGCATCAGAACCGTTCACTGTGTAATCTGGATATTGGGTTTGGAATTGCTTGCTATTAATGACTTCCTCGCGTGAGTTCCAGATACCGTCTGTGACAAAACCATAAAATGAACCGATAGAATGACCATCAGCAATAGCATACGGGCGCAAGCTGTTATAGATAGAGTTGGGGAACATCGGGTCTTTGCCAAAATCGCAAATCTCATTCTTGTTAAATGATATGTTGCCACCGAATGACAATGAAAAGTCTTTGTTTTGAATTGCTCTTACATTTAAGCTGGCTTCAAGTCCGCGATTGATAACAGAACCGCTATTGGAAAGTATCTGTAAGATGCCGGTGCTTGGGGGAACTTGCTTGTATTGCAACAGATCCGTGGTTTTTTTATAATAATAATCTACTTCCAATGATATCCGCTTTAATATATCCAATTCAATGCCTGCATCATGCTGCCAAGTAGTTTCCCATGTTAAATCCTTATTCCCTGGATTATATACATTCGTTGCATATCCATTTTCAACCGATGTGCCGAATGGATAATTGGCTGCAGCCATAATGGCAAAGGTTTGGTAAGAGCTGATGGCCTGGTTGCCGGAAGCTCCATAGCTATAGCGAAGTTTTATATTATCAAAGATATGAGATACGCCTTTCATGAATTTTTCTTCTGACAGCCGATATGAGAAACCGACAGAGGGGAAAAAGGCTGCGCGCTTGCCTTTGGCGAATTTACTGGAGACGTCATCACGTGCGGTAAAAGTCAGATAATATTTGCCTGCATAATTATAGGCAAGCCGTCCGATCAATGAAAACAAACGTGAGTCCCCCTTGCCAGAGGTGGCTGATAACATCTCACTTGCATCTTGAAGCAGCCAGCCATTGGTAGCATCCGTACCGAAGCCTTGTACTGTAACTACTTTGTTATAGTTGCTGGACGCTTCCCAGGAGGTTCCTGCGGTTGCGCTTACATTATGTTTACCCCAAGTTTGGTTGAACATTAACAAATTGTCGAACACCAATGATGACCGCCAATTATCTCCACCGTATGATTTTCCGTTCACATATTTACCTTCGGCCATAGTTCTCGGCCAGTATTTATTGGCATCATTATGAGTATAGTTATATCCAAGAACTGTTCTGAAAATCAAGCCTTTTGTTAGCGTTATATTTAAATAGTTGGAAGTCCTGAAAGATATGTTTCGATTCTCGTTCAACGCATCAGCGTATCGAGTAGGCACTGCTACCATGCTATATTCATTATCCAAATCGTCTTGGGTTTGTGTTGCTGGATAAGTCAATGCTGAGCGGATAATGCCTTCCGTTCCGTTATTTTGGTTGTTTGTAGCAGTCTTGACAATACTTGAATTTGCAAATGAACCCGATATGGATGTACCTACTTTCAGCCAATCTTTCACTTGTCTATTCAAGTTTAGCTTTATGGTATAGCGTGTATAGTCCGAACCTTCAACGATACCTTCTTGGTTCAGATATCCTCCACTTATAGCATAATCGTATCCTTTGGTCTGTCCTGCAATATTTAAGTTGAGGTCATGTGTCACTCCCGTACGGAAAATCTGATCTTGCCAATAGTACGGATCGTTACTGAAGTCGTCAGGTCCTTGCAAATAAGTGCCTTCTGCATTCTCAACTCCGGGGAAAGGCAGGTCGGTTTGTTCCCAAGGGAAATTGGAAACTTCTTGGGTGTTGATGTAAGATTGATTCCTGTATGTTGCATAATCACGTGCTCCAAGTACCTTTATCTTTTTCACAGGATTGCTAATTGTTGTTTTATATGAAAATGAAATTTGGTCTTTAACATCTAGTCCGGTACCGCTTTTGGTGGTAATCAGGACTACGCCGTTGGCACCGCGAGAACCGTAAATGGCTGTTGACGAGGCATCCTTCAAGATTTCAATAGATGCGATGTCGCTAGGATTAAGCGAGGACAAGGCATTATTGTAAGTGGGCGAGCTCGAGTCAAAATTGATTGTGTCATCATTGCTGTCTGCGATGGGTACTCCGTCGATTACATACAAAGGTTCAGTAGAACCTTGAAATGAATTTGTACCTCGAATCTGGATGCTGATTCCTCCACCGGGAGCTCCATCGTTTGAAACCACGTTCACACCGGTCAGGCGCCCTTGTAGCCCCTTTTCTAGACTTACTGGGGAACTTTTTAGTAAATCTCCACTTTTTACTTGTGCCACAGCCCCGGTAAGATCGCTCTTTTTTACATAGCCATAACCAACGACAACTACTTCATCCAGCGTTTTGCTATCTTCATGCAAAACAATTTTCATATTTACAGTTGCCTTTACTGTTTGTTGCAAGAATCCGATGTAAGATATCGTCAGTGGAGTTCCTATTGGACAATTCAGTATAAACTGACCGTTGATATCGGTAATTGTACCATTACTGGTGCCTTTCTGTAATATATTGGCTCCAATTATGGGTTCTCCATTCTGGTCAACCACTACTCCTGCTATTTTTTGTTTTTGTTGTACTGTTTCTACAGTCTGGGAGGAAGTTGCCCACGACAAAGAAGGACTTCCGCAGAATAAAAGAGTTATAAAAACTCCTGCCATGAATACATTCTTCATATTTCTCAGATAATTTATTAGATTTATAAAGTTATTAAAAGTAAAACGTTGTTGTTTTAAAGAGAGTAAAATCTCTTTTTGCTCCATATCCTATCCATTCTCCATAACTAAAATCAATTTAAAGGTTGACACTCCATTTTATTTTTCGTAGCTCAAAACACTGGCGGGTATTGTTACCAACCTTTATACCCGCCACATGTTTGAATCTAAGAAAAACAGCACGAATTACAAATCCGCCGTTCTGTGGACAAAAGTAAGGAAACAATAACCTGAAGTACTCCTAATTTGTTTCTCAGTCTGTCCGGTTCGTATTTTTACCCAAACGGGAAGCGTTTTTACCCAAATGGGAAGTAGTTGTACTGTATGTATTTAAAGCAATTTCCTATCTTTGCATACAAACATATTCATCTTATTACCATATGAAGCATTTACTGACAGTCATATTTTGTATGATAGTCTATATCACACAGATTAATGCCCGGCTAACTTTTCAAACATTTGATGTAAAGTCTGGAATTTCAGATAACTATGTTATAGCTATGTTACGTGACCAATACGGGTTTATGTGGTTTGCGACACTTAATGGCTTAAATCGTTATGATGGCTATCAATGCAAGCAATATTGGGTTACTGATTCTGATACTTATAGTAATTGTTTTAATAATATATCGGAGGACGCATCAGGTACTATTTGGGTACGTACTCCCGATCAATATTTTTACTACAATAGAGAGTTGGATAAATTGGAAAGTAACATAGAAAAGCGGTTGAGACCACTGGGAATAAATGATAAAATAGAAATGATACATGTTGACTATGAGCAGAATTTATGGTGCATGGCTGGGAATAAGCTATATTATTATGATTTTCAGGATAAAAAACTTCAGGAATTATCTTTTCCGGATAAAGAACTGTTGCATATAGTTTCCAGACAATCGTATTCTTGCTTGTTATTTTCTAATGGGGAAATCGCAGAAGTAGACTGGGAAACAAAAACTGTTCGGAAGATTGTTCAATTAGAACTTCCTCGCTCTGGAGAACATCGTATATATATGGATACCCAGTTTAGATTATGGATTTATACAATATATACCTCCAATCTACAGTGTTATGATATTCAAAATAGAAAGATGTTTGAGTTTTCTGGCAAAGAGACTATACAATCGGATATTGTAAAAGCTATCATAGATGATGGGAATGGTAATATTTGGATAGGTACCAATAGTAAAGGCATATACATCTTGAATGAACAGACCGATAATCTCATGCACATTCATAGAGATTCGGGAACTCCTTTTTCCTTGTCGAGCAATCACATTAATAGTTTTTATAAAGATAATCAGGATATTCTGTGGGTTGGAACGACGAAGCAGGGGGTTGCGTTTACTGATTTGAATAATACCGCCTTTGAAATATGTAAAACTCCTGAGCAGGAAGATATCAGTTGTTTTCAAGAAGATAGGAATGGGAATCTGTGGCTTGGATTTGATGGAAAGGGCTTGGCTTGCTATGACAGCAAACAAAAAAACTATAAGTTGTTTAATACTCACAATAGTAATATTCCCTCTAATCTTATTATAGGTTCATATCTTGATTCCAAAGGCAAGATGTGGTTCGGTAGTTATGGGGGTGGCATATTTTATGAACAGAACGGAACCTTTTTTCCTTTTGAACAGATTTTGGAACCAATAGAGTATGTCCGGCATATTGCTGATGACAAATATGGGAATTTATGGGTTGGAACGTTTATGCACGGTCTGTATTGTATAGATAACGGAGGGAAAATAACGTCTTATACAAAAGAGAATTCATGTTTATACACCAATACCATTACAGACTTGGTCTATTCAAGTGACCATGCGATGTTATATATTGGTACTAGTACGGGATTATATGAGTTGAATACTCAAACACGGCAACTTGCTCCAGTAAAAGGGAATAATAATAAAGTGTCATTGACAAAAATGCATATTAGTTGCTTATACCGTGATCGACGGGGATTGTTGTGGATTGGAACCAGACATGGAGTTGGAATTTATGATGAAAAAAGTAGAACGCTTACTCGTCTTTCTACAAATGATGGTGTATCTCATCCTTATATACGTGGCATTGTAGAAGACCATAATAAAAATATGTGGATAGCTACAGATTGTGGTATTACTCACATTATTGTGGTTGATGACCCTACTGCCCAAAAGCTGCAATATCGGTGTTATTCCTATTTTAATGAAGATGGTATTGGGGATATTACATTTAACAACTACTCAATTTATTGTAACCGGAAAGGCGAAGTTTTAATGGGAGGTACGGGAAAATATTTAAAGATAGACCCTAATCAGGCTTTGTATCATCCCAACCAACATAAAGTTATTTTTACCGGATTATATTTAGCCAATCAGCGTGTAGACGTAGAGAAAAAAACGCATGATGGGCGAATCTTGTTACAAAAGAATATTCAGTTGCTTGATGAAATTACAATGGATTATTCTGATAGTAATTTTGCATTGGAAATTTCTGCAATGGATTATGGAACACAGCATAAGCTTCAATTTGCATATCGGATGGATGCTAAAGAGGAATGGGTCAGCTTTGAAGGAAATAGAATCTATTTCAACAAACTGTCTCCAGGGATATATCATCTGCAAGTGAAAGTTAATGAACTGCACGGTAGTAGGAATCCAATATCTTATATGACAATTCTGGTACGTCCACCCTTTTGGCTGTCTCCGGTAGCCTATGTTATCTATATGGTACTGTTCTTGTCAGGAGGTATACTCTTGCTTAGGCGCCTACGTTCTAGGCATCAACGGATTCTGGTACAACAAAAATGGGAACTTGAAGTAGCCCAGCAGCATGAAATGGATGAAGCAAAGATACGTTTCTTTACAAATATAAGCCATGATTTAAGGACTCCATTGTCACTTATCATAACTCCCTTGGAGAAGTTGATACATTCGGAAAAAGCTGGTCCAATCAAGGACGATTTGGACTTGATGTATCGAAATGCTTCTACTCTGCTTGATGAGGTAAATCAGTTGTTGGATTTTCGTAAACTTGATCAGCAAAAGGTACAATTATCCTTGTCTTACGGAGACATAACTGAGTTTATTGCCGAAACATGCAAGTCTTTCAAGGCGTTATCGCAAAAGCATAATATTGAGTTGAAAGTTTGTATCAACACTTCAAAAATAGAAATGGATTTTGACCGTAACAAAGTGCAGCGAATCATATCCAACCTTCTGTCAAATGCCATCAAGTACAATCATGATAATGGTAGTGTGATAGTTGCTATTGACAAGATATTGGCCGGTGATGGGGAACAGATACATATTCAAATAAGTGACACCGGTATCGGTATCAAAAATGAGAATAAGGATAAGATTTTCGACCGTTTCTTTCAGGAACAGCACATTTCTACTACTTATATTGGGAGTGGTATCGGTCTGCATATTGTGAAAGAATATGTTACTCTCCACGGTGGTGAGATAAAAGTAGAGGATAATCATCCCCAAGGGACTATTTTTACAGTTATCCTACCGATTGCCAAGACATTAAAACTGAATTGTACAGAAGATACATCAGCATTTGATGTGGAAGAACAGTTTCATGCTGATATGTCTTCAGTGGACAGAGAAAAGAACTCTTTACTGATAGTAGAGGACAATGATGACTTTCGTAGTTTTCTTGTCGGTTGTTTGCAAGAATATTATCAGGTATATGAAGCGTCTGATGGAAAGAAAGCTCTCACAGTACTTGCGCAACAATCAATCCATGTGGTAATCAGTGATATAATGATGCCAGTAATGGACGGAATGGAATTATGCCGCAAAATAAAGACTGATATCCGCTATTCTCATATTCCTATTATTTTACTTACGGCCCGTACGGCTGAAGAACATATTCTTAGTGGTTTGAAGGAGGGAGCTGATGAATACATTACAAAGCCGTTTAACTTGGAAATACTTTTATTACGTATAAGAAAGTTGTTGATGTGGACTTTGAAGAACCATGATAAATTTAAAACGAGGGACATCTCTCCATCGGAAATAACCATTAGTTCTTTAGATGAACAACTGATAGAGAAAGCCATTCGTATAGTCGAGGAGAATATGGATAATTCAGAATTCTCAGTAGAGGAACTTAGTGCTCAAATAGGAATGAGTCGTAGTGGGTTATATAAAAAGTTAATGCAAATTACAGGAAAATCTCCTTTGGAATTCATGCGGATACTGCGCTTGAAAAGAGGTAGAAAACTTTTGGAAGGAAGTCAAATGAATATTTCACAAATATCTTATCAAGTAGGGCTTTCGCCCAAACAATTTGCCAAGTTTTTTAAAGAGGAGTTTGGATATTTGCCATCCGAATATAAGAAAAAAGAAGAAAAATGAACTTCTCAATAGCTTGGAGTATATTCATTAAGATATTCTTTGTCATTGGTAGCTTCTTATAAGTGAGTAAGAACTACTTGTGGCACTGATTTTTACTCTTGTAGGTCAAGGGAAGAATTTGTAGGAAAATGCTGTTAGATGAAAAAGAATTGTTATCTTTGTCGTGCTCAACTTAAAATAAATAAGTATGAATTGAAACGTTATAATTTGTAAGTGTTTGATATTCAGAACGAAAATAAATAAGCTTTTTTGCTCAAATAATAAAGCAATGTGCAATTAATCTATGACCGTATCGAAGACAAAAGCTAAATTAGTGGACGTTGCCCGTCAGCTGTTTGCAAAGATGGGTGTTGAAAATACCACGATGAATGATATTGCCCTCGCTTCGAAGAAAGGTAGGAGAACGCTCTATACCTATTTTAAGAGCAAGGAAGATATCTACTTGGCTGTTGTCGAGTCGGAGCTGGATATTCTTTCGGATATGATGAAGCACGTGGTAGAGAAAGATATTCAGCCGGACGAGAAACTGATGGAAATGATTTACACCCATCTGGATGCGGTAAAAGAGGTTGTCTTTCGAAATGGTACTCTTCGTGCCAATTTCTTTCGGGATATTTGGAGAGTGGAGAAAGTGCGCAAACGTTTCGATGCTACAGAGACCCAGCTTTTCAAGGAGGTTCTGCGTGAAGGTATGGAGAAGGGCGTTTTCCAGATAGATGACTTGGATATGACTGCCGAGATTGTGCATTACAGTGTCAAAGGTATTGAAACACCTTATATTCGCGGTCATATAGGAGCCAATCTGGATGATGCGGTACGCGATACTTACGTGACCCGTCTGGTACTTGGTGCATTGGGAAAGAAGTAAGAATACATTTTATAAATAATTTTAAAATAATATGGGATTATTAGATGGAAAAACAGCCATTGTGACAGGTGCTGCACGCGGCATCGGCAAGGCTATCGCTTTGAAGTTCGCTCAAGAAGGAGCAAACATCGCATTCACTGACTTGGTGATTGATGAAAATGCCGAGGCTACGGCAAAAGAATTGGAAGCTTTGGGAGTAAAGGCAAAAGCTTATGCCTCCAATGCAGCAAACTTTGAAGACACTGCCAATGTAGTGGCAGAAATCCATAAGGACTTTGGACGTATTGATATTCTGGTAAACAATGCCGGTATTACACGTGACGGTCTGATGATGCGTATGAGCGAACAGCAATGGGATATGGTTATCAATGTCAACCTGAAATCGGCATTTAACTTTATCCATGCCTGCACACCCATCATGATGCGCCAGAAGGCGGGTAGCATTATCAATATGGCATCTGTGGTAGGTGTTCACGGCAATGCCGGCCAGGCCAACTATTCTGCTTCCAAAGCCGGTATGATTGCTTTGGCCAAGTCTATCGCTCAGGAGCTGGGTTCTCGCGGTATCCGTGCCAATGCCATTGCTCCGGGCTTCATCATGACAGCCATGACCGATGCCTTGTCTGAAGAGGTGAAGGCTGAATGGTGCAAGAAGATTCCTTTGCGTCGTGGCGGCACACCCGAAGACGTGGCAAATATCGCTACTTTCCTGGCTTCTGATATGTCTTCTTATGTATCCGGTCAGGTTATTCAGGTAGATGGTGGGATGAATATGTAATTTAATGATTAATGATTAGTGATTAATGTTTAATGAGAAGTTGGGTGTTAGTCATTAATCATTAATCACTAATCATTAAACATTAACAACCGATGACTGTCGTATACGAAGACAATCATATCATTATAGTCAACAAGACCGCTTCCGAGATAGTTCAGGGAGACAAAACGGGTGATACACCGCTTTCGGAAACTGTAAAGCAGTACCTGAAAGAGAAGTACAGCAAGCCTGGAAATGTCTTTATCGGTGTCGCCCACCGGCTGGACCGCCCCGTGAGCGGTCTTGTTGTTTTTGCCAAGACCAGTAAGGCACTGTCGCGTCTGAACGAGATGTTCAAGAATAGCGAGGTGAAGAAGACTTACTGGGCAGTAGTGAAGAACTTACCCCGCGAGGAAGAGGGGGAATTGGTGAACTATCTGGTGCGAAATGAGAAACAGAACAAGAGTTATGCATACGACAAGGAGGTGCCGGGCAGCAAGAAAGCGATTTTGCATTACCGGCTCATCGGGCGGTCGCAGAACTATTATCTGTTGGAAATAGATTTGAAAACCGGACGCCATCACCAGATACGTTGTCAGTTGGCAAAGATGGGCTGTCCCATCAAGGGAGATTTGAAGTATGGTTCGCCCCGCTCCAATCCCGACGGCAGCATCTGTCTGCATGCGCGGTATATCCGTTTTGTGCATCCGGTGTCCAAAGAACCGATAGAAGTGGAGGCTCCCGTCCCTCCTGGAAATTTATGGAATGGTTTTGAAACGATTTAATCTTACAGTAATGAAGAAAATCACAGTTTTGTCGGGTTTGCTGCTCCTTGCGGGATTGGCTGCCCAAGCTCAGGAAAGAGTTGCTGAGTATAATGTGCGTCCTGCCGTTACGGTGCGCACTCCCCTCCAGGGCGATAGTATCAACTTCAAGGGAGACAAGTTTACTACCGGCAATCTTCTGAAGACGAAGGTCAGTCTCGACTTCGACGGAGGTCGGTACGAACGTATGGTTGCTGATACGGCTGGATATGTAACTGTGGCAAAGGCAGACAAGGACAATCTGTTCTATCTGTTTGCTACCAATCTGCGTGCGGAGCGTTTCATGAAGGGCAAGCTGAATGTATATTCTCCTGCCCGTTTTGAGGTGTTTGTAAACGGTGAATCCAAGCAAGTCAAGGAGACAGCGGAGGACAGCTTGTCGCAGGTCCGTCCTACGGCTGTCAGTCTGCGTATGGACCCCGAAGCGGATTATGAGATTGTCATCAAGTTGCTTTCAAGCGCGGACGACAAGATGCAGCCGATGCTGAAATGCGAATTTGAAAAGGAAAAGGACTTTGCCGATGTAGCCTGCCGGATGGCACCGGACATGAAGAGACGTTTCTCTTTGTTCAACACCAATTTCGGCTCCCGAGCGAGCAGGGTTTCTCTTTCGCCCAACGGCAAGTATCTGCTGACCCGCTATTCGGACAATTACGACGTGAAGCGTTCCAGGACCCGTTGTGAGCTGACCGAGGTAAAGACCGGCCGGGTGATATTGCCCAATGCCAATGAAAAGATGAACTGGATGCCCAACAGCAATAAGCTCTATTATACGGTTATGGGCGAGGAGCAGAATGACCTGGTTGTGTTCGATCCCGCCACGATGCGTGAGGAAGTGCTGCTGAAGAATGTTCCCGAAGGATATTTCAGCTGGTCTCCTACAGAAGACTATCTTATCTATATGCTCACGGACGAGGGCGAAAAGGTGAGTGGCCCGTTGAAACGTCTCTTGCATCCGGACGACCGTATCCCCAATTCTCGTGACCGCTATTATCTCATGAAATACGATGTGGCGACGGGACTTTCCGAGCGCCTGACCTACGGTAGTCACAACGTCTATCTGAATGATATTTCCCCGGATGGCAAGAAACTGTTGTGCAGCACTTCCAAGCCGGACATCACTCGATGCCCTTTCTCCCTCTCTTCTCTTTTCGAGATTGATTTGACCACCTTGCAGGCAGATACGCTGGTCGCCTGGGATGCTTATCTGGGAAGTGCTTCTTACTCTCCGGACGGGAAGCAGCTTCTGGTGACGGGCAGTCCGTCTGCTTTCGGAGGCATTGGCAAGAATTGCGGTGAACATCCCATAGCCAATGACTTTGATACCCAAGCATTCATTATGGATTTGGCTACAAAGAAAGTGCAGGCTATCACGCGCGATTTCAATCCTACAGTGTCTCCCGTGCAGTGGAACCGTGTGGACGGATGTATCTATTTCGATACGACTGATGGGGATTGCAGGCATATATACCGTTATGTTCCGAAGACGGGCGGCTTTGAAATGCTTCCGCTTGAAGAAGATGTGATTACTTCCTTCACGCTGGCCAATGACAATCCGGTTGTGGCTGCCTATGTGGGCGGAGGAAACACCAGTACGGGCGTAGCCTATACGTACGACACGAAGAAAAAAGTTTCTACCCTGCTTGCCAACCCCATGAAGCCCGTCCTCGACAAGATTGAGCTGGGACAGATGGAAGAGTGGAACTTTACAGCTTCGGACGGTACGGAGATAAAGGGAATGATTTGCCTTCCGCCGTCTTTCGACCCGAGCAAGAAGTATCCGCTTATCGTGTACTATTATGGAGGAACGACTCCTACGACTCGCGGTATAACTTCCCCGTACTGTGCACAGTTGTTTGCGTCACGTGACTATGTGGTTTATGTTATCCAGCCCAGTGGTGCCATCGGGTACGGCCAGGAGTTCTCTGCACGCCATGTCAATGCATGGGGTGAGCGTACGGCCGATGAGATCATTGAAGGTACGAAGAAATTCTGTGCAGCCCATCCGTTTGTCAACGATAAACGTATCGGATGCCTGGGTGCCTCTTATGGAGGATTCATGACGATGTATCTGCAGACTAAGACGGATATGTTTGCTGCCGCTGCCTCGCATGCTGGCATCAGCAATGTAACGAGCTATTGGGGCGAGGGTTATTGGGGATATTCCTATAACTCTGTTGCGGCAGCCGATAGCTATCCTTGGAATAATCCCGATTTGTTTACGAAGCATGGAGCATTGTTCAATGCGGACAAGATTAATACCCCTCTGTTGTTGCTGCATGGCACGGTAGATACAAACGTGCCTATCGGTGAAAGTATCCAGTTGTATAATGCGCTGAAGATATTGGGCAAGCCGGTGGAATTTATTACCGTGGACGGTGAAAACCATTTTGTACTTGATTATGCAAAACGTGAATTGTGGCACAATTCAATTATGGCTTGGTTTGCCCGCTGGCTGCAGGATAGTCCGGCATGGTGGAATGACCTTTATCCGGAAAGACATTGGTGATTTCTTAGCTGATAACTGTCAACTATCAATTTAAAAAGCCGTTTCCCAGAATAGACAAGGAGGAAACGGCTTTTTGTTGTAGTGTGCTTACTGTTATTGGGCCACTTTTGCTGTGTCTTGGACGTTCTCGGCTTTCTGCAAAGTATCCGTTACCACAGTGTCGTTAGACAAGGTTGTTGTCTTACTCGGCTGTTCTACCGGAGCCTTAGCTTGAGCCAAGAACGTTCCACCACAAACAAACATAAACAGGGCTGCTACTAATACTAATTTTTTCATAATTCATTTGCTTTTAGGTTGGTATATCTTATTGTTAAGTCTAAGTGCTTGCTTGTTGTAGCGCTTGTTGCTTACGTCTAATATAGTTCAAATGGTGTGCCAGAAAGAATGTGTGTTGGATAATATTCTGATAGTTAGTGATATATGTTTCTGTGCAAAGTGTGGCATAGTGTGGAAAAATGTGGAATGTGTGGAGGGGAGTGTGGAATAATTCCACACCTTTTAGTCGGATATGTTATAAAGCTTCAACTTGTTGTACAGCGTTTTGCGGTCAATGCCCAACAGTTGTGCAGCGCGGCTCTTGTTGTTTCCCGTCTGCCGCAAGGCTTCGATGATTTGATGCTTCTCTGCCTCCTCATTGCGGAGAGGGATACCGATGATGGCCGGTGCGGGTTCTTTCAGTTCATTCAGTTCGTTGATAGTAATGAATTTGCCTTGTGCCAGCAAGGTTGCACGGCGTACCATATTCTTCATTTGGCGTAGATTGCCGGGCCAGGGATATTCCAATAGGGCGCGGGATGCCTTGTCATCAAAGCCGGTCAGTTGCTTGTCCATTTCGCGGTTGGCCTGGTCCAGAAAGAAATTGGCAAAGAGCAGGATGTCTTCACGGCGGTCTTTGAGTTGCGGCATGCGTAGGGTGAATTCATTGATACGGTGATATAAATCTTCACGGAACGCCCCTTTTTCGATGGCTTGCTCCAGATTTTCGTTGGTGGCGGATACCAGACGTATGTCCACGCTTATCTCTTTGTTTGAACCTACCGGACGTATCTTGCGCTCTTGCAAAGCACGCAGCAACTGTATTTGCACTTCATAGCTCAGATTACCTATCTCATCCAGGAAGATGGTACCGCCGTTGGCTTCGACGAAAGCGCCCGTTTTGTCGGTCAGTGCGCCGGTAAAGGCGCCCTTTATGTGCCCGAAGAACTCCGAAGCGGCCAATTCTTTGGGAATAGAACCGCAATCGATGGCTACAAACGGCTGGTCGGCACGCTTGCTGAGCTGGTGGATGCGGTGAGCTACGTATTCTTTGCCCGTTCCGCTGGCACCATTGATGAGTACAGACATATTGGTAGGTGAAACCAGTTTCACATAATTGTAGAGTTGTTTGGCTGCGTCGCTCTCTCCCTCAAGGAAGTCGGAGGAGGACAATGAGCCTTCTGCACCCTTCAGAGGCTGATTTTTCATCTTGTCGGAATGCATCGTCTGTTTGGGTGAAACGGATGGTCTGTTTGGGGTAAACGCATCATCTGTTCGGGACGAATGCATCATCTGTTTCAAAGCGGAGGATGATGCATTCAAGGCTTCGCCTATTTTTTTCAGTAATTCGTCCGGGTTCACAGGCTTGGCAATGTAATCGCAGGCTCCCAGTTTCATGGTTTGGACGGCCGACTGTATGTCAGCGTATCCTGTCATGATGATAAGCGGTATTTGCAGGCCGTGTTCGCCCAGCCATTTCAATAAGTCAATGCCATCCTTGTCGGGCAGGCGCAGGTCAGACAATATCAAGTCTACGGTTTCCGACTCAATATGTTTTTGAGCACGGGCAATGCTGCTGACGGAGATTACTTGGAAACCTTTTTTGCCGAGCCATGTTTTTAGCATCATGCCGTAAGTAATATCATCTTCTACAATTAATATGGATGTCATTGCTTTAGCCTTTTATCTCTTTTATGTAGGCAAAGGTAAGTGCTTTTGTCTGATTTTAGTATATTTGCAAACTTAAATTAAATAAAAAACAAAATGAAAAGAAATCTTATTGTATTATTAACTATACTGGTTTGCGGTCTGATTGCTTGCAAGCCGGGACAAAAGAAAGAGGAAGATATGGAAAAAGAAACGAAGCTGAAGATTGAAACAAGTGCGGGTGACATCACCGTGAAACTGTATAATGAAACCCCGAAACATCGTGATAACTTTATCAAGCTGGTGGAAGACGGCACGTATGAAGGTACGCTGTTCCACCGTGTCATCAAGGACTTTATGATACAAGCAGGTGACCCGGAATCGAAGAAGGCTCCGAAAGGCAAGATGCTGGGGGCAGGCGACGTGGGTTATACCGTTCCTGCCGAATTTGTTTATCCGAAGTATTTTCACAAAAAAGGTGCTTTGTCGGCTGCACGCCAGGGTGATGAGGTGAACCCTGACAAGGCATCATCCGGCTGCCAGTTCTACATTGTGACCGGAAAAGTGTATAATGACTCTACCTTGCTGGGGATGGAACAGCAGATGAATCAGATGCGCTTGAACAATGCTTTCAACGCGTTGGCGCAGAAACACATGAAGGAAATCTACAAGATGCGCAAGAATAATGACCAGGACGGTCTGATGGATTTGCAAGATTCCTTGATTGCGCAGGCAGAGGCTCAGGTTGCCAAGGAACCGGAGTTCAAGTTTACCCCCGAGCAGGTGAAGGCTTATACTACCGTGGGCGGTACTCCACATTTGGACGGTGCATATACCGTGTTCGGTGAAGTGCTGGAAGGTATGGATATTGTTGATAAAATACAGAAGATCAAGACTGACCGTAACGACCGTCCCGAAGAGGATGTGGTTATTAAAAAAGTGACAGTGATAGATTGATGATAGATTCTGTCATTCCATTTTATGAAAATAAACAAAAAGATATTTGACAACGGTCTGCGGTTGGTGCACAATGAGGACACCAGCACGCAGATGGTTGCCTTGAATATTGTTTATGACGTGGGTGCCCGTGACGAACATCCCGAGCATACGGGCTTTGCCCATCTGTTCGAGCATCTGATGTTCGGAGGTTCGGTGCATATTCCTGATTATGACGCTCCTTTGCAATTAGCAGGCGGGGAGAATAATGCATGGACCAATAATGATATAACCAATTACTACCTGACGGTTCCAAAATCGAATGTGGAAATCGGCTTCTGGCTGGAGTCCGACCGCATGCTGGAACTGGCATTCAGTGAGCAAAGTCTTGAAGTGCAGCGTGCGGTAGTGATGGAGGAATTTAAACAACGTTGCTTGAACCAGCCGTATGGTGATGTGGGACATCTGCTTCGTCCTTTGGCTTATCAAACGCATCCTTATCGCTGGCCTACTATCGGGAAAGACCTCTCTCACATTGCCAATGCCACGCTGGACGAGGTAAAGGAATTCTTTTTTCGTTTTTATGCACCTAATAATGCAGTGCTGGCCGTTACCGGAAATATTTCGTGGGAAGAAACGGTTAGGCTGACAGAAAAATGGTTTGCTCCCATTCCCCGTAGGAATGTGCCCGTAAGGCAATTACCGCAAGAAGTTGTACAGACGGCGGAACGCCGGCAGACGGTGGAACGGAATGTTCCTCTGGATGCTTTGTTCATGGCTTATCATATGTGCAGCCGTGAGGATGCCGATTATTATGCCTTCGATATTCTGTCGGATATTCTGAGCAATGGACGTTCCAGTCGCTTGACCCGCAGGCTGGTGCAGGAGCAGAAGTTCTTTTCCAGTCTCGATGCCTATATCTCCGGTACACGGGATGCCGGCCTGCTGCATATCAGTGGAAAACCATCTGCAGGCGTATCTTTGGAGCAAGCCGAGGCTGCTGTCCGGAAAGAGTTGGAAGAGTTGAAATCCGGGTTTGTTGGAGAACAAGAATTGGAGAAAGTAAAGAACAAGTTTGAGTCTACACAGATATTCGGCAACATCAATTATCTGAATGTTGCCACGAATCTTGCCTGGTTTGAACTGACCGGACAGGCAGAAGACATAGACCGTGAAGTGGACAATTACCGCTCTGTGACGGCAGAACAGCTTCATAGGGTCGCCCAACAGACCTTCCGCGATGAAAACGGGATTGTGCTTTATTACCAAAAAGAAAACCTTTAGTATGAAAAAATTATTTGATACGTATAAGCAGCACTATAAAGCATTGCTTCTCCTGGGGCTACCCATTGTGGTGGGGCAGTTGGGAGTCATTGTGCTTGGTTTTGCCGATACGCTGATGATTGGGCATCACAGCACGGAGGAACTGGGTGCCGCTTCTTTCGTAAACAATCTGTTTACTCTTTGCATTATTTTCAGTACGGGCTTCAGCTACGGGCTGACACCGGTTGTAGGGGGCTTCTACGGTAACCGCCGCTTTGCCGAGGCAGGGCAGGCGTTGCGGTGTAGCCTGGTTGCCAATGTGCTGGTGGCTTTGTTGCTGACTCTTGTCATGGCTGTTCTCTATTTCAATGTGGAGCGGCTGGGACAGCCCGGAGAATTGTTGCCTCTAATCAAGCCTTACTATCTGGTGTTGCTTGCTTCACTGGTCTTTGTCATGCTGTTCAACGGTTTCAAACAGTTTACGGACGGCATCACCGATACCAAGACGGCCATGTGGATTCTGCTCGGAGGGAATGCGCTTAACATCGTAGGAAACTATATACTTATCAATGGAAAGCTGGGCTTTCCGGAGATGGGACTGCTTGGTGCGGGTATCAGCACCTTGTTCTCCCGCATTGTGATGGTGGTGGTCTTTGCGGCGATTGTGCTTCGCGGCCGCCGGTTTATCCGTTACAGGCTCGGCTTCATGCGGCTGGGGTGGTCGATGCCGATGTTCAGGAAGCTCAATGCACTGGGCTGGCCCGTGGGTATGCAGATGGGTATGGAGACCGCTTCCTTCAGTCTGAGCGTCGTCATGGTGGGCTGGCTGGGGACACTTGCCCTAGCATCGCATCAGATAATGCTTACTATCTCTCAGTTCACCTTCATGATGTATTATGGCATGGGCGCTGCGGTTGCCGTGCGTGTCAGCAACTTCAAGGGGCAGGGAGACGGGCAGAATGTGCGCCGCTCGGCGTATGCCGGCCTTCACATCATCCTGTGTATGGAGGTGGTGTTGCTGGGTATCGTCTTTGCACTTCGCGGTCAGGTAGGGGGATGGTTTACGGACAATGCGGAAGTGTCCGGCATGGTTGCCGCTCTCTTCTTCCCGTTCTTGATTTACCAGTTCGGCGATGGGTTGCAGATTAACTTTGCCAATGCCCTGCGCGGCATCTCGGATGTGAAACCGATGATGATTATTGCATTTATATCCTATTTTATTATATCTTTGCCCGTAGGGTACCTTTGCGGTTTCGTTTTCGGTTGGGGGCTGACGGGAGTCTGGATGGCTTTCCCGTTCGGACTGACCAGTGCGGGAGTGATGCTGTGGTTGAGGTTCCGTAAACAGACCAGGGAAAGGATTTGATAGTATGAATAATGTCTCCAAAGTAAAGATTGCCGTAGGCTACACTTTGTTGCTGGCGGTATTGTTCTTTTCCTTGTTTTTCGTACACCGGGAAATGGAGAACCTTATTCTTACTGATGACCGCGATGTACAATGGACAGACAGCGTGCTTGCCTTGATACGCGAGAAGGATACCAATACGATAAAAATGCTGCGCACGCTGAGTGAGGCGAATGACAGCATGGTATCCACCAGTGACATTGAGCAGATAATTGCCCAGCAGGACTCGGTAGTGACCCAGCAGCGTGTGCAGCACCGTATCATTACACATCGGGATACCGTCGTGACACGCCCTCGGAAGAAGGGGTTTTTCCGTCGTTTGGGTGAAGTGTTTGTCCCCCCAAAGAAAGATACGGCTATCCAGGTAAAGACCTCCCTTGAATTTGCAACGGATACGGTGATTGAACCCTATAATCCGGCCGATTCTTTGCATGAGAAACTGCGTGCCGTGGCCCAGCAGAAAAAAGCTGTAAACACTGTTATACAGCGACGTAAACGCTATCTGCAACGCTTGGACCATATGCTGACCGCTCGTATTGACAGCTTGCTGAAAGATTACGAGACGGAAACTCTGCTGCGTGCACGGACGGAAGCCGAGTATCAACAAGCGGTCCGACGCCGTTCGGCCAAGATTATCAGTGGCATTGCCGTAGGTGCGGTGTTGCTTTCCGCTTTTTTTCTTATTATCATCGGCCGCGACATAACCCGAAGCAACCGTTACCGTCGTGAGTTGGAAGAGGCCCGTCGTCGTGCCGAGGATTTACTCGCTGTCCGTGAAAAACTGATGCTTGCCATTACCCATGATTTCAAAGCCCCGCTCGGTTCTATTATGGGCTATGCCGACTTGCTTTCCCGTCTGACGGTGGATGAGCGTCAGCGGTTCTATCTGGACAATATGAAAACCTCATCGGAACATCTGCTGAAGCTGGTCGTTGATTTGCTCGACTTCCATCGTCTTGATTTGAACAAGGCCGAAATCAACCGGGTCACCTTTCATCCTTCCCGCCTGCTTGAAGAGATACACGTCAGTTTTGAACCACTTACGGCTGCCAAAGGACTGGCGCTTCATTGCGACATTGCCCCGGAGCTGGGCGGTACCTATATTTGCGACCCCTTGCGTCTGCGCCAGATTATCAACAATTTGCTGTCCAATGCCGTGAAGTTTACGGACCAAGGCAGTGTTACCATGACTGCCCGTTACGAGGACCGTCGACTGGTAGTTGCCATTGCTGATACCGGTAAAGGTATGGAACCTGCCGACCGGGAACGTATCTTCCAGGAGTTTACCCGCTTACCGGGTGCTCAGGGTAAAGAGGGGTTTGGACTTGGACTTTCCATTGTCCGTATGCTGGTACAGTTGCTTGAAGGCACGATTGATGTAGACAGTGTGCCAGGCAAGGGAAGCACTTTCACCATATATATTCCTATCTATCCCGTAAGGAGTGAAGGACGGAGAATGAAGGATGAAGAATCGGGATGTGCTGCCACGCCGAATGGCAATTCTTCATTCCCCGTTCCTCATTCTTCACTGAAGAATGTCCTCCTTATCGATGATGACCGTATTCAGCTTACCCTTACTGCCGCCATGCTTCAGCAGAGTGGTATAAATTCTGTCTCTTGTTTACAACTGGATGAACTGCTGGATGCCTTGCGCACTGCAACCTTTGATGTTCTGCTTACTGATGTGCAGATGCCTGCTATTAATGGTTTTGATTTACTGAAACTGCTTCGTGCTTCGAACATACCGCAGGCACAGTCTGTTCCGGTGATTGCTGTCACTGCCCGCAGTGACATGCAGCGTGAGGAATTTACGGTGCATGGATTTGCCGGATGCCTGCATAAGCCGTTTACCGTCAGTGAATTGCTACATGAATTGAATATGGAGGACAAAGGGATGGAGGTTATGGAAGTTTCGGAAACTTCGGCTTGCCCGGGGTATAAATTCTTTTCGCTCACTGCTTTTTCGGTCGATGACCCCGAGGCGGCAAAGTCCATTCTGGAAAGTTTTGTGGCTGAAACCCGCCTCAATGCGGAGCGTTTGCAGAAGGCTGTGGAGAATGAGGATGTGGACGAGATGGCTGCTGTCTCCCACAAAATGATTCCCCTCTTTACTTTAATTGGAGCAGCGGAACTGGTTGCATTGCTGAAACTGTTGGAAACTTCTCATGGAGTGCCTTTTACCGGAGAGTTGAAAGAACACGCCCTTGCCGCCCTCGTTTTGATAGAGGATGTCATTACTCAGGCAACAGCTTTTCCGTAATGGGGGAACAGAGAAGAATACGTGATTTTTTTCTGTCGGGAACCAAATGTCGAAAGAAATTGTTTACTTTGTAGGACTTTTAAATACGATGAAAGATTGACGTTCCGATGAGAAGAAAATGGTTGAGAACAGCACTGTGGGTGTTGCTTACTCCTATTATACTGTTTATAATATTGATGATATTGCTTTATGTGCCTCCCGTACAGAATTTGATACGGAAGCAGGCTACGGCAATTGCATCAGGTGCTACGGGTATGGACATATCCGTGGAGCGGATTGACCTTCGCTTTCCTTTGAATTTGTTGGTCCGCGGTGTATTGGTGGTACAGCCTGCCGACAGTGCTGTTGATGTGCAGCATCCCGATACCTTGCTGAATCTTGGAAGTTTGAACGTACGGGTACAGGCATGGCCTTTACTCAAAGGGAAAGTGGAGGTGGATGACATTACCTTGAAACAAGTTGCTGTCAACTCCTCCAATTTAATGGAAGGTATGTGCATCAAAGGAGTACTGGGGCATTTCTTTTTCGAAAGCCATGGCATAGACCTTACAAAAGAAGATGCCATCCTCAATAATATAGAATTGAGCGATACCCATGTGCAGGTGATGCTTGCAGATACCACTGAGACTCCCAAGGACACTACTGACACTGCGTTAAACTGGAAAGTCACACTCCATACTCTGAAGTTGAAGAACGTCTCGGTCGATTTACAGATGCCATTGGACTCCATGGGGCTGAAAGCCCATATAGGAGATGCTGAGATTGCGGACGCTGCTGCCGACCTGAAACACCAGTTCTATGGCTGGAGAAAATTCCTGCTGACTGGAACTTCTGTCAATTATGATACCGGTGGCCCGGGGAGTGCGATAGGCTTCGACCCCTCGCACATTGCTCTTCGCGACATTCGCCTGGGCATTGATTCTGTGATGTACTACGGCAGAGATATGAATGCCGTTATCCGGGAATTTTCCATGTATGAGCGTTCCGGTTTGAGTGTAACTTCCCTGACCGGGCGGTTGTTTGCCGATTCTACCGTTATCCGTATCCCTTCTTTGAAGTTGCTGACACCTCATAGTGAGATGAACCTTACGGCACAGACTTACTGGGAACTGATAAATATACCTACCACCGGCCGTCTGACAGCCCGTTTCAATGCCCGTATCGGCAAACAGGATGTACTGCTTTTTGCCGGTGGCTTGCCGGAAGCTTTCAAGGAAGCCTATCCGTTCCGTCCGTTGGTGATTCATGCCGGTACGGAAGGAAACCTGAAGCAGATGCAGATTTCCCGTTTTACGGCTGAGCTGCCCGGAGCCTTTTCGTTGAGTGGGGGAGGAGAATTCTGGAGCTTGACCGACAGTGTGAAACGTAATGGAAGCATGGACTTCGAAATGCATACGCAGAACTTGAACTTCCTGACCGGACTAGCTGACATTGCTCCCGATGGCTCCATCATTGTGCCGGACAGTATGCACCTTGCGGCACGTCTCGGTATGGAGGGGGCGCAGTGCACTGCCGCCCTGAAACTGAAGGAGAAGGAAGGCGCCTTGAATTTGGACGCCGCCTATAATCTTGCTACGGAAGCCTACCATGCCGACCTTGCCATCAACAACTTGCAGGTGCATCACTTCCTGCCCAAGGACTCTATCTATACTCTTACGGCAAAGATGTCCGCTAAGGGGCAAGGGGTGGATGTGGCATCACGAAAAACTGTGGCCGCTTTGAATGCCTCCTTGGAAAAACTACAGTATGGCCATTGGGACATTTCCGGTGTAGATGTGCATGCCGGACTCAAGTCATCCGTTGCTACCGTCCGTCTTGCCAGCGATAATGTCCTTCTCAAGATGCAGGGAAATGCGGATATGCGTCTTGACCGCAGCTATCTGGATGGCGCTTTGGATTTAAATGTGGAAGAGGTGAATCTGCATAAGCTGGGTTTGGTGCCCCGACCATTGAAACACCCGTTTGCCTTTACAATGGGAGCGGAGGCACGTCATGATTCTCTCAAGTTGAGGCTTGATGCCGGTGACTTGAATCTGCGTTTCCGCGCTCACAGCACGTTGAAGAAGTTGATGGAACAGTCGGATAAATTTGTCTCTATCCTGACAAAGCAGATTGATGAACGGCGTTTGGACCATGCCGCTTTGCGCCAAGTCCTTCCTTCAGCGGGCATGCATCTGGAAGCCGGTAACCAGAATCCCGTCAGCTATTTCCTGGCTGCAAAGGGTATTTCCTATAATGATTTCAAACTGAGCTTCGGATTTACTCCGCAAGTCGGCATCAATGGACGTACAGCTGTTCACGGATTGCGCATGGACTCCTTGCAGCTCGATACGATATTTTTTACAGTAAAGCAGGATACTGCCCGCATGAAGTTGCAAGGTGGTGTCATAAACGGTCCCAAGAACCCGCAGTTTGTGTTCCGTAGCACACTGACGGGTGAAGTCCGTAATGAAGATGCGGAACTGACTGTGGATTATGTGAATGGAAAAGGGCAGACCGGTGTTCTATTCGGTATTAATGCCCGTCCGTTGACCGAAGGACACGGTCGCGGTAATGGTGTGCTGCTGAACCTTATTCCTGCCGAGCCGATTATCGCTTTCCGTAAATTCCACTTTGCGGACAA
This sequence comes from Bacteroides sp. AF25-38AC, assembly GCF_003602995.1. Classification (NCBI taxonomy): domain Bacteria; kingdom Pseudomonadati; phylum Bacteroidota; class Bacteroidia; order Bacteroidales; family Bacteroidaceae; genus Bacteroides; species Bacteroides sp. AF25-38AC. The sequence goes on along the minus strand of NZ_QTMD01000002.1, from coordinate 308,324 downwards.
TAGTAACTGGATTTATCTGCATAAGAATATGCGCGTCTATGCCAATATTGATATGGACAGCGACGATGGTCTGTGTTTCCGTATGCAATCCGACAAGAATGATACCCTTTCCTTGCAGAATATAAACGTAGAACTGAGCCGATTGCGCTTGGATGAACTTACGGAGGTACTTCCTTATATGCCCCGGCTTACGGGATTGTTCTCCGCCGAAGCAAATTATATACAGACTGCCACTTCCCTGCAGGTGTCCGCCGAAGCCAATGTAGAGAAACTGACCTACGAACGCCAACCGGTTGGAGACATCGGCCTGGGGGCTACCTGGTTGCCGGGCGACAAGAATACGCACTATCTGAATACCTATTTTACATATGATAATGAAGAAGTGATGACCGCCGACGGTATCTTGACGCAGAAGAACGGAAAGGATACCCTGGAAGTGTCCACCCGTTTCGAGCATTTTCCATTGAAGATGGCCAATGCATTCATCCCTGACCAAACGGTGGCCTTTACCGGAGATATTGATGGAGGGCTTTATATTTATGGTTCGCTGGACAAGCCTCAAATGCATGGTGATATTGTTTTGGACAGTGTGTCTGTCTATGCACGCCAGGCGGGAGCACGTTACTGGTTCGACAACCGTCCGGTACAGATAAAGGACAATCAGTTGATATTTGATAAGTTTGCCATTTATACCACCAGCAAGAATCCGTTTACGATTGACGGTAAGGTTGATTTCCGGAATATGGAGCGTCCTACTGCCAACCTCAATCTGCTGGCAGAGAACTATACGTTGCTGGATGCACCGCGTACCCGCGAAAGTCTGGTGTATGGAAAGGTGTTCGTCGACTTGCATGCCACGGTGAAGGGGCCGCTTGACGGGCTCACGATGCGTGGAAACATGAATTTGCTGGGCAATACCAACGTAACCTACGTGTTGACCGATTCCCCTTTAACGGTGGAAGACCGTCTCAGTGGGCTGGTTACCTTTACCTCGTTCACCGATACGACGTCGGTAAAAGCAGATGAGGTTCCTGCCATGTCTTTGGGAGGATTGGAAATGTATATGTCCGTCCATATTGACGATGCTGTCCGTCTTCGTGCTGACTTGAGTCCCGACCGCAGCAAATACATCGAACTGGAAGGTGGCGGTGATTTGAATATGCAGTATACTCCCCAAGGGGATATGAGCCTTACCGGACGCTATACCCTTTCGGGTGGCGTCATGAAATATTCGCTGCCTATCATCCCGTTGAAGGAGTTCCAGTTCAATCCCGGCAGTTATGTGGATTGGCGGGGGAATATTATGAATCCTACGCTGAGTCTGAAGGCTACGGAACGTATGCGTGCTTCTGTGGCCGATGGTGACGGGGACGGTTCGCGCATGGTGAACTTCGATGTTTCCATTTCCATCAAGAACAGGCTTGACGCTCCCGATTTGATATTCGATATTTCGGCGCCCGAAGATGCCGCAGTAGAGAATGAGCTGCAGGCAATGGGTGCAGAAGAGCGTAGCAAGCAGGCCATTGCCATGCTTGCCACGGGTATTTACCTGAACAGTGGTGCCAAAGGAGGAGGTTTGTCAATGGGAGCCGCCTTGAACTCAGTGCTTCAGAGCCAGATAAACTCCTTGGCGGGAGGTATAAAAGGGGCCAATATCAGTGTAGGTGTGGAAGACCGTACCTCTGCTGAAACGGGTGACACGCAGAAAGACTTCAGTTTTCGTTATTCCCAGCGTTTCTTCAACGACCGCGTACAGATAGTCATCGGTGGAAAAGTGTCCACCGGGGCCAATGCCACGAACGATGCGGAATCATTCATTGACAATATATCGCTGGAATACCGTCTTGATGCGTCGGGTACTCGATATGTCCGTGTATTCCATAATAAAAACTACGAAAGCATACTCGACGGTGAGATAACCGAAACGGGTGTCGGCCTTGTGCTGCGCCGGAAGATGGACCGATTGAGTGAACTCTTCATCTTCAGGAAGAAAAAGATAAAACCGGAGGCTGAAAATAGCGATATGAAAAAGTAGGAATGTGATATGAAACGACTGATATTATATATTGCAGGATTGATATTTCTGGCAGGTTGCTCCACCACGAAGCACTTGCCCGAGGGGGAGATACTCTATACCGGCCAAAAGCCGATGATTGTATTGAACCGCAGTGAAACGTCTGTTGGTGAGATTGCTATGGAAGAGGTGGAAGCCGCCCTTGCTACGGCACCGAACAATTCGTTGCTGGGAAGCTCTACTATCCGCTATCCCTTTCCTTTCGGACTGTGGATTTACAATGGTTTCCAGAAGTATGAGAAGGGATTCGGAAAGTGGATATTCAATAAATTTGCCGCCACTCCGGTGCTTATGTCTACGGTGAATCCCGATATACGCCAGAAGGCGGCGGTTAACTTGCTGCGCGATTATGGCTATTTCAACGGAAGCGTCAGCTACAAGACATTTATCGACCCGAAGGACTCGCTGAAGGCAAAGTTGCAATATACGGTGAACATGCGTAACCCCTACTTTATAGATACGGTATATTATCGTGGTTTCAGCGAGCGTACCACTCGCATTATGGAGCTGGGACGCCGACGTTCCCTTATCAGTTCGGGAGAACAATTCAATGTGGCTGATCTGGATGGGGAGCGTACCCGTATCAGTACCCTGCTGCGTAATGTGGGCTGTTATTATTTCCGTCCCGACTACCTGACCTATCAGGCCGATACCATGATGGTTCCCAATGGGCATGTCCAGATGCGCTTGATTCCCGTTCCCGGTATGCCAAAGGTAGCCGAGAAGCAGTTCCGTGTGGGGCGTAAATCCGTCTATCTTCTTGGAAAGCAGGGGCAGGAACCCAATGACAGCATGGATTACAAAGGCTTGACCATACATTACTACAACAAACCTCCGGTACGTCCCAACATGCTTTACCGTTGGTTGAACTATCAAGGTTATCGGCGGAAACGTCAGATACAGGACAGCGCAGGTATTGCCCGCCAGCGTTCTATGCAGAGTTTGTATAGTTTGTACCGTCAGACCCGTATTCAGGAGCGTCTGGCAAGCGTCGGTATTTTCCGTTATGCGGAGATGCAGTATATACCGCGTGATACGGCGTTTGTGTCTGATACATTGGATGTGAGGGTCATTGCCGCGCTCGATAAACCCTACGATGCGGAGTTGGATTTTAATGTCACCATGAAGAGCAATAACCAGACGGGACCGGGTGCCGCTTTTACGGTGACGAAGAACAATGTCTTCGGTGGCGGTGAAAGCTGGAATGTGAAGTTGAACGGTTCGTACGAATGGCAGACGGGCAAGTCAAGTTCTTCCCTGATGAACAGCTATGAACTGGGGATTTCCACTTCTCTCATCTTTCCGCGCGTGGTGTTTCCTAGGATGGGCGACCGTGAGTATGACTTCCCGGCTACAACGACTTTCCGTTTATATGCCGACCAGATGAACCGTGCCAAGTATTATAAGCTGCTGGCTTTTGGCGGTAATGTCACTTATGACTTCCAGCCCAAATCGACTTCCAGGCACAGTATAACTCCTTTCCGTTTGACATTCAATGTGCTGCGTAATCCTACTGCCGCTTTCGATACGTTGCGTGCCGAGAATCCGGCACTCTACGTTAGTTTGCGCGACCAGTTCATTCCTGCCATGGAGTACACCTATACTTATGACAACGCTTCCGTGCGCGGCAAGCGTAACCCCATCTGGTGGCAGACCACCGTTGCGTCGGCCGGTAACCTGACTTCTGCCGTCTACCGTATTTTCGGCAAGCCGTTCAGTGAGGAAGGAAAGAAGCTTTTCGGGGTACCTTTTGCACAGTTCCTGAAGCTGAACTCGGAATTCAGGTACCATTACCGGATAGACAAGAACCAAATGATAGCCTCGCGTATTGCCGGAGGGGTGATATGGTCGTATGGCAACGCTACGACTGCACCTTATACGGAACAGTTCTATATCGGCGGTGCCAATAGTGTGCGCGCCTTTTCTGCACGCAGTATAGGTCCGGGCGGCTATCCTCCCGAGACGGACAGAAAATATACCTATATCAACCACGTGGGTGATATTCGCATAGAAGCCAATATCGAGTATCGCTTCCGTATGATTGCCGACTTGCATGGAGCGGTGTTTCTGGATGCCGGCAATGTATGGCTGATGCGTAAGGACGAAAATCGCCCGAACGGTGAGTTCACCTTGAAGAATTTCCCGAAACAGATTGCTTTGGGTACGGGATTCGGCTTACGCTATGACCTGGACTTCCTTGTTTTCCGTCTGGATTTGGGTATCGGGCTTCACGACCCGTATGATACCGGAAAGTCGGGATATTACAATATTCCTAAGTTCAAGGATAGTATGGCACTGCATTTTGCCATCGGTTATCCGTTCTAAATGTACGTTTTTGAACGGATAGTGGTAAAGAATGAACTAAAACTCCCTTTTGTCAGACATAAATTTTTGTACATTTGCAACCGTTATCAACTATGATACACTAACCTTTTTAAATAATAACTAATATGAAACCAACTTTATTCTTATTGGCAGCCGGTATGGGCAGCCGTTATGGTGGCTTGAAACAATTGGACGGATTGGGACCGAATGGCGAAACTATCATGGATTATTCTATTTACGATGCCATCAATGCCGGTTTTGGCAAGCTCGTTTTCGTAATCCGTAAAGATTTTGAACAGGACTTCCGCGACAAGATTATTTCCAAATACGAAGGCCATATTCCCTGCGAACTGGTATTCCAGTCCATAGATGACCTTCCTGAAGGCTTCACCTGCCCCGAAGGCCGTACCAAACCTTGGGGAACCAACCATGCTGTAATGATGGGTGCCGATGTAATAAAGGAACCGTTTGCTGTTATCAATTGCGACGATTTCTACGGTCGTGACTCCTTCCAGGTAATGGGCAAATTCCTTGCAGCCCTTCCCGAAGGCTCCAAAAACGTATATTCCATGGTAGGCTTCCGCATCGGCAATACGTTGAGCGAGAGCGGTACCGTATCCCGTGGTTTGTGCGGAACGGATGCAAACAACTTGTTGACTTCTGTAGTAGAGCGTACCAAGATTCAGCGTATGGACGGCGAGGTGAAGTACATCGATGATAACGGTGAATGGACTGCCACTCCCGAGACGACTCCGGTCAGCATGAACTTCTGGGGCTTTACTCCCGATTACTTTGCTTACAGTGCAGAGTTTTTCAAGAGCTTCCTGAGCGACCCGAAGAATATGGAGAATCTGAAAAGCGAATTCTTCATCCCGCTGATGGTGGATAAGCTGATTAACAATGGCACTGCTACCTGCGAAGTGCTCGATACAACCAGCAAGTGGTTCGGTGTGACTTATCCCGAAGACCGTCAGAGTGTAGTCGACAAGATTCAGGCTTTGGTGGATGCGGGCGAGTATCCTGCGAAGCTGTTCTAAGAAGAACTTGAATACTTTACTATAAGGAAAGGCTGTTTCACGTTGCATCGTGAGGCAGCCTTTTTGTGTATAGTGGGAGAGTCTGCCGGAAAGCTCTGTATTTGCGTTCTTTGTGATTATTTTTTAGACGCGGATGACGCGGAGTTTTCATATTTCAATCCGCGTCATCCGCGTCTAAGCGATAGCAGATATAAGTTTTCGAACACTGAAGAGGAGAATACCTCTGCAATGAAACAAATGCTTCTCTTTGCTGATATGTTGTAAGCTAAAATACAGATGTTTGAACGAAGTATAATGAAAGACTTGCGCAAGTGGGCAGATAATCCTTATAGGAAACTTTTCGATAGATAAGGTGCAGACCATAGAAGGTAAAAGCTTCCGGCTGGTGAACTTACCATTTTATTTATTGGCTGCTTTGCCGGAGGTATTGTCGAAGTTATAGTGTCTTTTTGTCTCTTAATTGGCAGGGTTTTGCCACCGCATTGGCAAAAGTTTGCCAAAGGTGTGGCAAGGGGTTGGCAAAACTTTTCTCTGATTGTCAGTGTATTACCGTTATGGACGATTGTTGAGTTCTGAACAGTCCCCCAATGAATAAAAATCCGTAAAAACAGTATAATCTCTCCTCGAAAGCAATAAATTGTAGTCGGATATTTGTTTTATCCTCTTGAACCGATTACTCATATTTTAAAATCGAGAGATTATGAATCAAAACAATCTTTTTGCCTACATGGCATCCGTCGTTTCCCAACTGAAGGAGGAACGGCGTATGGGCACCGCCCATGTGTATCAGAGCACTTTGCGACGCGTCATGGAATTTGAAGGAGAGGAGACTCTGGATTTCAAGGACTTGACTCCTGCCTGGTTGAAGAGCTTTCAAGACCATCTGCTGGACAGCCGGTTGCAGTGGAACACCGTCTCCACCTACATGCGCATGCTCCGTGCCATTTACTTCCGCGCGGTGGACGACGGTGTTGCGCCCTATCGTTCGCGGCTTTTCAAAGGTGTATATACCGGCACCAAGGTGACGGTGAAGCGCGCGGTGGGCGAAGAGACCTTTCGCAGGCTCAGCGCTCCCGTCGATGATGAATCCCTGGAGTCGGCGCGTTGCCTTTTCCTGCTGCTGTTCATGCTTCGCGGCATCCCGTTTGTGGACATCGCCTATATGCGCCGTTGCGACATGCATGGCAATGTCATTGCCTATCGCCGCCGCAAGACGGGGGCATGGCTCACGGTGCGCGTCGAGCCCGAAGCTATGGAGCTTATCCGGCGTCTGAAGAACCCCGATGAGTCATCACCCTACCTTTTCCCGTTTATCAGCCGTCCGGGCAATAACGAATACCGCCAGTACCAAAATGCGTTGCGCCACTTCAATTATTGCCTTGGCAGGCTGGCACGGGATATGAGTGGGGTGGAAGGGCTGAGCAGCTACAGTGCCCGCCACAGTTGGGCTACCATTGCCAATTTCAGGAGCTATCAGCAGGAGCTCATCAGCAATGCCATGGGACATTCCTCGGTCAAGGTAACCGAAACTTACTTCAAAAAACATTCGGACAAACAAATACAAGAAATGAACAGGGGCATACTCTCGTATGTCTTTGATGGATATAATGCTTGGAATTAGGAGTTTACGACAAATCTGCTTCCTGGCGAATACTATGCCGGACATCCGTTACTTTGTAGGTAACGGGAATCTTTTCTGTTCGCAAATATCAACATGATTTTTTTAATTAGCAAGAAAAAAGCGACTTTTTCTTATCAAAAGTTGAAAATAGCCCCAGAAAGGCTTTCTGAGCGGTATTTTCTTATAATACAAGGCAATGCAGTTTGAGAAAATGCATAACGCCGGTGCTCCCGTGTTAGGTTAAATTAACACGGGCTGTCTGTTCATGTCTTCCTTTTTCTTTCCATGGTTCCCTTGAACAGTAGTGTATTTTACTACATAAGCGGCTTCTGCGGCCTCCTATGGTCGTTTCCCGTTACCTACAAAGTAACGGGACTGTTAAATCATCCCCTTTCCGGGGATGCCATGGACACGTACTAAAATTACACACATACTAAATATGAAGAATATGAGAAAAAGTGTTTGCATAATCTTTCTGATGATCGGCATCTCCCTGTCTGCCCAGAATGTGGCGGTAAAGACAAACCTGCTCTATGATGCCACGACCACCTTCAACCTGGGTGCCGAAATAGGCCTTTCCCCCCGGTGGACGTTGGATTTGTCCGCCAATTATAATCCTTTTTCATTTTCTGACAACAAGAAGTGGAAGCACTGGATGGCGCAGCCCGAGGCGCGCTACTGGTTCTGCGAACGCTTCAACGGACACTTTATGGGACTTCATCTACTGGGGGGACAATACAACGTGGGGGGCGTGAAGCTGCCTTTCGGCATCTACCCCTCGGTGGAGGACTACCGCTATGAGGGCTACTACTACGGCGCGGGCCTTGCCTACGGCTACCAGTGGGTGCTGGGCAAGCACTGGAGCTTCGAGGCAAGCCTGGGCCTGGGCTACGTGCGTGCGCACTACGACCGCTACGACTGCCCACGCTGTGGCGAATGGAAAGGCAAGGGAGACAAGAATTATCTGGGGGTGACGAAAGCCGCCATCTCCCTTATTTATGTAATCAAGTAAACAGAAGGAGGACATGGAAATGAAACGAATGCTATATGTCACGGGCCTGCTGCTGTGCACCTCCTTAGGAGGATATGCGCAGGAGGGCAACCTTATCGATGTGAAGGTGGTGAACGAAGAAGTGAAGAAACAAGGTAGCGAGGTGAGCCTGCGCATGACGCTGGACTTGACCGGCCTGCGTGTGGGTAATCAGAAGAGCGTGTGCCTGCATCCGGCAGTGGTCTCTGCCGACGGCACGCACGAAGCCGTGCTCGCCCCCGTAGTGGTGGACGGCAAGACGCGCAGCCGCGTGCACCGCCGCGAGAAGGCGCTGACAGGAGCCTCTCCTGCCACGGACAATGCCTACACGGTACTCCGCTCCGGGCGTGAGAGCCGGGTGGAATATATCGCCAAGCTTGCCTATGAGCCCTGGATGGTGGACAGCCGCCTAGTGCTGCGCGAGCGGATGACGGGCTGCCTGGACTGCACGGCGGCCACGGAAGAATCGACGGTAAAGGCACCTTTCATAAAGCTTTTCACCCCGCGGTATGTCACGCCTTTCGTTACACCGGAGCGTGAAGCGGTGAAGGTGCGCAACGAGGTACGCGTGGCACGCCTGCAATTCCGCCAGGGAAAGTCGGATGTGGACCCGCGCTACAAGGACAACCGCGCGGAGCTGGAAACGGTGACAGGCTCCATCAACGTGGTAAAAACCAACCCCGACCTGACCATTACGGGCATCTACATCACCGGCTACGCCTCGCCCGAAGGCTCGGTGGCTTTCAATCAGAAGCTGTCCGAATCGCGTGCAAACGCCCTGGCCGAATATGCCCGGAAAGATACCCACATGGATGCTTCTCTGTGGCACGTCGCGGGCATGGGTGAGGACTGGGAAGGCCTGCGCCGCGAAGTGGAGAAGCACCCGCAGTTGCTGGACATCGACAAGGTGCTGAGGCTTATCGACGAGTGCGAGGGCGACAAGGACGCCTGCGAGAAGCGTATCCGCGAGTCCGTATCACCGGATGTCTATACCCGCCTGCTGAACGAGATGTACGGCCCGCTGCGCCGCAACGAATACAAGATAGAGTACAGCGTGCGTAGCTTCAACCTGGAGGAGGCAAAGAAGCAGATAAAGACCCGCCCGGACCTGCTGAGCGTGGAGGAAATCTACACGGTGGCGGAGTCTTATGGCAAGGGTACTGCCGACTATGAAGAAGCGCTGCGCATAGCTGCCGCTACTTATCCCAAGAACGCCGCCGCTGTGGTGAATGCCGCCTGCCTGAAGATGGAGGGCAGAGACGTGCAGGGAGCTATCGCGATGCTGGAGGCTTCGGAGGTGAAAGAGGACGGCAGGGTGCTGAACGCGCTGGGTGTGGCGTATGCCAAGCAGAAGCAGTACGACCGTGCAAAGGCGGTGCTGGAGCAAGCAGTGCAGGCAGGAAGCCGGGAAGCACGCACCAACCTGGAGCAGGTGGCAGGCGTAGTGGCCGACTTGTAAGAAAGACAGAACAGATACATAAAACGAATATTTTTTACTAATACTTTAAATTATGAAGTTAAACAGATTTTTTATGCTGGGTTTGGTCGGATTGGCATTCGCGGCATGTGGGAATGAAGATGAAGCTGAAAATGCTTTGGCTCAAGGTAATGGTGCAGTCAGCATCAAGATTGTGTCTCCGACTGCAAATAGTCGTGCGGTGACTTCGGACTCTCCGGATGGTACAATAAAAGTAACAGGTCCTGCTACGGTGTCTTTAACTGCTACTTTTGATGGTGAAGAGAAAATCAAGACGATTGACTTGGCAAGAGGAGAAACTGAAGCTAAATTTTGGAATGTGACAAATCCTACGCTGGTAACCGTATCAATGAATGACGGTACGAAAGTTTACACAACAAGTATTAACGATGTTACAATGCAGGTTACTGAGAGTATTCCTGCTTATGGTGAAACCAAAGACTTCACCTATAATAACCGAACAGGCACTCCGACTCTAGAAGACATCACGAATGGAGACAATACGGGAGCAAAAGATGGTGATACTGATAAAACGTTCTTCATGTATGAAGCTACCGTAGACTTGAAAATTCCTGTAGCACGTTTGGAGGTATCAAATATTAAGCATAAAAAGGAGGTTGAATCTGTTAAATGTGAATATGCAACATTGACTATTGATGGTGTCTATATGGATAATATCAGACCGACTGGAACAGGTGATTTGACCGATTATAAGTTCCCTGGTGACAATGGGGGAACAGCTTCCGGAACTGACGCTATCTTGTTTGATGCTATCCCAGCAGAAGGAAATGCAAATAATTTTATGGATTATGATTTATCTTGGCCGGCAGCGGATGAAGATGGCAAAGCCCAAGTGTTTGCTTATAACTTCTATGCTCCGGAAACAGGAGATGATACTTCTGTAAATCCGATTTTTAAAATTTATTTCAAGACGGCAACACCGAGCAACACGGGCGAGATAATGGCAACACCTCGTTATGCTAAAATCGTGAACTACAAGTCTGAAGTGAATGGTGCTCCTATTGTGTTGCTTGCCGGTCATGTTTACCGCATTACAGATGTTCAACTGGAAGATAAGAATATCTCCGGTGGTGAAGGTGGTGATGAGCTGTGGGGTGTAACTGTTACTGTAAGAGAGGCTGCATGGCAGGTTGAAACCACTTATGCTGATTGGGCAGAATAATTATCTTCCCACACCAATTAAGAATTTCTTTTTCCCCGCCTCCTTTCCACAGGCTGCGGGGAGGACCCTTTCTCTTTTTCTTTTCTTGTTTGAAGAAAAATGACGTATCATATAACCGAAAACGTATGACAATGAAACAATTAAAGAAACTCATATTACTGTCGCTGGTTCCCGTCCTGACAACCGGTTGCATAAAAGAAGATATGGACGATTGTGAAAACGTCGCCATCTGTTTCCGTTACAAGGCCGACGGAGATAAGGATGTGCTGCGCCAATACATGGACAAGATTGACCTGTACGTTTTCGATGCCAACAACCGTCTTGTCGACCAAAGGACATACAATCAGGACGCCTTGAATCCCGCCCAAGAAGCACCCTCCTTCAAGCTACCCCAAGGCACCTACAGCGTGGTGGCAGTGGGAAACGCCTACGGCAAAACCCAGGTGAAGGACATCAACTCCACCGACCTCTCACAAATCTACATACAGCATCCCAACTGGGGCACAGCCTCCGCAGTGGACGGGCACGACCACAACTACATGGGAAGCAAGCAAATCACCGTGCCCGGCAGCAACAAGTTCCTGCGTGACACGCTCGACCTATTCAGCTCGCACATCAACGTAGACATCGAGATACACGGCCTGCCCGCCCCCGGCGAGGCAACACGCGCCGGTATTCCCTATAAGCTGAGCATCGAGAAATCGAATGCCCAGACCGACTTCAACAACGAGATTAACGAGGACGAAAAGGGTACCTGCTACCCCGAACTGGTGTACGACTCCCAGACCGGCGTCTACCACACCAACGACCTCACCCTCTTCCGCATGGACCACAACGACGTGTTGTCCCCCGTCTGCTGTACGCACCTCCTTCGCCTGGAGGACGCCGACGGCAACACCTTGGTGACTGGCAGCATCTACAACTACCTGCAACAGCACCTCAAAAGCATTGATGTGACCAAGCAGGAAGCCTACCTGCCCATCAGCATTGTGTTCACTCCGGTAGGAGTCACCATCAAGGTCCCCTCATGGTATGTGGAAGACGTAACACCCGACTGGCAATAAAAACAAGGAGGAACGATATATGAAAAAAATACTGAAGAAATACAGTCTGGCGGCAACCTTGATGGCAATCCTCTGCCTACTGCCCGCCTCGTGCATCACCGATGATGCCCCCGCCGCCACCGAGAAAGCAACGGTGACGATGACGTTTACGACGAGGGCGGTGACGGATGATACAAACGGAAGCAGCCTATTGGATAATGAGCAGATGCGGACTTTGCATGTGATTATGGTAAGAAGCAGTGACTCTGAAGTGATATTGAATGAAAGATATGACATCGCTCCCGAGGTAACTTCGCAAACAATCACTTACAATGACCTTGTTGTAGACAAGAATAATGGTACTGAATTTGATTTTTATGCCATTGTGAATGAAGGTTCTCTTACACTAACTGAGGAGGTAACAGAAATTTTGAATAGTAAAACTACTATTGATAACGTTTCTCTATTGGAGAATGTGATACTGGGAGAAAATGGTTTTGATTTTCAAAATCCTCCAACAGATAAAAAACCATTGCCACAAACTGTAATGAGGAAAAATGTTCGTTTAGAAGCTGAAAAATCTCAAAATGTGGCCTTGCAGTTACAATTTCCGGTGGCAAAGGTATGCTTGAAGTTTATTAATAATACCGATAAGGAGCAAGAGCTTACTAATATTAAAATGCCGAATGTGAAACCTAATAAGGGTTATCTTTTCGTTAAAGAAAACAACCTGCCAACTCAAATTTCTTATACAGATTTACTATTAAAAGAAAGTATAACAATAGCTTCTTCCCTAAAAGAATCTGAAGAAATTATCAGCTATCTCTATCCGGGACATATTGGTACGGGATATGAGTTGGTTACTAACTGGGAATATGTGGGACCACAATCGTTGAAGCTGCAAAAGAACAATGAAACTTTAACCCACCTTAGTGCCGGAGAGTGTCTGAATATAATCGTCACCTTGAATTCAACTCCGAAAGATACTGAGTTACAGTGGACCATCAGTGGTTGGACAAAGGAAGAAATAGATGTGCCATTTGAATAATGGATAGGAGAAATTTGTTATGAACAGAAAATTACAATATATATATAATCTTTTTATCGCAATGATTGTTTCCGCACTGGCTGTGTCGTGTACGGATGATGAACTTGTGAAGGGTGGAGATAAATATGAGGTAGTGCCTGACATTCCTGTGGCACTTTCGCTGAAAATAAAAGTGGCAGATCAAATGGAAGTTCAAACCCGTTTGGCACAGTCTGACGAAACAGAACGCACAGTTAATAAATTGTTTGTGATAGCTTTCAAGCCGAGTAAGCAATCTGATGGAGCGGAGAATGCAGATGCTTCGGATGACGAATGGTCTGTGGACAATTCTGCATTTTATGATACTGAAGATGGTTTGGGAAATCCTATTGAAGTAGGGAAACCGCAATCTGTAGAGTTCTCTATGACTACAGGATTGAGGAGAATTTATGTGGTAGGTAATCCGCAGAGCGGGGTAGGAACCTTATCTGATGATGAATTGAAGAATGTAAAGACAATAGCAGCCCTAAAAGCACTTTATTCCAAGTTGAGTGATAATTTGAGTGTTGAGCGTGTCTATTTCTTGATGACTGGACAGGCGATAACCAAAGAAAAGAGTGAAATTGTAACAGTATATAAGTCTGGGGACCACCAGGGAGCAATAAGGGAAGATTACACAATGGCATTAAACCATGTAGATGCGCGTATAACTTTCAATATTATACCTGCTGTGGGAGTGACTTTTGAACCTGAAGCCTATAGAGTTATTAATATTCCGGGTGGTACTTATTTGTTTTCGCGCGAGAAACAAAATAGTGGAGATAATACATGGGATTATGATGGAGCGGGCTATGCTCCGAGTAATCGGCTGAGTGACTTTACTGAAAAGGATGGGAAGTCTATTTTTGAGTTTTATATTTGTGAGAATAGACAAAATCCTAAACAAAAAATAAGTACAGAGAGCCTACTTGAGGAGGGTACTTATTATGCTTTGCGTGAGAAACAGGAGAAAAAGCTAATAACCGGAACTGTAGAAGGGCAAAAATATGAAAATGGAGAATATGTATATGCCAATGCTAAATCAACGTATGTAGAATTGGAGGGTACTATTACCTATAAGGATGATGATGGGAGTGAAGTGTACGCAAAGACAACTTACACAATTCATTTAGGTAATACAGGAAATAGTAATACAGCCGACTGGTTGAATGACTTGGAACTCGTCAACAATTATGATACGGAACGTAATACTCATTATACTTATAATGTGAAAGTACAAAGTGTAGACCAAATCATTGTAGAAGTTGAGGATAGTAAGGAAGTCAATCCAGGTGCGGAAGGCGATGTCATCGTTGCGCAAGGAACTGTTAAGACGATGGATTCCCACTATGGAAGATTATTGCTGACGTTAAGAAAAGAAGATATTCAAAAAGGACTTTCCTGGTCGGTAACCACTCCTTTTCAACGAGGGATGAAGGTGTTTGATACGAAACTTCCCTATGATGGATACGGGCTTCCTCAAACAGATTTGTCTTTGAATGATTATAAGTGGGTAAAGTTTCTGGTTAATAAGGAATGTCGTTTGGCTAATGGAAACTATGTGCCGACAAATGTCATGGCAAAATATCCTGGCGAACAAGCGTATGACGGTGGTGGTAAAAATAATTCAGAAGCAGCCCCTATTGCAGGTGGGGAGTATATAGAAACACAATTTTATGGACATGTGCGGTTGTATGACATTAATCAGTTATTGAATTTTTTGCATGTGGAGGCTAACAATGGCAATAGTGATATTTTTGAGCGGAGATGGAATTCGGAAACATTTGAATACGAAGATGTTGTAACGATTACTGCTTATGTAGATGAATATATTTATGTATATGACCCACGAATGATTTATTATCGTCAGGCAGCATCAGTAGGACTTCCCGGTTCTGGTGATGGTATAGAGGGTGTTAATTTGGAATTATGGAAAGAAACAGTGAATGGAGAAAATCGTATGCTAAATTTTTGTGTAGAAGGCTCAAAATACAGTGAAGATGGAGAAAGTTCCGTAGCACGTAGTGTTTATTCCATCGCACAAAATCCGGTTTATACTTTCTACAATCCGAAACATGCTGACTTGAAAACGGCATGGGGAACAGAGGCTATGATGGAAACGAAATTCTTGCCGATAGTACCGGACGGTGTTTCCGATGAAGACTTTAATAGTCGTTTTAGTGGACAAAATCCAAATGGAATGGAGAATGGACGCCTCAATATGTTGAACCTTATTAATGCGAGACAAACAGTAAACCAATTACATTGGACGGATGTCTTAGGAGTTGTTACGGATGTAGATCATCAATTAAACTCTGGCTATGAGAGTATTTGGTATGCCTGCTTGTTGCGTAACCGTGATTTGGATGGGGATGACGTTATAGATGCAGATGAAATCCGTTGGTATCTTGCTTCTGTAGATCAATTGACAGATTTGTGGATTGGGGAAACTGCTATTCCTAAAGCGAAACTTTATATGAATGATATTGATGCTTCCGGAGTGGAAATACCAATTGAAAATGGAGAAACACGTGTACATGTGGCAAGTAGTAGTTATCATCCTGGTACAACAGATAAGCCTACAAATAAACCTAGTGATCCATGGGTTATATGGGCAGAGGAAAGTGCATCGAGAGGATCTGCGTCTTATTCACAGACAGCACCTGGTGAACACTTTACTGGTATTAAGAATTTCTCTTATCGTTGTATAAGAAATCTGGGGTTAAGTTTGAAGGATATTGATGCAGTTCCAGAGGATTATGTAACGAAAGGAAGTAGCACACATATTATTGGAGGTGTAACTTATAAGGAGAAAACTATTGATATAAATCCTATGATTGATAACACAATCAGACCGTCTGTAGGTACTGAAGTATTGCCGACAAATACGGAAAGAGATATTTCTGGTAACAATCGTCCACCTTTGACGTTGGCAATTCTTGCGGATGAGGGTGATATTAGTTATGGAGTATATCCTGAAGAGGGATCAATTGGAGCAGAACGTGTGGCAAAATATGAAAGAGTTGATCGCCCCTGTCCTATTGGATACCGTGCTCCTAATCAGCGTGAATTAATGTTGATGTACACAACCTATCCTGATTTGATGACCGGATTTACTTATTTGACAAATACAACTTTTAGCGGTAGGAATACTGATATAGGGCAAGGTGTAGGATCTACAACGAATAGAAAGGAAGCTTTCGCCTATACAAGTGGTACTCTTCAATTGACTACGGGCTGGGGAAGTGGTAAGGTGCGTTGCGTACGCGATGCTACCAATAATCTGGGAGGAAATTAATAGGGAATGAGACGTATCCTCAGCTGTATCGGTTTGTTTCTGTTTATTGTCGGTTTGCTTCATTCTTGCATTGCCGGTGATAAACAGAAAGCCGGGAAGATGGATGAATGTACAGAGAATGTCAAAGGGAAAGCTGAATTGAGAGATCAGCAATTCCCTTTTCCCGAAATCCCCTCCGTCCTCACCTCCCCCACCGAGCGCAAGACTTTCTTGCTGACGCACTACTGGGACAGCTATAACTTCTCCGACACCGCCTTGGTGAATAACCGGGCGGTGACGGAGCAAGGCTTGGTCAATCAGCTATCCCTGTTGTCGGCTTCAGAAGCCACGCAGGAGGAGATTAAGGGAGGCATCGGCAACCTCTGCACCGGCATGGAGAGTCAGGAGCATGCAAGGCAGGTGTTCATGCGGCTGATGGATGATTATCTCTATAATCCCAATTCGCCGTACTACAACGAAACGCTCTATGCTGCCTACCTGCGCCGTATGCTGCAAAGTACCGCGCTGGACGAGGCAAGGAAAAGTTCTTTGAAATTCAAGTTGGAGCTGATAAGCCGTAATAACGTGGGCAAGGCAGCTACGGACTTCACCTACTACCTGCCGGACGAAGAATGTCGCACGCTGCGGACAACCACGGTACAGGGAGACAAGCTGTTGCTGGTATTCTACGACCCCGAATGCCCCAGTTGCCACGAAGTGCTGAAAGCGATGATGGCAGACCGGGCATTGGCTGATGCTGTGGATACAGGCACCCTGACCGTACTTGCCGTCTACACCGAGGGCAATGATGAAGTGTGGAGGAAAGCCCTGACAGACATGCCCCGTAGCTGGCTAATAGGCAACGACCGGCAACAGGTGAAAGACTGTGCTTTGTATGACCTCAAGGCCATGCCCTCGCTTTACTTGCTGGATAAAGACAAAACCGTACTGCTGAAAGATGCGGCCTACGACACCGTGAGGCAGGCGCTGGGTTTGAGATAAATCTTGTAATAATGAATCGGGCAGACGTGATTTGCGGTCTACCCTCGGAAAATTTAATCCTCTCCTCGACAAGAAGGCTTAAATTTTCGCTATGAGACCAACTGTGAAGTTCGTCTGATAGATTTTGTTTGTTTTGTTTGTGAATGCCTCCGATTCAAGCGTGGATTCGGGGGCATTTTGTCTTATTATCCCTGGAAAAATGAAATGTTATTAATCAGGCATTTGGAGGGAGCTCTATTTTATTTTCCATATCTTTGCAAGATGACTGTTTGTCTTTGAACTGAAAAAGAAGGAGCAGACAAGTTGATGATTATCACAAGAGACAAACATAAATCGTTATAACCAAGTGATGAAACAATTAATTGCATGTTGCGGACTGGATTGCGAAAATTGCACCGCCCGTATAGCCACTGTCAATAATGACGATGAGCTGAGAGAGAAAACCGCCAAAGAGTGGAGTGTGCTGAACAATACGCCGGAAATTACGGCAGAAACCATCCATTGTATGGGGTGCCGTGCAGATGGGGTGAAGTTTGCCTATTGCAGCAATTACTGTGCTATCCGTAAATGTGTGTACGAAAAAGGTTTCAATACCTGCGGTGACTGTAAGGAACTGGATACTTGCCAGGTGGTAGGTGCCGTTCTTCAGCATGTGCCCGGTGCAAGGGAAAATCTTTATTAACCGTAAATTTTTTGATTAAATAAAATATTGCTTATCTTTGCAGTATGACAAAGACATTTAAATCGGATTTGGTTTTGTAAACAATCTGTGTTCCATGCACAGATTGTCCCTTTCGTTTACTTTCGGATAACTTCTTTCGAGAGTGTTTTTCTATTGTTATAATTCAAGTTTAATCCGCATATTATGCTGAAGGTGTTGTGATACTTTCCGTATATGCAAAATATAGTAAGAAAATGAGTAACGAAAATAAAACTATCCACGATTTCGAATTTAATTTAATCTGTGACTTTTTCTCCAATATGGAACGGCAAGGCCCTGGCAGTCCTGAAGTGACGTTGAAGGCATTGAGCTTTGTAGACGGTCTTACCGATGAATCCCTTATTGCCGATATCGGTTGTGGAACAGGTGGTCAGACAATGGTATTGGCTGGCCATGTTCCGGGACAGATTACCGGAATTGACCTTTTCCCCGGCTTTATTGACATCTTCAACCGTAATGCAAGGCAGTTGGGCTTGCAGGACAGAGTAAAAGGAATTGTCGGTTCAATGGATGCCCTCCCTTTCGGTGAGGAGGAGCTGGATATGATTTGGTGTGAAGGTGCTATCTATAACATCGGCTTTGAACGTGGCTTGAAGGAGTGGCGTAAATATCTGAAACCGGGAGGGTATATTGCCGTATCCGAGAGTTCATGGTTTACGGACGAACGTCCTGCGGAAATCAATGACTTCTGGATGGACGCCTATTCTGAAATGGATACACTTCCCAATCAGGTAGCCAAGTTGTACAAGGCGGGTTATCTCCCCGTTGCTACATTCATTCTGCCGGAGAATTGCTGGACAGAGCATTACTTTGCTTCAAAGGTTGCGGCTCAGGAGATTTTCCGTAAGAAATATGCCGGTAATAAAATTGCCGAAGAGTTCAGCTCACTCCAAATGATTGAGGATGAACTATACGGCAAATATAAGGAATTCTACGGTTATGTGTTTTTTATTGCTAAGAAGGTAGGTTGATGGCAGACTTCTCTTATTGAGGAATGCGGGTATTCTCATGGCAGAATATCCGCATTTTGTGTTTTGAGTGGATTTTATTGTTTTGAGGATGTGCGGAACTTCTGAGGAGGTATTCCCGTATGACGTTTAAAGAATTTGTTGAAGAAGGCCGCATTATTAAAACCTAGACTCACGGCTATATCCTTTATCGGAGTGTTGGCGGTACAAAGTTGTGCTTTGGCATCCATGATGATAGTATTGTTGATGATTTCCATGGCTGTATGTCCTGATTCCTTTTTGACAAGGCGGCAAAGAGCTGCCGGTCTCATATTCATTTTCAATGCATAATAGGACACTTGATGCTCCCGGACATAGTCTGTGTGTACCAATCGGATAAAAATGCGGTATTGGTTGAAATGCCTGCTGCCCGGAGTCTCTTTTATTCTAGGGCGTTCCGGACAGAGTTCGGATATACCTTGTAACAGATAGGTCAGTAGAGTTTGCAATGAAACTAGACTTGAGGGGCTTTCTGTTCTTTGGTAGAGGTGTGACAAATAGGTCATGAACTCGGCATAAAGCTGGAAGTCCGTTTTCGATAGAGGAAAAATATAGTGTTTGCCTATAATGTGAAACTTATCCATCATGACCTTGCCGGCCCCTGAACTCTGGATAAGTTGTTGGGAAAATATGACGACATATATTTCAGCATCGTCTGACGTGTGTAGCAATTGTACGAAGGTCTCGGGAGGAATAACTAGGAGGGTGTTAGCTTCAACCCTGAATTGAGTATGGTTTATGATGGTTTTCAGAACTCCTTTGGTGCATAGAGCGAAGATACTGGTCTTGGTGTGGTATGGCTTTTCCACTAGCGGATTCAGTTCATTGGTTGTGATATGATTGCAGGCAATGAACTCGGCATTTATATTGAATTCGGATATATTCATGTTGGAGATTTTAAGACACAAAAATGGGGGATAATAATGTATAAATGACAGAGATAACAGTTAAAATCAATATTACGCTCAATTTGTCTCTGTTAAATAAGGTAAAGTTGTGAATAATAGAATATATACATGCTAAAACGGAATATTGATTTATAAGGGTTTGTTTGTGGCATAAGCATTTTAGCCCGAACTTTGCTCCTTGTATGATAAAACAATTCTGATGAATCCGAATGTTCCTCAAGAAGTACGTATAATAAATGCCATCTCCGAGCAGTTGTTCAACTCATGGCCCGTCAGCATTATTATGATTGATTTGGAAGATTGTATCTGGCGTCTGAATCAGCAGGTGATGAATGAACTCCATTTGAATGAGTATGTGATAGGGCGGCGTATCACTGACTTATTGGAAGTGGTATGTGATAAAAAGAATGTGTTAGAAGACCTTTTGCTGCAACTTCGGGAGAGGGATGTGCGGATTATTCCCTTAGATATCAATTGCTTTATACGTGAATTGAAGAGTGGTATCAGTTTTCTGATACAAGGTGCTATGGTGGGAATTCATGAAGATGGACAATTGGTGAGGATTGTACTCTATTTCAGGAATGTGTTGGAAGAACGGACACAGAAGCATTTGCTGAATATTGCGCTGAGCCGCACCCAGATATTTCAATGGTCTTTCGACATGGAACATAATCTGATGATTATAGAACCGCGTTATTTTGAATATTTGGGGATTCCTACGCGTGACTATACGCTGACGCCTGAGGAATTCGCATTTCTGATTCATCCGGACGACCGGAAGGGAGTGTTTGATGCTTTGGCTTTACAGTTGCATGGTAATTTGTACGAACGCCCAGTGGAATACCGTCTACGGAGGGGAGACGGCAAGTGGGAGTGGTTTGAGGCGCAATCTACCTATGTGGGGCAATTGACGGATTTGCCGTTCCGTATCATCGGTATTTGCATGAGTACGCAGAAATACAAGGATACGGAGAATAAATTGAACGAGGCTTTGCAGAAAGCGCAACGTAGCGATGAGTTGAAGAGCGTATTTCTTGCTAATATGAGCCACGAGATACGTACGCCACTAAATGCCATTGTGGGCTTCTCTACACTACTGGCTTGTGGGGATGCCGACTTGTCGCGGCAGGAGATTATGGAATTTACGTCTTTGATTGAAAAGAACAGCCAGTTGTTAATGGTGTTGATTTCAGATATTCTGGATTTGTCCAAGATAGAATCGAACACGATGGAATTCCATTTTGAGAAGGTTTCTTTAAATGGCATATTGGAAAGCATTTACAGTGCGCAGAAGATGAATCTTCGGAAAGGAGTGGAGTTACTGCTAGACCTTCCGGACCGGGCGGCAGTTATCTATACAGATCCTACGCGTTTGGGGCAAGTTGTCAACAATCTTATCAATAATGCGGTGAAGTTCACTGCTGAAGGACGCATAACCATAGGGTATAGGCTGAAGGACTTTGCTACATTGGAAGTCTTTGTGGAAGATACGGGAACTGGCATGTCGGAAGAAGTTCTGGCGCACATTTTTGAACGTTTCTATAAGGGAGATGCTTTTGTGCAGGGCACGGGATTGGGATTGGCCATTTGCAGGACTATCGTTGAAAGGTTTCATGGAAAAATAGAAGTGGCTTCAACTCTTGGCAAGGGGAGCCGCTTTGCAATTGTCCTTCCGCAGGAAATGCGGGAGTAGTGTTCTCTTTCTTGGATATTTGATGTAATTATGTGAGCGTATGATATTGTATAACGTTGAAAATCGCTACCTTTGCAGTCTTGAACGATA
The DNA here is from genome assembly GCF_003602995.1 of Bacteroides sp. AF25-38AC. Taxonomy (NCBI): domain Bacteria; kingdom Pseudomonadati; phylum Bacteroidota; class Bacteroidia; order Bacteroidales; family Bacteroidaceae; genus Bacteroides; species Bacteroides sp. AF25-38AC. The sequence goes on along the minus strand of NZ_QTMD01000002.1, from coordinate 286,770 downwards.
AATTCATTGACACTATGATATCTGTAGAAGGACTGAAGGTAGAATTTAATGCCACTCCTCTGTTCGAAGACGTCTCTTATGTTATCAATAAGAAAGACCGTATAGCTCTTGTCGGCAAGAATGGTGCCGGTAAGTCCACCATGCTCAAGATATTGGCTGGCATTCAGCAGCCCACTGCCGGCATTGTTGCCGTTCCTCGCGAATGTACTATCGGGTATTTGCCCCAAGTGATGATACTCAGTGACAAGCGCACCGTAATGCAGGAGGCTGAACTTGCCTTCGAGCATATTTTTGAGATGCAGGCGGGCATCGAACGCATGAATCGGCAACTTGCCGAACGTACCGATTACGACAGCGAGGATTACCAGAAACTGATTGACCGCTTCACTCACGAAAACGAACGTTTTCTGATGATGGGCGGCACCAACTACCGTGCCGAAATAGAGCGCACGCTCCAAGGGCTGGGCTTCAGCCGCGAGGACTTTGACCGCTCTACAAGCGAGTTTTCCGGTGGTTGGCGTATGCGTATAGAGCTTGCCAAGCTGTTGCTTCGCCGTCCGGATGTGTTGCTGCTCGACGAGCCTACCAACCACCTTGACATCGAGAGTATCCAGTGGTTGGAGAACTTCCTTTCCACCCGTGCCAATGCGGTGGTGCTTGTCAGCCACGACCGCGCCTTTTTGAACAATGTCACTACGCGTACCATCGAAATAACTTGTGGACGCATTTACGACTATAAAGTGAAATACGATGAGTTCGTGGTGCTTCGCAAGGAGCGCCGGGAGCAGCAACTACGTGCTTACGAGAATCAGCAGAAGCAGATACAAGATACGGAAGATTTCATCGAACGTTTCCGGTACAAAGCTACCAAGGCTGTGCAAGTGCAGAGCCGCATCAAGCAGCTCGAAAAGATAGAGCGCATCGAAGTGGATGAGGAAGACAACTCCTCTTTGCGCCTGAAGTTTGTTTGCAGTAGCCGTAGCGGTAATTATCCCGTTATCTGCGAGGATATGGAGAAATCCTACGGTGGGCACGTTGTTTTCCACGATGTGAATTTGACTATCAACCGAGGAGAGAAGGTTGCTTTTGTCGGTAAGAACGGCGAAGGTAAGTCTACGCTTGTAAAGTGTATTATGGGTGAGATTACGGATTATACCGGTAAGCTTACACTGGGACATAATGTGCAGATTGGATATTTTGCCCAGAACCAGGCACAGCTTTTGGATGAGAGCCTGACTGTATTCGATACGATTGACCGCGTGGCCGTAGGGGATATCCGCCTCAAAATCCGTGATATTCTAGGTGCTTTCATGTTCGGCGGTGAGGCTTCGGATAAAAAGGTGAAGGTGCTCAGCGGTGGAGAGCGTACCCGGCTTGCCATGATAAAACTGCTGTTGGAGCCGGTGAATTTCCTGATTCTCGACGAACCTACGAATCATCTTGACATGCGTTCCAAAGATGTGTTGAAGGAGGCTATCCGCGATTTTGACGGAACGGTGATAATAGTCAGCCATGACCGTGATTTTCTGGACGGACTTGCGACTAAAGTGTACGAGTTTGGTGGCGGACTGGTGAAGGAACATCTGGGAGGAATTTATGATTTCCTGCAAAAGAAGCAGATAGAGAGCCTGAATGAGTTACAGAAATCCCCTTCACTTTCCGCTTCGCCCACTGCCGGTAAGGCGGCATCGGGAAATGTTGGTGCAGAACCGGTTCAACCCTCGGCAGCCAAACTCTCTTATGAGGAGCAGAAGGAGCTTAATAAGAAGCTCAAGAAACTGGAACGTCGCGTTGCCGATTGTGAAGCGGAGATAGAGCAGACGGAGGCTGCCATTGCCATTCTTGAGGCCAGGATGGCCACACCGGAAGGTGCTTCGGACATGTCGCTTTATGAGCAGCACCAAAAACTGAAAGAGCAGCTTGACCGCGTGATGGAAGAGTGGGACGCGGCTACTGTAGAGTTGGAGAATCACTAACTATTATATTTTATATGTTTATGAAAGCAAATCATTTGTTACCCATTGCAGCATTCTGTCTGATGACGGCTTCCTGCAACACCGGCAAGCAGCAGGCTGAACTTACAGCAGGCATCCAGCTCGCCAATCTTGACACAACGGCTCTACCCGGAACTGACTTTTACCAATACGCATGTGGCGGTTGGATGAAGAACAATCCGATTCCTGCTGAATACTCACAGTACGGTTCTTTTACTATCCTTGCAGAAAACAACCGCAAGCAGATTCAAGGACTGATTGAAGAACTTGCCGCCACCCAGCACGAAGCCGGCAGCGTGGCACAAAAAATCGGTGACTTGTACAAAATCGTAATGGACAGCGTGAAGCTGAACAAAGATGGTGTAGCTCCCATCAAGGCTGAACTCGACCAGCTGGCTGCTTTGAAGGACAAGAAAGAGCTTTATGCCTTGCTGGGCGATATGCAGAAGAAAGGCATCATCGCCTACAACGTGCTGTATGTTGGCGCTGACGAAATGAACAGTAGCATGAATGCTGTACAGACCTATCAGACCGGGCTGAGCATGGGCGAACGTGAATACTATCTGGAGAATGATGAGGCTACCGCCAAAATTCGTGATGCTTTCCGTACACATGTACAGAAGATGTATCAGTTGGCTGGTTTCGACGAGGCTACTGCCAAGAAAGGTATGGAGGTGGTGATGGATGTGGAAACACGTCTTGCCAAGGCTTTCCGCTCTCGTACGGAGTTGCGTGACCCGCATGCCAATTATAACAAGATGAGCATGGAAGAGTTGAAGAAGAATTATCCTACTTTCGATTGGGATGCTTATTTGTCTGCCATGGGCTTGAAGGATGTGAAGGAAATCATCGTAGGCCAGCCCGCTTCACTGAAAGCTGCTGCCGATATTCTGGATACGCTGCCCATTGAACAGCAGAGCCTTTATCTGCAATGGAAATTGATTGATTCTGCCGCAAGCTTGTTGAACGATGCTATGGCAGAACAGAACTTCGACTTCTACAGCCGCACCATGAGCGGTACACAAGAAATGCAGCCTCGCTGGAAGAGAGCGGTAAGCACTGTAAGCGGCGCGCTGGGCGAAGCTGTAGGTCAGATGTACGTGGAGAAATATTTCCCTGCTGCTGCCAAGGAGCGTATGGTGACTTTGGTGAAGAACTTGCAGGAAAGTCTGGGCGAACGTATCCAGAATCTTGCCTGGATGGGTGATTCCACTAAGGTGAAAGCTCTGGAGAAACTGGCTACCTTCCATGTGAAGATTGGTTATCCCGACACTTGGAAAGACTACTCCACACTGGAAATCAAAAACGACTCTTACTGGGCAAACATGGAACGTGCCAACGAGTGGAGCCATGCCGAAATGATAGCCAAGGCCGGCAAGCCGGTGGATAAGGACGAATGGCTGATGACTCCGCAGACCGTCAACGCTTACTATAACCCGACCACCAACGAAATCTGTTTCCCCGCCGGTATCCTGCAATATCCTTTCTTCGATATGAATGCGGATGATGCCTTCAACTATGGTGCCATCGGTGTGGTAATCGGTCATGAGATGACTCACGGATTCGACGACCAGGGTCGCCAGTACGACAAGGACGGTAACCTGAAAGACTGGTGGACTGCTGAAGATGCCAAGAACTTTGACGAGCGTGCTCAGGTGATGGTGAACTTCTTCGATAGCATCGAGGTTGCTCCGGGCGTATATGCCAACGGACGCATGACATTGGGTGAGAATATTGCCGACCACGGTGGTCTGCAGGTTTCTTATCAGGCATTCAAGAAAGCTACGGCTGCCAATCCGCTGCCGGTGCTGGATGGTCTTACTCCCGAACAACGTTTCTTCCTGGCATACGCAGGTGTATGGGCCAATGATATCCGTCCCGAAGAAGTGCTGAACCGCACGAAGAGTGATGTGCACTCATTGGGCGAATGGCGCGTAAACGGTGCATTGCCGCAAATCGGTGCTTGGTATGAGGCATTCAACGTGACAGAAAAAGACCCGATGTTCTTGCCGGTAGAAAAACGTGTATCTATTTGGTAAACCAACAAAATAGCCCTTAAAAAAAGGCGGCAGACTGGAAACAGATGCCGCCTTTTTTAATTATACCTAATTTATTGTGTATGAATGTATGTATGAATAAACAAAATTTGTAACTTTGCGCATCAAATACTAATATACGCATACTTTAATACGCAAATCCATGTCTGAAACAAAAAGAATCAAAACAGCTCTGGTATCTGTTTACCATAAGGAAGGTTTGGACGAAATCATTACCAAACTGCATGAAGAAGGTGTAGAGTTCCTCTCAACCGGTGGAACCCGTCAGTTTATAGAATCCCTGGGTTATCCCTGCAAGGCAGTGGAAGACCTCACTACATACCCTTCCATCCTGGGCGGACGCGTGAAGACTTTGCATCCGAAGGTTTTTGGAGGTATTCTTTGCCGCCGCGGATTGGAGCAAGACATGCAACAGATTGAAAAATATGAAATCCCCGAAATAGACCTCGTCATTGTTGACCTCTATCCGTTTGAGGCTACCGTTGCCAGTGGTGCCGAAGAACCTGCCATCATCGAAAAGATTGACATAGGCGGTATCTCCCTAATTCGTGCCGCAGCCAAGAACTATAACGACGTGGTTATCATCGCTTCGCAAGCACAATATCAGCCGTTCCGCGACATGCTGATGGAACACGGAGCCACTACTACCATCGAAGAACGCCGTTGGTTTGCCAAAGAGGCTTTCGGAGTGTCTTCACACTATGATTCTGCCATCTTCAACTATTTCGATGGCGAGGAAGGTTCCGCTTTCCGTTGCTCTGCCAACAGCCAGAAGACTTTACGCTATGGCGAGAATCCGCATCAGAAAGGTTATTTCTATGGCAATCTGGATGCTATGTTCGACCAGATTCACGGTAAGGAAATCTCTTATAACAACCTGCTCGACATCAATGCTGCCGTTGACTTGATTGACGAATTCAAGGATACGACTTTCGCTATCCTGAAGCATAATAATGCTTGTGGACTGGCTTCACGTCCCACTGTGCTCGAAGCATGGAACGATGCGCTTGCCGGTGACCCGGTATCCGCTTTTGGTGGTGTGCTCATCACTAATGCCGTGATTGACAAGGCTGCTGCCGAAGAAATCAATAAAATTTTCTTTGAGGTGATTATCGCTCCCGATTATGATGTGGATGCGTTGGAAATCCTCGGTCAGAAGAAGAACCGTATTATCCTGGTCCGCAAGCCGGCAGCTCTGCCTAAGAAGCAGTTCCGTTCTTTGCTGAATGGCGTATTGGTTCAGGACCGCGACCTTAAGGTGGAAACTCCTGAAGAATTGAAGACTGTAACTACGAAGGCTCCCACTGCACAGGAAATTGAGGATATGCTCTTTGCAAACAAGATTGTGAAGAACAGTAAGTCGAATGCCATTGTGCTGGCAAAAGGAAAGCAGTTGTTGGCAAGTGGTGTAGGTCAGACCAGCCGTGTGGATGCTTTGAAGCAGGCTATCGAGAAAGCCAAAAACTTCGGTTTCGACTTGAATGGCGCTGTAATGGCAAGTGACGCATTCTTCCCTTTCCCCGACTGCGTGGAAATTGCCGGCAATGAAGGCGTAACAGCCGTCATCCAGCCGGGTGGAAGCATCAAGGATGAACTCTCGTTTGAATATTGCAACGAGCATGGCATCGCCATGGTGACTACGGGATTCCGTCACTTTAAACACTAATTCGGATTTACGATTTGACGATTTACGATTTACGATTGAAGTTACATCGTAAGTCTGAATCTCAAATTGTAAACAAGAGGAATATCAATCGTAAATCGTAAATAGTTAAATCGTAAATATTAATGGGATTATTCTCCTTTACACAAGAAATAGCGATGGACCTTGGCACAGCCAATACCATCATCACCACGAATGGCAAGATTGTGGTGGATGAGCCTTCGGTGGTGGCTTTGGACCGTCGTACCGATAAGATGATTGCCGTGGGTGACAAGGCAAAGATGATGCACGAAAAGACCCACGAAAACATACGTACCATCCGTCCGTTGCGCGATGGTGTGATTGCCGACTTCTATGCCTGCGAGCAGATGATACGTGGACTTATCAAGATGGTGAACAACCGTAACCGTCTTTTCTCTCCGTCACTCCGCATGGTGATTGGTGTTCCTTCGGGCAGTACCGAAGTGGAGCTGCGTGCCGTGCGCGACTCTGCCGAGCATGCCGGCGGGCGCGACGTTTATTTGATTTTCGAGCCGATGGCTGCTGCCATCGGTATCGGTATCGATGTAGAGGCTCCCGAAGGCAACATGATTGTTGACATAGGTGGTGGTTCTACGGAAATTGCCGTTATCTCTTTGGGAGGTATCGTAAGTAACAACTCCATCCGCATTGCCGGTGACGACTTGACTGCCGATATTCAGGAATACATGAGCCGCCAGCACAACGTGAAGGTCAGCGAGCGTATGGCTGAGCGTATTAAGATTAATGTGGGTGCTGCCTTGACGGAACTCGGTGAGGATGCTCCTGAAGACTATATCGTTCATGGTCCGAACCGCATCACGGCATTGCCCATGGAAGTGCCGGTATGCTATCAGGAAGTGGCGCATTGCTTGGAGAAGTCTATCTCTAAGATTGAGACAGCCATCTTGAGCGCATTGGAAAATACGCCTCCCGAATTGTATGCCGACATCGTTCACAACGGTATCTATCTTGCCGGTGGCGGTGCATTGCTTCGTGGACTGGATAAGCGTCTGACTGATAAAATAAACATACCGTTCCACATTGCGGAAGACCCCTTGCATGCCGTTGCCAAAGGTACGGGCGTGGCATTGAAGAACGTTGACCGCTTCTCATTCTTGATGCGGTAATGCGAAATTTATTAAACTTTCTCATTAAATATAATTACTGGTTCCTCTTTCTTCTGTTAGAGGTTGCCAGTTTTATTTTATTATTTCGCTTTAATCATTACCAGCAGAGTGTGTATTTCACCTCTGCCAATGGCGTGGCGGGGAAGGTTTATGAAATATCGGGTGGCATCACTTCCTATTTCCACTTGAAGACGGCCAACGAAGACCTGCTCGACCGCAACATGTGGCTGGAGCAGCGGCTTTCGTTTCTGGAAAATGTCTTGAAGGAGAAAGGATTGGACTCCGCCAGGTTGTACAGCATGGAACGGCTTGCTCCTACGGAGTATCAGATATTCAAGGCGAATGTCATAAAGAACAGCTTGAACAAGGCTGACAATTATATCACTTTAGACCGTGGAACAACAGAAGGTATCCGTCCTGAGATGGGAGTTGTAGATGCCAATGGCGTGGTGGGTATTGTGTATAAGACCTCTCCCCATTACTCGTTGGTCATTCCGTTGCTGAACAGCAAGTCAAGCATCAGCTGTAAGATTGTGGGCAGTGATTATTTCGGTTATTTGAAGTGGGAGGGAGGTAATTCCCGTTTTGCCTATCTGAAGGATTTGCCCCGGCATGCCGAATTCAATCTGGGAGATACAGTAGTGACCAGCGGCTATTCCACCGTGTTTCCAGAAGGTGTCATGGTGGGGACGGTGGATGACATGTCTGACTCGCACGACGGGCTTTCGTATCTGTTGAAGATAAAGCTGGCTACGGACTTTGGAAAGGTGAGCAATGTGCGCGTCATTTCCCGCAACGGGCAGGATGAACAAAAGGCATTGGAGTCGAGGGCAGACGAGAAGTGACTAAGAAATTAGGGATTAGGGGTTAAGGATTAGGGATTAATCATCTTTATATCTTATAACTTATACACTCAATAACTTGTAACTCGTAACTTATAACTCATTAGCGTTGTTAATTAATTATCTGCATAAAATAGGATGGTTCATAGGCTTGGTACTGTTGCAGGTGCTGATATTGAACAATGTGCATATTGCAGGATATGCCACTCCATTTCTGTATATCTACTTGATACTGAAGTTTGAGTCGGACACTCCCCGCAATGCGTTGATGTTGTGGGCATTCTTTTTAGGGCTGGCTGTCGACGTCTTTTCCGACACACCGGGGATGAACGCTGCCGCTACGGTGTTGCTGGCTTTCTTGCGCCCCACTTTCCTGCGGCTGTTCGTGCCTCGTGACACGCTGGATACACTGGTTCCGGCCATCCGTACAATGGGGATTCTTCCTTTCCTGAAATATCTGGTTGTGAGTGTGCTGATACATCACGGCTTGTTGCTTACCCTCGAATTCTTCTCTTTTGCCCATATTGGTACGCTGTTGTTGAGAATTGCGGCAAGTACCCTGCTTACTGTGACCTGCATTATGGCTGTTGAGGGAATAAGAAAGAAAGGATAAAGGGATTAAGGATTAGGAATTGATGAAAGACTATACACTGGAAAAGCGGAAATATGTAATTGGAGCGGCGGCTATTGTCATCGTTCTTATTTACGTGTTCCGGCTGTTCGACCTGCAAATCATGACTGATGACTACAAGAAGAACGCGGACAGCAACGCTTTTCTGAACAAGATACAATATCCATCACGGGGGGCTATCTACGACCGTAACGGTAAGTTGCTCGTGTTTAACCAGCCTGCCTATGATATTACGTTTGTGCCTCGGGAGGTGACGCAGCTGGATACACTCGACCTTTGCAGTGCCTTGAACATTACCCGTGAGCAGTTTGACAAACGGATGAAGGACGTCAAGAACCGCTGGATGAACCCCGGTTATTCCAAATACACCCATCAGGTGTTCATGACGCAGCTTTCTGCCGAAGAGTGCGGTGTGTTTCAGGAGAAGCTGTTCAAATTTCCAGGTTTCTATATTCAGCGGCGTACTATCCGTCAATATACCTATAACTCTGCCGGCCATTTGCTGGGAGACATCGGCGAAGTGTCCAAGAAAGACATTGAGAACGATGACTATTATATTCGCGGAGACTATATAGGCAAGCAAGGCATCGAGAAATCCTATGAAAAGTATCTGCGTGGAGAGAAGGGGGTGGAGATTCTGCTTCGTGACGCTCACGGGCGCATCCAGGGACACTACATGGACGGACAGTTGGACCGTTCCTCCGTACCCGGCAAGAACCTGACGTTGGGCATCGACATTGACCTTCAGATGTTGGGAGAACGACTGCTTCAACACAAAATCGGTGCCATTGTGGCCATCGAACCGGCTACGGGTGAGATACTATGTATGGTTTCCTCGCCTACCTTTGACCCTCATCTGATGATAGGGCGCCAGCGGGGAAAGAACCACCGCCTGCTGCAGATGGACAAGCGGAAGCCTTTGTTGAACCGTGCCATCATGGGAGCTTATCCGCCGGGCTCCACCTTCAAGACGGCGCAGGCGCTGACCTTCCTTCAGGAAGGGATTATCCACGAAGATTATCCGACTTTCCCTTGTGCGCATGGTTTCAATCATAAAGGCCTTCATGTGGGATGTCACGGACATGGTTCGCCTCTGTCGCTGATTCCTGCCATCGCTACCTCTTGTAATTCCTATTTCTGTTGGGGATTGTATCGCATGTTCGGTGATAAAAAATACGGTTCGCCGCAGAATGCCATTACCGTATGGAAAGACCACATGGTATCGCAGGGCTTCGGCTATCGGCTCGGTACCGACCTCCCCGGCGAACAGCGTGGACTGATACCGAATGCAAAGTTCTACGACAAGCCCTATCGGGGTTCGTGGAACGGTCTGACGGTGATTAGTATCTCCATCGGGCAGGGAGAGATTCTCGCCACCCCGTTGCAGATAGCCAATCTGGGTGCCACCATTGCCAACCGGGGGCATTTCATTACTCCGCACATCGTGAAGGAGATAGAAGACAATGAACTGGACAGCATCTATCGCAATCCCCGTTATCCCACCATCGACCGCGAATATTATGAAATGGTGGTGAAAGGCATGCGTGCCGCTGTAGACGGAAGTACGGGTAGCGCCACTTGCCGCATGGCGGGAGCCATCCTGCCGGGTGTGGAGGTCTGCGGAAAGACGGGCACGGCACAGAACCGCGGCAAGGACCATTCTGTCTTTATGGGCTTTGCCCCGATGGACAACCCTAAGATAGCCATTGCCGTCTATGTGGAGAACGGTGGTTTCGGTGCCACGTATGGCGTACCTATCGGTGCCATGATGATGGACCAGTATCTGCATGGAAAGCTGTCGCCCGAGAATGAGATACGGGCGGAAGAATTCAGTAACCGGGTGATACTTTACGGAGATGAGGAGAGATGATGATGAGGGGTTGGGGATTAAGGATTAGGGGGTAGGGATGAACGGTGAGTGACTTCAATAGTAAATAGTAAATCGTAAAATCGTAAATAAATTGGTGACAAGGAGAGATAGCATATGGAAATCATTGGACTGGGTGACGATTGTCGTTTACCTGCTGCTGATTGTATTCGGCTGGTTCAGTGTCTGTGGGGCGAGTTATGATTATGGTGACCGTGACTTTCTGGACTTCTCTACGCGTGCCGGCAAGCAGTTTGTCTGGATTATATGTTCCTTCGGGCTGGGGTTTGTGCTGCTGATGCTGGATGATTCCCTCTATGACATGTTCTCCTACCTTATATATATAGGGCTGATGCTGTTGCTGATTGTCACGATATTCATTGCGCCCGACACGAAAGGGTCGCGGTCGTGGCTCATCCTGGGGCCGGTCAGTTTGCAGCCGGCGGAGTTTGCCAAGTTTGCCACGGCGCTGGCGCTTGCCAAGTATATGAGTGCCTACTCGTTTACGATGAAGAATTGGAAAAGCTCCCTTATGTTGGCTTTCCTGATTCTCTTCCCCATGTTGCTGATTATCCTACAGCGGGAGACGGGTTCGGCATTGGTGTACTCTGCATTTTTCCTGATGCTTTATCGGGAGGGAATGCCGGGCGTGGTACTGTTCTCGGGTATATGTGCAGTGGCCTACTTTGTGGTGGGCATCCGTTTTGATGCGGTGATGATTGCCGATACACCGACGCCTATCGGAGAATTTGCCGTACTGCTGATGGTACTGCTCTTTGCCGGAGGTATGGTGTGGGTTTATAAAAAGCGCTGGGAACCCACACGGAATATTATCGGCGGTTCGCTGGGAGTGCTGCTCGTGGCTTATCTGATTTCGGAATATGTGGTACCCTTCAACTTGGTGTGGGTGCAGTGGGGGCTTTGTGCACTTGTTGTCGGGTATCTTGTCTTTCTTTCTTTAAGCGAGCGCCATTTATCTTATTTTCTGATTGGGCTGTTTGCTTTGGGTTCGATAGGTTTCCTCTACTCCAGCGACTACTTCTTCAATAAAGTGCTGGAGCCCCATCAACAGATACGTATCAAGGTGGTGCTCGGTATGGAAGAGGACCTTGCTGGTGCCGGCTATAACGTGAACCAGTCGAAGATAGCCATCGGCTCCGGGGGGCTGACCGGCAAAGGTTTCTTGAATGGTACGCAGACAAAGCTGAAGTATGTGCCGGAGCAAGATACAGACTTCATTTTTTGCACCGTGGGTGAGGAGGAAGGATTCGTAGGGTCTACGGCTGTACTGTTACTGTTCCTTATTCTTATTTTACGGCTGATTGTCGTGGCCGAGCGGCAGCAATCTCCCTTTGGCCGGGTGTATGGTTATTCTGTGCTTAGTATATTCTTGTTCCATCTATTCATCAATATAGGCATGGTGCTGGGGCTGACCCCCGTCATCGGTATCCCGTTGCCTTTCTTCAGTTACGGAGGTTCTTCTCTCTGGGGATTCACAATCCTGCTGTTTATCTTTCTGCGGATTGATGCGGGACGTAATCGCCGAATTTAGTTATGACCGTTTCCTTGTGGGACATACGAATGGACTTGATTATCATTACATTGCATTTACACATTGTTTACATCGTAATGTAACGGCCGTTACATCGCATTGTAACGTCCTTTACGCTGTATCGTAACGACTTTTACGCTATATTGTAATGCCCTTTACATGCTGGTGTAACGGTCGTTACATCCTGGCGTAAAAGACGTAACGCTACGAGGTAAGAGGGCAAGTTATGATACCCCGCCCGTTTCCGCTTCAAGGAGACGTGAGTGGGAGACTGAGGTGGTTGTTAGAAGAAGGTAATAAAGAACAATAGGGAGTTCCTATCTCTTCAGTTTGATGCCGATGTCATTGATTCCTTGCAGCCTTTCGTCCGGTAGCGTATAGGCCACTTTAAAGAGGTAGGTGCCGGGTTTGCCGATTCGAACGCTTCCTGCGGAGACGGCAGTCTGATAGAGACCTCCCCAGCCGTCACCTTTCCAGATTCCTTCTTTGTCCGCGAGGATTAGCTGTATGGTGTCCGTGGGTGACGGAATGGAATCTGCGGTGGTGTAGCAGATGGATAGAGGTAGATTCTGATAGGGGTAGTTGCTTCGGTTACGAACTTCCAAAGACAGTTTGTAGTAGGTCAGTGAGTCGGTGACCTTCACGTCGAAAGAGAGCGTGTCTTCGCGCAGCCAGCCTTCGGTGGGAAGGGATTGGAAGGAATGGTATACAGTCTGTTTGTCGCAAGCGCTCAGCAGGCTTGCGACAAACAGTAGTATGATACCTTTCAGGCAGAGATTCCTATTCTTGAGCCGGTTTGTCATTTTGGGCAGGTCTTTCACCTTGAGGTTTGGGCTTATTGTTACGGGGCGGACGACGGTTGTTATTGTTCCGTTGTTGACGTTCGCCTTGTTGCTGTTCACCTTGTTTGGGTGCTTGCCGGTCTTGTTTCTGTCTCGGTTGCCGGTCTTGCCTGGATTGTTCTCTCTGGTTGTTGGATTGCGGAGCACCCTGCTGCTCACCTCCTTGCGGACGACCGTTTCCACTCTTTTTCTTTCTCTTGTTACGGCTGTTGTTGCTGTTCTCGCCACCGTTGCCGTCACTGCCACTCTTGCCTTTCCGGCTGCGGTCAAAGCGGGTGAGGCTCTCTTGTTCCAGCAAGTCCACCGGTTTTTTGGGTTCGGAACGATGGGTTTCTTCTATCAGGCTGTCGGGCTTGATGCCACGTCTGTTCAAACCGATAATCTCGAAGGCGCGTCTGCCGCTGATGGTCACCAGGTTGGCGGGGATGTTCTTGTCGCTCGAGTAGGTTATCTGGTTGCTCAGAATGTCGGCTTTGAAGAAGAAGAACTCACCGTCTTTGGTCTCTAAGGTAATCTCGCGTGAGGGCAGGCGTTTCTGTGCTTCCACGTAGCAGTCTACTTCGTAGTTGAGGCAGCACTTCAGTTTGGCGCATTGTCCGGCAAGCTTCTGCGGATTCAGTGAAATGTCCTGGAAGCGCGCCGCGCTGGTGGATACCGATACGAAGGAGGTCATCCAGGTGGCGCAGCACAGCTCGCGTCCGCAGGGACCGATACCGCCGATGCGTCCGGCTTCCTGGCGGGCACCAATCTGTTTCATCTCGATACGCACGCGGAAAGCGTCGGCAAGTACCTTGATGAGCTGGCGGAAGTCCACCCGTTCGTCGGCTATGTAGTAGAAGATGGCCTTGTTGCCGTCTCCCTGATATTCCACGTCTCCAATCTTCATGTTGAGGTTGAGGTCCAGGGCTATCTGACGCGAGCGTATCATGGTGGAGTGTTCACGGGCTTTTGCCTCGTTGTACTTCTCCATATCCACAGGCTTCGCCTTGCGGTAGATGCGTTTGATGTCTGCCTCAGACTTGATATTGGCTTTCTTCATTTGCAGCGGCACGAGACGTCCGGTCAGGGTCACCACACCGATATCATGTCCGGGGGTGGCTTCTACGGCTACGATGTCGCCTTTCTCCAGAGGTATCTTGTTGCTGTTGCGGAAATATCCCTTGCGGGTATTCTTGAACTGAACCTCTACCAGCTCGCTCTCATCGGCATTGCCCGGAATGTCTGCCAGCCAGTCGTAGGTGTTCAGTTGCTTGTCCTGCCTGCCGCAACTCTTGCAGCAGAGACCTCCGCTTCCGTTATGTAGTTTAAATTCCATCATCTATTTATTTACTATTTACTATTTACGATTTGATACTTTGCATTTCATTATTTTGCCACTTTTCATTGTTTCAATAAAACAATCATTTTGAGAGAGAAGTCGAAAAACACCATGCGGGCGTTTACGTTCTGCTCGATGTGGCGTTGCGCTTCACTTAGTTCGTCCATGATACCCATGACGTTCCGTTCGTTGACAAAGGGGGCGAAACGGGTGGCGAAGTTCTGTTCGGGCAGCGTCATGTAGTTCATCTCCTTGCGGTGCAGGTTGTAGATGAAGTTCTCGCGGGTCATACGCTGGCAGTAGTCCAGGAAGTTCTTCTGCCGTTCGCGTCCCATGGCAGCAAGCTGCTCGCTCCATTGTTTCATTTCCCGTATCTTGCGCTGGTAGGAGAGTCGCATCAGGCTGACAAAGAGGTTGAAGAACAGTTCGTTCTCTTCGTTCAGATGGATGGTCTCCAATGCTTTGATGAAGTCTCCGTTTGCCAGATGGGCTATCGTCTCGCTGTCGCGGGGCTGCACTCCGTACTTCTGCTGCAGGGCTTCGGCTATGTCGGCTTCTTCAATCTTGGGAATGTTGAAGCGCTGCGTGCGGCTGAGGATGGTGGGCAGTATCATTTCCGGAGCTTCGGAGATGAGGAGGAATATCGTTTTCTCGGGTGGCTCTTCCAGCAGTTTCAGCAGCTTGTTGGCGCATACTTCATGCAGCTTTTCGGGTAGCCATACGATGGTGACTTTGTAACCTCCTTCACTGGATTTCAGACTCAGCTTGCGGGTTATCTCGTCGCTTTCCTTGGCATAGATGATGGCTTGTCCGTTTTCGGCATCCATCTCGTTCAGCCAATGGTTCAGTCCGAAGTAGGGGCTGTTCAGCAGCAGGTGCCGCCAGTTGGCGATATAGTCGTCGCAGACTTCCTTTTTCCCTTTGGCACTCTTGACGATAGGGTATACGAAGTGTACGTCCGGGTGCACCAACTTGTTCCATTTCACGCAGGAGGGACAAGTACCGCAGGCATCGGTTTTCGTCCGGTTGGGACAGCAGATGTAGCGGGCATAGGCAAGTGCCAATGGGAGTTTTCCTACTCCGGCAGGGCCACAGAAGAGTTGTGCGTGGGGGATACGTCCTTCCTGCACTTCTTGTATCAGCCTTTGTTTGGCTGCCTCTTGGCCTATTATGTCCTTGAAACTGAACACGGGTTAATTAGTTATAAGTTATTACTTGTGACACTGCCAGTTGTCAATTGTCAACTGTTGATTGTCCATTGTTTAGTAGATTTGTTTGGCTACTTCCCTGATGCTGTCTGTGGCTCCTACCGAGTAGAAGTGGAGGCTTGGGACGCCATGGGCTATCAGCTCTTTGCACTGCTGCACGCACCATTCGATACCCACTTGCTGAGCTTCCGCATCGGTGTTGCACTTCAGAACCTCTTGGGTCAGTTCCTCGGGCAAATCTACCTTGAACGTCTTGGGTATCATGCTGAGTTGTGACAGCTTCTTGAAGGGCTTGATGCCCGGGATAATCGGGATGGTGACACCGGCTTGGCGGGCGCGTTCCACGAAGTCGAAATATTTCCGGTTGTCGTAGAAGAGCTGGGTCACGGCATACTCTGCACCCATTTCCATTTTCTTCTTCAGCCAGTAGATGTCTGTATCCATGTTGGGGGCTTCTTCATGCTTTTCCGGATAGCACGCCACACCGTATGAAAACGGGGTATTGGTAACTTTCATCTCGGAGCCGTCCACAAAAATACCTTTATTGAAGTTGTTGATTTGCTCTTGTAGTTCGACGGCGTGGTGGTAACCGTTGCCCACGGGGATAAAAGAGGATTCGTGCTTTGCCTTGTCGCCACGAAGCACCAGCAGGTCGGTGATGCCGAGGAATTGCAGGTCGAGCAGCACGTACTCCGTCTCCTCGCGGGTGAAGCCGCTGCAAAGGATGTGCGGCACCATGGTGATGTTGTACTTGTTCTGGATGGCAGCAGCTACGGCTACGGTGCCGGGGCGGCGGCGCAGGCGGTTTCGCTGGAACAATCCGTTGCCGAGGTCTTTGTACACGTACTCGCTGCGGTGCGTGGTGATGTTGATGTATTTGGGGTCGAATTCCCGTAACGTATCTATGGTTTGATACAGCTTTTCGATGCCCGTACCTTTCAGTGGTGGCAATATTTCAAAGGAAAAAGCTGTTTTTTCGTTACTGTTTATCAGGTCGATTACTCTCATTTCTCTTTCGTTATCTTTGTCCGATTGGCAAAAATCTTGCACATTGGGAACAAAAATACAAAAAAGAAATGAGAAATGCCGAAATTGCCGGCTATTCTTTTATACAGCGGATGGAAAGAGCTTTATAGTAGGGCTTACCGGTGACATGGGCAGCGCTTGATACAAACTCGTCGCTTTCGCCGAGAAAATAAATGGTGCTTTCCGAAAGGGTATGCTTTGTATGATCCCAACTCCAAAAGGCGGTCATTTTATTGGGGCTGTTGTGTCCTTTGTTGTACCACATTCCTACCGGGAAAGCATTGAACCGGGTATGGTTGTTGACGGGGGCAACTTCACCGGATACCATTGCCTGCCATTCTCCTGCTTTTAGTATGGAGGCATCGTTGCCGGTGTAGTTTTTCAGCTGTTCCCAGTCTGCATCCGATGGAATTTTCCAGCCCTCGGGAGCCAGCTCTCCTGCCAGTATGGATTCTCCATTGTAAAAATAAATGTCATATTTGTCCGGCTTGTAATATCCGGCTTTGTCTGTTCCCAAGTCACTCTGTTTTTTCAAGGGAGCTCCGTCACGGTAGGTGGTGGCATGGAGCTCTTTACCCATCCAGTATTGGGCTCCAATCTTGACAATGGGGTATTCGGTAGACACTCCTTTTCTGATGTCTCGAAGGGTGTAGCATGCCACATTCACTTTGATGGCGTTTTCCGGTTTATCCAGAAGTAGCTTATGGTTATTGTCTATATAGAGCTTGTCTATGCCGGTATATTCCCCTTTAGTGTAGGTAAATCCATAGTCGTCTGTATTCCAGCTTATTCTTCCTCCGCAGATGGTGTCTTTACGGTCTGCAAGCTGTAGGATGACTCCATTGCTCAGGTCGGCCTTTTCATTTTCGCCTATGGGATAGGCTATAACGGCTCTGGAAGTCAATGACGCTGATTTGAGATATTCCTTGCAGACTTCTGCAATGGGTATCCCTTCGTGATAAATTCTGTACACATTTGAAAGAGAAAAGGAGAGAGCGGAGATATGTATGGCAGTGTAATCTTCCATATTGTCGGTGTCGATGGGAGGGAGGCTGCTCCATTCCTTGATTTTTCCGGCAAAACTGCTCAGTACGTTGCTGTTGCTCTGCATGGCTGATATGTTAATGATACATTGCGTGCTGCTACTCATTTCCACTTCGGGTATTGCACAACTGTATATACGTCCGCTCCACTCCATAATGAAGGATTGCTTGCCATCATTTATCGTTTGGGGTATGATGATGAATTCCTTGCCGGTAAGTTTGTTGTCTTTGACGCTCCATTCGCCGGAGGCTATGATGTCTTGTGTCCCCGTAAGATTACTGAAAGTCCCGTCTTCCAGATTATAATCGGCCGAGGTCTTGAGCCCGGTTGCGATGATACGCGGATTGGCTTTCAGCAAATCATTGGCAGAGTTGCTTGCGTCGGGTGTCAGAGAGATTGCCAGTTTGGACAGCTTGTGTTGGAACTCCAGGGTTACAGATTTGGTTTTACTGGTGATTCCTTGCGCTTTAGCTACCAAGAAGTCACTTTGTGCGCGGTTTTTCTCATTGCTCTGGTCTATCTGCACAGATACGGGAAGAACGGGTGTACCGGCAGCTACCCCTTCGGTTTGGTAAGGGTGGTAACTGATAAAGTCCAGTGACACATCTCCTTCCGGATAGAATACTGTCTTTTTGGGAACCAGTGTGGAGCCTTCCGTATATTCCAGGGCCAGATTGTCAATATACCGTTTTCCCTTGATGGAGCCGGAGGAAGTGGTTGCAAACAAGCCCATTCTGTCTCCTTTTTCAAAGGCGGTGTTTGTGACCTTGGTACTGGCCTTTTCCATTTTGATAGAGAACGTGATAGGTGTCGTCCCTTCCTCGATTTCCGCTTCTGATTCTTCGTCAATCCGGTTCACACAAGCTGTATTCCCTAAGGACATGCAGCAGAATAAAGAGGCAGCCAAGACTCCTCTTGCAAGAATAAGTTTCTTCATTATATTATTATTGTGGGGCAACGGTTTTTCCGCTTTCCCAATTATACTCAATGAACCTTGTCTTAAAAATATGGATTTAGCAGAGCTATAACCGGTATGGAAAAGTCTTTTACGCTTTTGGATGCTAATTATCAGTATCACGCTTGATGCCGCAGTGCTTTTTAATCTTATTTTTAATAACTTTTAATAGGTTTCGGGTACAAATGTAATTAAACGTGTTAAATGAAGAGGGATAAATCGATAAAACTTTTATAATTTATTTATCACACTCTGATTTTTTGCCTAACTTTACACGCTAAAATCGTAGACAGTAATAAGTTAAACCATAGATATAAACTCATGCCTTTAAATTTACCCGATAAACTACCCGCTATCGAGTTGCTGAAAGAGGAGAATATTTTTGTCATTGACAATTCCCGGGCAACCCAGCAGGATATCCGTCCGCTGCGTATCGTGATTCTGAACTTGATGCCGCTAAAGATTACAACGGAAACGGACCTGGTGCGTCTGCTTTCCAATACTCCGCTTCAGGTGGAAATCTCGTTCATGAAGATAAAAAGCCATACTTCCAAGAACACTCCGATAGAACACATGAAAACATTCTATACGGATTTCGACAAGATGCGCGGTGAAAAGTACGATGGCATGATTATCACCGGTGCTCCGGTAGAGCAGATGGATTTTGAGGAGGTGACTTATTGGGATGAGATTACTGAAATCTTCGACTGGGCGCGTACGCATGTCACCTCTACGCTCTACATCTGCTGGGCGGCGCAGGCAGGGCTCTATCATCATTATGGAGTGCCGAAGTATGCACTGGATAAGAAGATGTTCGGTATCTTTGAACATCGTACCTTGCAACCGTTGCATCCCATTTTCCGTGGATTTGATGATATGTTCTATGTGCCGCATAGCCGCCACACGGAAGTGCGCCGGGAAGATATACAGAAGGTTCCGGAATTGACGCTGCTTTCCGAGTCGGAGGATGCTGGTGTATATATGGCGGTGGCCCGTGGAGGGCGTGAGTTCTTCGTGACCGGCCATTCGGAATACTCCCCGCTGACATTGGATACAGAGTATCGCCGTGACTTGAATAAGGGCCTGCCCATTGAGATACCCCGTAACTACTATGTGGACGATGACCCGGACAAAGGAGTGCTGGTGCGTTGGCGTGCCCATGCCAATCTGTTGTTCTCCAATTGGCTGAATTATTTTGTATATCAGGAGACGCCGTATAATATTAATGAAATAGGGTGAGTTACTCGTAACTAAACGATGATAAAGCAACGTAAAATAGAGCTGCTGGCTCCTGCCAAGAATTTGGAGTGTGGCATAGAAGCTGTGAATCATGGGGCAGATGCGGTATACATCGGTGCACCCAAGTTCGGTGCGCGTGCGGCTGCTGTCAACTCTTTGGAGGATATTGCCGCTTTGGTGGAGCATGCCCATCTGTATAATGCCCGTATCTATGTGACGGTCAATACCATTCTGAAAGAAGAAGAGCTGAAAGAGACGGAGAGGATGATTTGGGAGCTGTACCGCATCGGTGTGGATGCACTGATTGTACAGGATATGGGGATTACGCGGTTGAATTTGCCGCCCATTCCGTTGCATGGCAGTACGCAGATGGATAACCGTACGCCGGAGAAAGTACGTTTCCTTGCCGATGCCGGTTTCCGTCAGGTGGTGTTGGCACGCGAACTTTCTTTGCAGGAGATACGCGGTATCCATGAGGCGTGTCCCGACGTGCCGCTCGAAGTCTTTGTACACGGGGCTCTTTGCGTCAGTTATAGCGGGCAGTGCTATGTCAGCCAGGCTTGTTTCGGACGGAGTGCCAACCGGGGGGAATGTGCGCAATTCTGCCGTTTACCCTTCAGTCTGGTAGATGCCGATGGCAAGACCATTGTGCGTAATAAGCATCTGCTTTCTTTGAAGGACCTCAACCAAAGCGAGGTGTTGGAAGAACTGCTGGATGCCGGAGCCACTTCGCTGAAGATAGAAGGCCGCTTGAAGGATGTGACCTATGTGAAGAATGTGACGGCGGCTTACCGTAGGAAGCTCGATGCCATTTTTGCCCGTCGCAAGGAATATGCCCGTGCTTCTTCGGGTACTTGCCATTTCGACTTCCAACCGCAGCTTGACAAGAGCTTCAGCCGTGGTTTCACGCATTACTTCCTACAAGGCAGGGGAGGGGAAATCACTTCATTCGATACGCCCAAATCTTTAGGAGAGGAGATGGGAACTTTAAAGGAACAGCGCGGTGGATATATTACGGTGGCAGGCGTGAAGCCTTTCCACAACGGAGACGGCGTCTGTTTTTTGGACGAGCAAGGACGTTTGCAGGGTTTCCGTATCAACTGGGTGGATGGTAACAAACTCTATCCGGCAGGGGAAGTGCCTCGCATCAAACCTCGTACACGGCTTTATCGCAATTTCGACCAGGAGTTTGAACGTATCCTTACCCGTAAATCCTCCGAACGCAAAATCGGTGTTTGTTGGGAGTTGGCAGATACTTCTTTCGGTTTCAGCTTGACGGCTGCGGACGAAGATGATAACCGCGTGACACTCTCTTTCCCTTATCCGAAAGAACCGGCACGCACGCCACAGGCGGATAATCTGCGCAGCCAACTGGCTAAGTTGGGGAATACCCCTTTCGAGGTAGCCGGGCATTTATCAGAAGAGGCGTCGGGTATCAGGCTCAATCTCTCTGAAAACTGGTTTCTTCCTGCTTCCGTGGTGGCAGACTGGCGTCGGCAGGTGATAGATAGGCTGATTGTGGCTCGGCGTGTTACTTATCGTCGTGAGTTGGCTGTCTGGAAACCGACAAGCCATGCTTTCCCTGCTACTTCACTGACCTATCTGGGCAATGTGATGAACAGTGCTGCCCGGAGTTTTTACCGTGAGCATGGACTTTCGTCTATAGCACCTGCCTACGAGGCGCAAGCGGTTCCGGATGCTGTACTCATGTTCTGCAAACATTGCCTGCGTTTCAGTATGGGATGGTGTCCCACCTATCAGAAAGGACATTCTCCTTATAGGGAACCTTATTATTTGGTTGGGACGGACGGCAAGCGTTTCCGCTTGTCTTTTGATTGCAAGAATTGCCAGATGAAAGTCATTGCTCATGAAGAGCCGCTTTAATGAAGGATGAAGAATGAGGAATTACTAATAAAGACTTGAAAATGAGGAGTGAGGAACGGGCACATAATGAAAGGCTGGCAAATGATCGGTACCGGGAAGCGGGCAGGGACAAACATCCTTTGCGTTCACTGCGTTCCCTCCTATTCTGCATTCTTTATTTTTCATGCTTCATTGCTTTAGTTTCCTGCCATTATTCCCGTCCTAATCTTGAAGATGAACATCTGTCTAAGGAGACGCGTGATTCGCTGGCCTATCTTTTTGAGCGGCATTATACTTGGAATACCAATCTGGAAGTGCTGGCAGATTCTGTGAATTTGGCTTGTCTGCCCGTGAAGGACTGCTATAATATGCTTTATCGGGGAGACCGCGTGGTGGTTGCCGAGTTCGCCATCCATCCTGCCGACAGTGTGGATAGTGTATGGGTGAAGCTTGCCCATTCGCAGGAAGTGCAGGGTTGGTTGCGGGAGTCCGAAATGATGCATGCCTTTGTTCCTACAGACAGCATTTCGCAGGCCATCTACTTGTTCAGTGATACCCATGCCTCTTATTTTATCATTATTTTTGCCTTGTTTGTGGCAGTCTGGCTGTTCCGGGCTTTTCGGCGCAAGCAGTTGAGGATGGTGTACTTTAATGATATAGACAGTCTCTATCCGTTGTTGCTATGTCTGCTGATGGCGTTCTGTGCCACTATTTACGAATCTATACAAGTGTTTGCGCCGGAGACGTGGCAACACTTCTATTTTAATCCTACCTTGTCGCCGTTCAAGGTACCGCTTGTGCTTTCTGCTTTTCTGATGGGTATCTGGCTGTTTATAGTGGTGTTGCTGGCGGTACTCGACGATTTGTTTCGCCAGTTAAGTCCGGCGGCGGCCGTATTCTATCTGTTGGGGCTGGCCTCCTGCTGCATCTTCTGTTATTTTTTCTTTATCCTGACTACATCTATCTACGTCGGATACTTGTTTTTGACCGCTTTTGTATGGGTATTCCTCAAAAGGCTTCGCATTTCGCTGCTGGCTTCACGCTATCGTTGCGGCAGATGCGGGCAGAAACTGAGGGAGAAGGGAGTCTGCCCGCATTGCGGAGCTATCAATGAATAAGGAAATTAGAATCTGCATCGCAGCTCTATCCCTGCCTGCACGGGACGTCCTTTCTGCATAAATCCGTTCCCCATACTCTCGAAGTAGAAGGAGGCGTAATCCTTGTTGAGGGCATTGCGCACCCAGAAATCAATCTGCCCATGTCCTTTCTGGAAACTGATGCGTCCGTTCAGCGTGTCGTAGAAGGCTTGACTCACGGTATTCTTCTCGGTCCAGTAGATGCGTCCGGCACCGGTGTAGTTGGCGTTCAGCTGGATGCGGTCCAGCCAGTGCCCCGGACGGATGCGGAAGATGTACTGACCGCCCACGTTCATGGTATGCTTGGGAACAAAGGGTACGTACTTGCCGTTGTAGCTGATTTCCTGAAGCTCCCCATTCACTTTCTCGTTGGTGATGTAATCCTTAAAGGTGGCATAGGTATAACCATAACTTGCATTCAGCGTGAAGTCCGTAGCAACGGCAGCCGTCAAGGCAACCTCTGCCCCCTGGCTGCGGCTTTTGCCGGCATTTGCCGTTTCGCGTCCCAGTCCGCTTGGGGCGAAGCGTGAAATCTGCTGGTCGCGGGTTTCCAGCCAGAAGATGGCGGCGTCGGCATGCAGACGTCCGTCCAGCAGATTCAAGTGTGTTCCTATTTCGTAGTTCCAGGTCTGTTCGGGCTTGTAGACGGTGGCGGATTTTGCATCCGGATTCTCTCCCGCATCGGGGAAGTATTTGCCCACCAGCTCTTTGTAGGCATCCGGCACGTTGGGCATAATCGCCTCTTTGCTTTGCCGCATCATGTCATTCTTCAAACTGGATTGCAGCAGGTCGGAGAACATCTGCACATTGTAACCTCCCGAACGGTAACCTTTGCTGACCGTTGCATACACATTTCCTCTGTTTCGCGCAAAGTCATACTGCAAAGCAAACTTGGGCAACAGCTGAAGATAATCCTTATCAATGTTTCCTTGGTAGCGCGACTCTACGGTCAGCGCCGTCTCCGGCATCATCTCTATTTCGCGGATGACGACGTCGCCCCGCTTCATTTCTCCCTTGATGCCCACCTTGTAGTCCAGGCTGGTGCCGGAGTTGTAATCCATCTTCATACGCTCATAATCCAGGCGTAACCCGGCAGTGAACGACACTCCTTTCAGCCCGAATAAATCTCTGAAGGTGGATTGATGAAAGAGTGCCCCATTCAGCAGCGGAGTGTCGAAACTGCCCCCGATGGGCATGGTCCGGCTGCTGATGCCCAGTGAGGGCAGGATATTCATGCTCATGGACGGTCCCATCTCTACTTGTATTTGCGATGGGATGACACTGCCCAACATCTGGTTCAGCATCCCCATTCCGGCTTCCCTGAAAGTGACGGGAGCTTCCGTATTCAGCCATTGGTAGAAGCCGAAGGCGCCGGTGGTCCATTGCCAGTGGCTGCCGCTTTTACTCTTCAAGATGATTTCCTCGCTCAGTGCGTGGGAGCGTTGTTTCTGTTGCAGGGTATAGATGTCGTTGGCGGTGAAGTCTTGGTCTATGTCCATGCAGTCCTTTAGAAACTGGTAGCCGGTGACCATGCTCAACGTGAAGTGCTGTGCCTGGTATTCCAGGTTCAGACCCGTGTTCAGCAGGTTGCGGTAGTAGTTGCTACGGGCGTTATTGGAGATTTTTCCGATGTAGGGCTTCAGCGGCTCGCTCTGTGCTTCGGGGGCCAGGCTGCCTTGGTAGAAATACGGGTAGCCACCCTGGTCGCTGTATTCGTAGTTGATGTTTAGGTCCACCTTCCAGTTGTCCGAGGGGAGGTAGATGGCGCGGATGCGTCCACCTGCCGATTGCCCCTTGTCCGCTTTCTCGTCCCTCACCGTGTTGCGGAAGAATCCTCCTTGATAATCGTAAAAACCTCCGGTGGAAAAGGCGAACCGTTCCGAAAGGCGGTGATAGTGGGTCAGCGAGGTATTATAGGCATTGTACGTACCTGCCCCCATGCGGAAGTCCGTCCCCTGGTAGGAGAAGGGCGATTTGGTGTGCACCTTAATCAATCCACCCATGGCATTGCGCCCGTAGAGCGTGCCCTGCGGACCGCGTAGCACGTCGATGCGCTCTACGTCGGCATAGCTGAAGTCGAAGGCTGACTTGTCTATATAAGGTATATTGTCTACATAAAGTCCTACGGAGGGAGTGTTGATGCGCGAGCCGATGCCGCGGATATAGACTGCCGAAGTCAGTCGCGAGCCGTAGTCGGGGATAAACATATTGGGCACTACGGATGTCAGATTCTTGATGGAGTTCACC
The DNA here is from genome assembly GCF_003602995.1 of Bacteroides sp. AF25-38AC. Taxonomy (NCBI): domain Bacteria; kingdom Pseudomonadati; phylum Bacteroidota; class Bacteroidia; order Bacteroidales; family Bacteroidaceae; genus Bacteroides; species Bacteroides sp. AF25-38AC. The sequence continues at coordinate 262,138 of NZ_QTMD01000002.1, read as the reverse complement.
TGTGCGTTCTGCATGTCCTGCTGCGAAAGCAGGGTGACGGCGGCGGGCTGCTCGCGCAGTTTCCGGTTTTCTTTGGGGGCGGCAATGACGGTTATTTCCTCTACATCCACCACTTTCAAGGTGTCTGCCTCTTCGGCAAGTACGTTGCCGGTTGCCAGGAGGCAGAAGATACCGGTCAAAATTCTATATCTATTCATAAACTGTTTTTTTAGCGCCTGCAAAGTAAAGGGATTCTTGCGGAAGGGACAATCCTCATTTATTAGGATTTCGTTCCTGGAGTGCTAATCTTAAATCGTTCCATCATGCGAAAAATATCGTTCCTCCGTGGGGTAAAAATCGTTCCACCATGGTGGAACGATTTTTACCCCACGGAGGAACGATTAGATGTTAGCACATTAGCACACTAATTGGGGCGAAGTTTTTCTGAAAAGACTTCGCTTCTGATGTATCCGGTTGTAGGATTATATTCTGTCCGCTTCCACATATCCGTGCATCACGGCATAGATAGTCAGCCCGGACACGGACTTGATACCCAGCTTCTCGGTGATATTCTTGCGGTGTGAGATGACGGTGGTCAGGCTGATGTTCAGTTTGTCGGCAATCTCCTTGTTGATGAGACCTTTGGTAATCAGCACCAGCACTTCTATTTCGCGGGCGGAAAGGTCGTGCCCGGCGGCTGTATTTATTGCCATATCCGAGTGTCTGGCGGGTGCCGGCTTTCCGTGGTTTTGTCTGTATTGGTTTCCGTATTGGCGCAGCTGCAGAATGTTTTTTGCCAGATTTTGTTCGTCCTGATAGATGTTTAGCGTCGGCATGCCCGACAGTTGGGGGACGGTTTCACCATTGACCAGCACAATGGTTTTGGGCTTGCGCTCCAGAAAGAAAGCGGTATGCTCGAAGTAAATCTGTGAAGAGATGAAATAATGCACATACATGTCAGGCGTATCATCCATCAGTTCGCCAAAGGAACGGAAAGAGCGGATGATGGCTGTCGGGATGATTTCCTCCAGCAAGTTCTGCAGTCCCAGACAGGAGAGGGTGTTGGAGTCGACGATTGCTATTTCAGGAGTCATTCTCGTTTTTTTGTTTCTGCAAAAATACGGATTATTTTTTAGGGTTTGTCTGTGCGGGGCTGCAAAATGAAAAATTCTCCTATGCAGAACTATTCTCCCTCTCCTTTTGGGGAACGGGGAGTGTCTCCTTTCGCATATTGGCTGGGGCTGACATTGAAATATTTCTTAAAGACTTCCCGGAAGTATTTCCCATCGCAGAAACCGGTTCTTTCTGCTACTTCAGTCACGGAATATTTCCCTTCTTTCAACAGCTCAGCAGCATGTTTCAAACGGATATTCCGTACGAAATCTGCCGGTGCCTGGCCGGTCAGCGCTTTCAGTTTACTGTAGAAGCTGGTACGGCTCATGTTCAGGAGCGAGCACAATACGTCTACTGTGAAATCGGGATTATCCATGTTCTCCTCGATATGTCTCTTTACATTCGACATGAATTTCCAGTCGAGACTGTTGGAGCAAGTGGTAGTTGTGGAGGGCTCTTCTTCTGTATTGATTTCCAAATCCGCATATCTCTTGCGCAGCAATGCGCGGTTGGCAAGCAGGTTGGCAATGCTGGCTTTCAGTATGTTTATGCTGAAAGGTTTTACAATATATTCGTCCGCACCGATATGGAGTCCTTCGAGAATGTTCTTTTCATCTCCTAGTGCCGTCAGCAGTACTACCGGGATGTGGGATGTTTCAATATCGTTCTTGATGGCGATGCATAATTCGTCGCCTCGCATTTCCGGCATCATGATGTCGGAAAGAATCAGTTCCGGCCAGAATTGTTTTACAATGGTCAGCGCTTCCTTGCCGTTGTTGCATACTTGTACATTGTAAATCGGGGAGAAGGACTGAAAGAGGTAGCTGCGCAGCTCGTCATTGTCTTCCACAATCAGGATGCGCTGCAGTTTGTCATTGTCTTCTTCAGTACGGAGTTCCCCGGCTAGTTTCAAGGGAGCGGTGGGGACATCCGGTTCGTGGATGCTCTTCTTATCCTTGACGGACAACGTGAAGCTCTTGAACTGTTCTTTCTCTTTGGGAAGGGTGATTCTGACAGTAGTCCCTTGATGTTCAGTGCTCTCGATATAGATTTTTCCGTTGTGCAGGCTTACCAGCTTCCGTACCAGCATCAGGCCGATGCCGCTTCCCGTTATCTTGGAGTTGATGGCATTTGTTCCACGGAAGTGCATCTTGAACAGTTTTCTTTGTTCTTTGGCGGGAATTCCTATTCCATTGTCCTTGACTTCCAGCCTCCAGGAGCTTTTCATGTCATAAACAGAAATGAGTATATCGCCATTTTGGGGAGTATACTTCAGAGCATTGGATATGACATTTTCCAGGATAGAGTCCATCTTCTCTTTGTCGAACCATACATTCATGTAGCTGAAATTGCTTTCGTATCTGAAAGTGATATGTTTTATGGTGGCATAGGTCTGGAAATTGTTGTATATCTCCTTGATGTAAGTATTCAATTCATATTCTGCTATGTACAGATGAGGGGAATATACTTCTGCCCGTTCAAAGTTTATCAGATTGGTAGTCATGCGCAGGAGGGAGTTGACATTTCTCAGTGCCATGTGCATATTGTTGGTCTCGGCTTCGTTCAGTGTCTTGTTTTCAAGCATTTCTTCCAGAGGTGCCTTTATCAGTGTCAATGGCGTGCGGATATCATGCGCGGTATTGACAAAGAAACGGGTTTTCTCATCGGATATCTTTTTCTGTTTTCTCAGTGCCATGACACGGAAACCGACAACGGACATCAGTACTGTCAGCAGGACATAGCAGGCTATGGCCCAAAAACTGAACCAGACGGGGCGCGCAATGCTGATGTCGATGCTTCGCTCTTCAAAGTATAGATACGGCTCTTCCTTGGATACCGCCCGTATGTAAAGTTTGTAATCGCCCGAGGCAAGGTTGGTGAAGCGGAGATGCCCTTCTTCACCCAGGCGGTTCCAGTCATCGTAAAAGCCTTCCAGCTTCCAGTAGAAAGCGACATTGTCCGGCGCGTCATAATTGATGGATGAAATGCTGAGGGAAAAAGTGTTCTGGTTATATTTCAGCTTTAACCGGTCTGTCTGGTTGATGTTTTCCTTCAAGGGGGAATTCGGACTGCCGGGAAAGACAGTCTGATAGAGTATCTGAAAATCGCTGAGTATCATAGGAGAGTAGATGTACTTGGGCAAACGGGTTCCTTCGGGGAACTCGATGGCTCCGTCTGTGCTGCCAAAGACAAAACCCTTGTTCTTGCGTAGCGTTCCGGAAGAGGCACTGAAGCAGGAGGACATCAGCCCTTGCTCTTTGGTCCAGTTGTGGAATGTCTTCTCCGTAGGGTGGAAACTGCTGATTCCGTTTTCGGTACTCATCAGGATATGCCCGTCCGACTCGGGGAGTATGGTGTAGATGTTGTTTGAAATCAAGGCACAATTGTCCTTGTGATAATGCTTGAACGTATTGTCCTTTGCGTTGTAGACAACCACTCCGGAGCCGTTTGTTCCTATATATAAAGAGAGGTCTTCCGCTTGGTAAAGTGTGTTGATGTAGGTCGTCTCTTCCTGCAAGGCGACATATTGGAATCTACCCGACTCTTTGTCCAGCAGATACAGTCCGGCACTTGTCCCAATCCACATGTGTCCGTCGTCCTTTTCTGTAATGGCGGTGACGGAATTTATTCCGGGATACAGACGGACGGAATTCAGGGACAAATCGAAGCACTTCAGATTATAGAACCCTCCGGACCAGATATATCCTTTGGAGTCTTTTACAATGTCGCGGATATACTTGTCAGGACGAATGTTGTCCGGATTGAGCAGGTAAGGGGAGAAATATTCTACCGAGAGTGTCCTTTTATTTATTTTGTATACTCCCGAAGTATATCCTCCTGCCCAAATAATGCCGGGTGATACCTCGCATAGCGTAATGAAGATGTGATTCTTGTTTTTCAGTTGATGGTCGAAGGAGCTCAGGAATGAATGCCACTGCCCGGTTTTCGATTGATAAAGGCTGATTCCGTTGCTTGTTCCGAACCATAGGTCTCCGTCACTGTCTTCAATGACAGAGTGTACCTGATCGTTGACCAGCGATTGTCTGTTTCCGATGGAATGCTTTATCCAGTTATAGTTTTTGTACCGGTTGTCTATAATGGTAATCCCTTCCGGGTAGTTGGCTATCCATATCCGCTTTTCTTCATCAATATAAATGTCATTGATGTTATTGCTGTTCATCTCATTGTAACTTTTGTAGCTGGAGGTGATGTACGGTTCCGAGATGCACGAGTTCACATTGATTTTGTGTATGCCCATACCTTCTGTCGCTATCAATAGCTCTGTCCGGTTCAGAGGTCTGATTCGGGCAATGTTTACATCGCTCAAATCCGTATTGGAGTGTATAATCCGTTGTTGCCGTATGTCGTAGGCAAAAACTCCTTTTTCAAAAGTACCGATGAAAAGTCTTTGTGATTCTTGATGGAAATGGAGTGCACTGATTTGTGCCTGGATTTTGTCAAGAGGTTCAAGAGGGACAATCTGCAATGCTTCGTTTTCGAGTTTGACGTATCGCACTCCCTTGTTGGTGGCCATGAAGAAGTGGTCGTTGTCCACTTGTTCGATACTTGTAATGCTACTTTTCAGTTCATTGGGCATTTGATGGGTCTCTCCGGTTTGTGTGTCGTAAAGAGCGATACTGTATCTGCTGCACAGCCAAATCCTATGATTGTGGTCCATATAGCCGTAGCTGATATTGACCGGTGTCTTGGGCAGTTTATATACTTTATTGAACACATCGTGTTCTTGGTTGTATTGAAAAATGCGGCCGGCTTTACCTATGACCCATAACTTCCCCTTCTCTTCAAAATACAACCAGCCGAGATGGATGGGGGAACTCGATTCTTTGTTTTCTCCTATTAATTTATAATGTTTGATGTCTTTTCCATTGTACCGGTCTATGCCTTCGTTGGTGAGGAACCACATGTAACCTATCGAATCCTTTTGAATGTCGAAGATTCTGCGGTTACTCAATCCGTTTTCTACTCCTATGTATTTATAAGTTTGCGCCGTGGCAATGAGGGGTAAAAGGAATAGAAAGCATACAATGTTTATGATGAATCTCATATAAATATTTATCTATAAATACAATATAACAACATGCGTGTGATAATAGTTTACAAATTAAACGAGAAAAAGTGAGATTTCAAAATTTAAATGTCAATATTGCAGCTTAACCAAGGAATGCCTTTGCAGCTTCTGCACACCGTTCGCCGTCAATCCCGGCAGAAACGATGCCTCCGGCATATCCGGCGCCTTCTCCGCAAGGGAACAATCCTTTTATACGTACATGTTGCAGTGTTTCCTTGTCTCTTGTTATGCGTACCGGTGCCGATGTGCGGGTTTCCACTCCAATCATTGTCGCCTCGTTCGTCAATAACCCCCGGCTGTATTTCCCGAATAGCTGGAAACCTTTGCTCAGGCGTTCTGCAATGAAAGAGGGCATCCAGAAGTGGAGAGGTGAGGATACCAAGCCTGGTGCGTATGAGGTTTCCGGCAGGTCGTAGCTTAGTTTCTTCTTGGTGAAGTCCACCATTCTCTGTGCCGGTGCTGTCTGCTTCATATTGCCTTGTTGCCAGCAGAGGTACTCTAGATACTCTTGAAAATGCATCATACTCAATGGAGAATTGGCAGTTGACAATTGACAATTGGCTGCGCTGTCGTGCTGCATAGCAATTGTAAATTGTAAATTGTCAATAGTAAATTGCTCCAAGTCTTCCGGGCGTAGCTCTACCACCATTCCCGAATTGCTCCAACGGGAACCGCGGTTGCTGGGACTCATCCCGTTGACTACAATCTGCTCGGGACCGCTGGCGGCGGGCACAACGAAGCCGCCGGGACACATGCAAAAGCTATATACTCCTCGTCCGTCCACCTGGTTTACAAAGCTATATTCGGCGGCAGGCAGATATTTTCCCCGTCCGTTCCGGTTGTGATATTGTATTTGGTCTATCAAGGTGGCGGGGTGTTCCAGTCGTACGCCTACGGCAATGCCTTTAGCTTCAATCTCTACATTGTTGGCGGCAAGCCAGCGGTATACGTCCCGGGCAGAGTGACCGGTGGCAAGTATCACCGGGCCAAGGAAAGTCTTGCCGGTATTTGTTTCAATGCCTTTGATTTCATCCTTCTCTATGAGTAGGGCGTCCATGCGTGTTTCAAAGTGGACTTCGCCACCGCACTGGATGATAGTGTTCCGCATGTTTTCAATAACACGCGGCAGTTTGTCCGTACCTATGTGCGGATGTGCATCTACCAGTATGGAAGTGGAGGCTCCATGTTGACAGAAGACATTCAGAATCTTGTCTACATTGCCGCGCTTTTTGCTGCGTGTGTACAGCTTGCCATCCGAGTAGGCTCCGGCACCTCCCTCTCCGAAGCTGTAATTGGACTCCGGGTTGACGAGTTGCTGGCGGCTGATTTGCGCCAAGTCTTTCTTGCGTTCCCGTACGTCCTTTCCACGCTCCACAATGACGGGGCGCAGACCGAGCTCTATCAGTCGCAGGGCGGCGAAGAGTCCTCCGGGACCGGCGCCTACCACTACTACTTGGGGCTTTCCTTCTACATTATTATATAAGGTATGTTGATATTCGTCCTCTTTCGGCATTTCGTTCAGATATGCCCGTACGTTGAGGTTGATATAGATTGTCCGTTGGCGGGCATCGATACTGCGCTTCAAGATACGCGCTGCGGTTATCTCCCGTGCATTCAGTCCTTTTTCGTGTATTAAGTACTCTTTCAGGCGTTGCTCGTTTGCCGCTACTTCGGGCAATACGCGTAGTTGGTATTCTTGTATCATAACGATTATCCGAATAAGGCACGGAATGCCTCTTCTACCTTCCGTACCGGTATTAATTCTATTTTTATCTTTTGGGTATTGAGTCCCTGCATATTATACTTGGGAAGTATAAAACGCTTGAAGCCAAGTTTCTCTGCTTCTCCGATGCGCTGCTCAATGCGGTTTACCGGGCGTATCTCTCCCGACAGACCTATTTCTCCTGCCATGCACACCTCTGGCTCTATGGCCGTGTCCATGTTGCTGGAGAGGATGGCGCTGATGACGGCAAGGTCTATTGCCGGGTCGTTCACTTTCAATCCGCCGGCAATATTGAGAAATACATCTTTCTGTGCCAGTTTGAAGCCTACACGTTTTTCCAATACGGCCAGCAGCATATTCATGCGGCGGATGTCGAACCCTGTGGCAGAGCGTTGTGGGTTACCATATACGGCACTGCTGACCAATGCCTGCGTCTCGATGAGGAACGGTCTGATGCCTTCTATCGCGGAGGCGATGGCTATGCCGCTCATACCTTCATGGTCCTGGCTCAGCAGTAGTTCGGATGGGTTGCTCACCTGCCGTAATCCATCTTGCCGCATTTCGTAAATACCCAGTTCGGCAGTGCTTCCGAAGCGGTTCTTGATGCTACGCAGGATGCGGTACATGTAGTGCTGGTCGCCCTCGAACTGGAGTACGGTATCCACGATATGTTCCAGTACCTTGGGGCCGGCTATGCTTCCTTCCTTATTAATATGCCCGATGAGGATAACCGCCGTATGCGTTTCCTTGGCAAAGCGCAGGATGGAGGCGGAACATTCCCGTACTTGGGCGATGCTTCCCGGCGACGATTCAAGGGTTTCGGTAGAAATCGTCTGTATGGAGTCGATGATGACGATGTCCGGGCGGATGTTCTTGATATGGACGTAAATCTGTTCCAGGGAAGTTTCGCATACGATGAGGCAATCACTGGAAGCACTTGTCAAGCGGTCGGCACGCAGTTTCAATTGGCGGGTACTTTCTTCGCCGGAGACGTAGAGGATGCGTTTTTCCGGTATGCGGAGTACGGTTTGTAGCACCAGGGTGGATTTCCCGATGCCCGGTTCGCCGCCAATCAAAACAAGAGATCCTTGTACAAGGCCACCACCTAGTACCCGGTTCAGTTCGGCATCATGGAGGTCGATGCGCGGTTCGTCATCGGCTACAATTTCATGGAGGGTTATGGGTTTGGCTTTGGCGGTCTCTATGCCCGATACGGGACGCTTGTTCACCACTTCTTTCCGTACCACCTCTTCCACATACGTGTTCCACATTCCGCACGACGGACACTTGCCTACCCATTTGGGAGAGTCTTGTCCGCAGTTGCTGCATACATAAACCGTCTTCTCTTTAGCCATAGTTGTGCATTCTCTTCTAAAATGATTGCCCAAAGGTACAATTTTTCGATGCAGGGCTTGCAGACTCCCATAGAGTTTTTTTATTTTTGTGAGTAGAAAACAATAACATGTTATAAAAGCCATGATAGAAGATATTCTTGCATACAACAAGCGTTTTGTAGCCGAGAAGGGGTATGAGAAATACATCACGAATAAATACCCGGATAAGAAGATTGCCATCCTCTCTTGTATGGATACCCGTTTGACCGCTTTACTGCCGGCAGCCTTGGGCATCAAGAACGGCGATGTGAAGATGATAAAGAATGCGGGTGGAATCATTTCACATCCGTTCGGTAGTGTCATTCGTAGCCTGATGGTGGCCATTTACGAGTTGGGCGTGACGGAAGTGATGGTTATTGCCCACTCCGATTGCGGTGCGTGCCACATGAGCAGCGCCCAGATGATAGAGCATATGAAGGCCCGGGGCATCAAGCAGGAGACGATTGATATGATTCGTTTCTGCGGAGTGGATTTCGAGTCTTGGCTGTATGGATTCGAAGATACGGAGAAATCGGTAAAGGGTACGGTGGAAGCTATTATCAATCATCCGCTGATACCGAATGATATCAATGTCAGCGGTTTCATAATAGATTCTGTGACGGGAGAATTGACCCCGGTGCAGTGATAGTTGTGCTTCACACGGTAATTTCCCCTGCCAGCGGTCGTCCCATCAGTTCGCGTATTTCGGCAGGCGGATAATCGTGCCCCAGAAGGAACATCAGCTTGGTTACGGCAGATTCCGTTGTGCTGTCATATCCGCAGACAACTCCTGCCTGCATCAGTTGGTAACCGGTTTCATAGCGCTCCATTTCAACAGTGCCGGCACTGCATTGGGTGACGTTGACAATGATGATGCCTTGTTCGCAGGCATCATGCAGGCGGCGTAGAAACCATTCCTTTCGGGGAGCGTTGCCGGAACCGTAGGTTTCGAGGACTACGGCCTTCAGTCCTTTAGTGGCAAGTATGGCTGCCACGACATTTTCCTGAATACCTGGAAAAAGCTTCAGTATGGCGATGTTGGTATCAAGCAGATAATGAGGCTCCAGTTCGTGGGGAGTGCCGTGCGTATGAATTTGCACATTATTATATTTAATATGTATACCGGCGGAAGCGAGTACCGGATAATTGAAGGAACGGAAAGCATTGAAGTTCTCCGCGTTCATTTTGGTGGTACGGTTGCCGCGCATCAGGTGGTTTTCGAAGAAGATGCAGACTTCGGGTACGATGGGCTGTCCGTTGGAGTGGCGGTCGGTGGCTATTTCGATGCTGGTCAGCAGGTTTTCCTTGCCGTCTGTGCGGAGCACGCCAATGGGCAGTTGCGAGCCGGTTAGGATGACGGGCTTGTTCAGCCCTTCAAGCATGAAGCTGAGTGCAGAAGCTGTGTAGGCCATGGTGTCTGTGCCATGCAGGATGACGAAGCCTGTATATTGGTTGTAGTTGTTGCTGATGATGCGTACCAGTTTGCGCCAGGCATCGGGGTCCATGTCCGAGGAATCCATGGGCGGGTCGAATTGATAAGTGTCGATACGGAACGCAAATCTCTGAAGTTCGGGAACATGTTTCTGCAACTGCTCGAAGTTGAAGCTTTCCAGGGCGCCGGTTTCTGCATTCTCTATCATTCCGATAGTTCCACCGGTGTATATTAGCAAAACGGAAGTATTTTCTGGGTTCATGCGCACTTTTCTTTCATGTTTTCCATGCAAATATAATGATATATATTGAGAGTGATAGCAAAATGTTAGAAAAGAATAAACGGATATACAGAAAAAAGGTATGGAAAGTGTGAAAGTGTAAGCCGTAAGTTGTGCATATTTCTTGCCTTTTTAGAGGCTTTCTGTATTTTTATCGCAAAAAAGTCGCAAAAAGTGATAGATTGAATGTTTTTATTGTTACTTTTGCAACACTTATCATAAATGATAGAAACAAGAGACTATGAACAAGTACTATCAACATACAGTCACATCCATGTGGACCATGACCCTTAGGGGTTAGGGATAGTATTTTGTGTTTCTACGTGTTACACCATTTTCAAGCAGTTTTTCCATTTAATTAAAGTCAATGCAAGCCGTAGCAGCTTGTTTCCGACACATTGTATCAACCATCTCAACAATATAAAGAGAAATGAAAGTAATGAAATTCGGCGGAACGTCCGTAGGTTCCGTGAACAGTATTTTGAGCGTCAAGAGAATTGTAGAAGCAGTCGATGAACCGGTTATCGTGGTGGTGTCCGCATTGGGCGGCATCACGGACAAGTTGATAAACACCTCTAGAATGGCGGCAGCCGGTGATGCTTCTTACGAGAATGAGTTCCGGGAGATTGTCTACCGTCATGTGGAAATGATTAAGGAAGTGATTCCGGCAGGCGAGGTGCAGGTTGCCTTGCAACGCCAGATTGGTGAGCTGCTCAACGAGCTGAAGGACATCTTTCAGGGCATTTATCTGATAAAGGACCTTTCGCAGAAGACGTCCGATACGATTGTGAGCTATGGCGAACGTCTTTCATCTATCATCGTTGCCCAGTTGACGGGAGCGGAGTGGTTTGACTCACGCAAGTTTATCAAGACGGAAAAGAAGCATTCCAAGCATGTGCTGGATACGGAGCTGACAAATTCGTTGGTGCGCGAGACATTCAGCAGCCTGCCCAAACGCGTATTGGTTCCGGGTTTTATCTCCACAGACAAAATGACGGGAGAGGTAACGAACCTGGGTAGAGGTGGCTCTGACTATACGGCGGCAATCATTGCTGCTGCACTGGATGCCGACAGTCTGGAAATCTGGACGGATGTAGACGGATTCATGACAGCTGACCCGCGTGTGATTTCCAGGGCATACACTATCAATGAATTGAGCTATGTGGAAGCTACGGAGCTTTGTAACTTCGGTGCGAAAGTGGTCTATCCGCCTACAATCTATCCGGTTTGCCACAAGAATATCCCCATTCTGGTGAAGAATACCTTCAATCCGGAGGGTGTGGGAACTGTCATCAAGCGAGAGGTTTCCGACCCGCAAAGCAAGGCCATCAAGGGTATTTCATCCATCAATGATACGAGCCTGATTACAGTGCAAGGCCTTGGTATGGTAGGTGTCATCGGTGTGAACTACCGTATCTTCAAGGCGCTGGCAAAAAATGGCATCAGTGTATTCCTTGTGTCCCAGGCTTCTTCGGAGAATTCAACGTCTATCGGTGTGCGCAATGCGGATGCCGACCTGGCTTGCGAGGTGCTGAACGAGGAGTTTGCCAAAGAGATAGAGATGGGAGAGATTTCTCCTATTCAGGCAGAAAAGAACCTGGCTACCGTGGCCATCGTAGGCGAGAACATGAAGCATACACCGGGTATTGCCGGAAAGCTGTTCGGTACGTTGGGGCGTAACGGTATCAATGTGATTGCTTGTGCGCAGGGTGCTTCGGAAACCAACATCTCGTTTGTAGTGGACAGCAAATCATTGCGCAAATCGCTGAATGTCATCCATGATTCTTTCTTCTTGTCGGAATATCAGGTACTGAATCTTTTTATCTGCGGCATAGGAACCGTAGGCGGCAGCTTGATAGAGCAAATCCACAGCCAGCGCCAGAAGCTGATGCAGGAGAACGGCCTGCAGCTGAATGTAGTGGGCATTGCCGATGCAAACAAAGCCATGTTCAGCCGCGAAGGTTTCGATTTGGGACGTTTTCGTGAAGAACTGCAGGAGAAGGGAAAGGACAGCTCTCTGGAAACGCTGCGTAATGAGATTATCGGTATGAACATCTTTAACTCTGTCTTTGTGGACTGTACGGCAAGTGCAGGCGTGGCTTCCCTTTACAAGGACTTGCTGCTGCACAATGTTTCGGTAGTGGCTGCTAACAAGATTGCTGCTTCTTCCGAATACGAGAACTACCGTGAACTGAAACAGATTGCCCGCCAACGCGGTGTGAAGTACTTGTTTGAAACCAATGTAGGCGCCGGACTCCCCATCATCAATACCATTAACGACCTTATCCATAGCGGTGATAAGATATTGAAGATTGAAGCCGTGCTGAGCGGTACGTTGAACTATATCTTCAATAAAATCAGTGCCGACATTCCTTTCAGCAAGACCATTAAGATGGCGCAGGAGGAACGTTACTCCGAGCCCGATCCGCGTATCGACCTCAGCGGAAAGGATGTTATCCGCAAACTGGTGATTCTGGCACGCGAGGCCGGTTACTGTTTGGAACAGAGCGATGTTGAGAAGAACCTCTTTGTGCCCGATGACTTCTTTGAAGGCTCCCTGGATGACTTCTGGAAGAAAGTGCCGAGCCTCGATGCCGATTTCGAAGCCCGCCGCAAGGTGTTGGAAGCCGAGAACAAGCATTGGCGTTTCGTAGCCAAACTGGAAAATGGCAAAGCATCTGTCGGTTTGCAGGAAGTCGGCGCCAACCATCCGTTCTACGGGCTGGAAGGCAGCAATAACATCATCCTGCTGACCACGGCACGTTATAAGGAATATCCGATGATGATACAAGGCTACGGAGCCGGTGCGGGTGTAACGGCTGCGGGGGTATTTGCGGATATTATGAGCATTGCAAACGTTTAATCCAAATCGTAATATAGAAAGATGAAACACATCATTATATTGGGTGATGGTATGGCCGACTGGCCCGTGAAGGCTCTGGGAGGCAAAACCTTGCTGCAGGCGGCTACAACTCCCTATATGGACAAGCTGGCACGCATGGGACGTGTGGGAAGGCTGGTGACGGTGGCCGAGGGATTTCATCCCGGCAGTGAGGTGGCGAATATGTCCGTTCTGGGCTATAACCTGCCGAAGGTGTACGAAGGCCGCGGTCCATTGGAGGCGGCGAGTATCGGTGTGGACTTGCAGCCGGGTGAGATGGCGATGCGCTGCAACATTATCTGCATCGAGGGAGACAATATCAAGAATCATTCTGCCGGGCACATTACTACAGAGGAAGCGGATGTGCTGGTAAAATACCTTCAGGAGCATTTGAGTGATGACCGCGTGCATTTCCATACGGGCGTGCAATACCGCCATCTGCTGGTAATAAAAGGAGGGGACAAGCGCATTGACTGTATGCCGCCCCACGATGTCCCTTTGAGGCCTTTCCGTCCGTTGATGGTGAAGCCGATGGAGGGTACGGAGAATATTTCGGTCCCCGAAGGCGGTGCAGAGCTTACTCCGAAGCAGACTGCCGATTTGATTAATGATTTGATTTTCCGTTCGCAAGTGTTGCTGGAAAACCATCCGGTCAACATGAAGCGGAAGGCCGAGGGTAAGGACCCTGCCAATAGCATCTGGCCGTGGAGTCCCGGTTATCGTCCGCAGATGGAGCGCCTTTCAGACAAGTTCCCGCAGGTGAAGCGTGGTGCTGTGATTTCTGCCGTGGATTTGATTAACGGCATCGGCTACTATGCCGGATTGCGGCGCATCACCGTAGAAGGTGCGACGGGGCTTTATGATACCAACTATGAGAATAAGGTGGCTGCCGCCCTTGATGCATTGCGGACGGATGATTTTGTCTACCTGCATATCGAGGCCAGTGATGAGGCCGGTCACGAAGGAAATGTCCCCTTGAAGATTATGACGATTGAGAATCTGGACAGCCGTGCCGTAGGTCCTATCTACGAGGCTGTGAAGGATTGGGAGGAACCCGTTGCTATCTCCGTATTGCCCGACCATCCCACTCCCTGCGAACTCCGTACGCATACGGCCGAACCTATCCCGTTCCTCATTTGGCATCCGGGTATCGAGGCTGACGAAGTACGGACATTTGATGAAGTGGCAGCCTGCGAAGGCAGTTACGGACTGATGAAAGAAGACGAGTTTATTAATGAATTTATGAGTTCCACCACAGAGTAACACAGAGTTTCACGGGGTTTTATTTATAGAGAATTCTGTGAGACTCTGTGGTGAATAAAAAAATACCGCAATGAAATATTATAGCACCAACAAACAAGCCCCCGAAGCCACTCTTGAAGAGGCCGTGGTAAAGGGGCTTGCCGCAGACAAGGGGCTTTTCATGCCCTTTACAATCAAAACTCTGCCACAAGAGTTTTACGATAGCATCGATACACTCAGCTTTCAGGAGATAGCCTATCGCGTGGCAGATGCTTTCTTTGGCGAGGATGTTCCTGCCGATACGCTGAAACAGATTGTTTATGACACACTCAGTTTCGATGTCCCTCTGGTCCGGGTGACGGAGAATATTTATTCGCTTGAGCTGTTCCATGGTCCGACGCTTGCCTTTAAGGATGTAGGCGGTCGCTTCATGGCGCGTTTGCTGGGATACTTTATCAAGAAAGAGGGCAAGAAGCAAGTCAATGTGCTTGTTGCTACCTCCGGTGATACGGGCAGTGCCGTTGCCAATGGCTTCCTCGGTGTGGAAGGCATACACGTCTATGTGCTCTACCCGAAGGGAAAAGTCAGTGAAATCCAGGAGAAACAGTTCACTACCTTAGGGCAGAATATCACGGCTATTGAGGTCGATGGTACGTTCGACGATTGCCAGGCTTTGGTTAAATCCGCTTTTATGGACCGCGAGCTCAACGAACATCTGCAACTGACCAGTGCCAATTCCATCAACGTGGCGCGTTTCTTGCCGCAGGCATTCTATTACTTTTATGCCTATGCTCAACTGAAACGTGCCGGCAAGGGAGGCAATGCCGTCGTGTGTGTACCCAGCGGTAACTTCGGCAATATCACTGCCGGCCTCTTCGGCAAGCGTATGGGACTGCCCGTGGAACGCTTTATCGCTTCCAATAACCGCAATGATATCTTCTTCCAATATTTGCAGACGGGTGTTTATACGCCGCGTCCCAGTATTGCCACCATTGCCAACGCGATGGATGTGGGCGACCCGAGCAACTTTGCCCGTGTACTCGACCTTTACGGAGGCAGCCATGCCGCCATCTCTGCCGAAATCAGCGGTGCCACTTATACCGACGAGCAGATTGCCGAAACCATGCGGGAAGTGTGGAAGAAGGACCATTACCTGCTCGACCCGCACGGAGCCTGCGGCTTCCGGGCCCTGGCCGAAGGACTGAAACCCGGCGAAACGGGCGTATTCTTGGAAACGGCCCATCCGGCGAAGTTCAAGGATACAGTGGAGAAGATTATCGGTGAAGCCGTAGAAATACCTGCCAAGCTTCAGGCCTTTATGCGCGGCGAGAAGAAGAGCCTGCCAATGTCGAAGGATTTTGCAGACTTCAAGCAATATCTGATGCATGTATAAAGAATGGGACGTCCGTAAAGAAAAACACCGGATTGCTTGACATTGCCTTTCGGATGTTGTATCTTTGTAACTGCAATCTTAGTTCAGATTCAATTTTAAATTAGCATAAAAGGAGAGGCGTCGCTTCTCCTTTTTTGTTGTGTTCTTCCGTCACTTCATTAGCCAAAGCTTAGGGTTTACTCTCCTAAACCGGTGCTTTACAGATTTAATCCTCCACTTCAGCAAGCGGAATGGCAGGCATTTGCTTGGAAAATCCCGGCGGTTTTGACGAAAAGCTCGGATGTTTTTGACGAAAAGTCCGGATGTTTCGGATGAAAAGCTCCGAGCTTTCGGATGATATGTTCAGCGCTGACAGATGGTGTGTCGAGGATAAACGGATGATATGTTCGGGACGGATACATGGTTTGTTCCGGCTATATGAACGGACGATCATGCGTCTGTTCCGTTAATCTTCCATAAATCTGCTCTTGACAAGATTGGCTGCTTTATTCTGTATCGGGTTCTTCCCGGATGATGTTTATCATGCTGCCCAACTTATGATGGTTGTTCCATAGCACAAGCACTTCAATCTTCCGGAGACTGTGCCGGTAAAGAAGCGTATAGTCGGGATGCGGAATGATGTACCGTATGTTCTCTGCTTCGGTGGGCTGTCCGATAAACGGATTCAGCGTGACACGGTACAATGCATTTTGGAACAAGGTGTACAGAGTCCCGCCACACCGTTTGTTGCCATCTCTTTCTTGCGAGGAAATCAGCAGGTCCTTCAGAGCTTCTTTGGCGAGGGGCGACCAGATTATTTGTTTAGCCATGCCTTCACCTCCTTACTGATTGTGACGTCCTCTTGTCCTTCTCCCTCATCCAGTTGCCGGCAGGCTTTCTTAAGGTCATGGCGTAGCCGGGTGGAGAATGCGAGGACTTGCTTTGTTTGCTGGGACGATTGCTCTTCTTTAACTTTTGCCATAACGTTATCTCCTTTTCCCTTAAAACATTTCAAAGTAATGAATTGTTTGAGGGGAAAAATACGAAGCTGATGAAAGATAAGAAACTGGAAGCCAATCTCAGTATGGTTGCGTCGCGCGTCATGGCGGGGTTGAATATGAATGGATTGAAATTTCTGCTCCCTTTGTGGCTGGGTGCATTGACGGGTGTCACGGTGCGTTGTGTCTTTGCTGCCGTGGCATTTTGGATAACAAGCTGGTTTGTAAAGGAGGCACCGGCCACAAAGCGGCAACGGATAGGGCTGTTCTGTCTGGGAGCCTTCGGACTCTACGGATTCATGTTCTGCTATCTGCTGGGCATCAGCAAGACGACTCCGGTTTCCAGTGCCATCTTCAACTCTATGCAACCCATTTGGGTCTTTCTGATATCCGTCTTTTTCCTGCACGAAAAGGCTACGCTGATGAAGATTATCGGTATAGCGCTGGGTTTTGGCGGTGCGTTGCTGTGCATCCTTACGCAAGGCAGTGACGACTTGGCGCACGATGCATTTACGGGAAACATGTTCTGCATGGTAAGTTCGCTGGTCTTTGCCGTTTACCTGATTGTGAGCAAGAAATTGCTGGAAGAGGTCGGGGTAGTGACGATGATGAAGTACATCTTTGGCGGTGCGGCAGTAATGGGATTGATAGTGTCGTCCATTATAGGCTGGGATGCACCCTTGCTTACGGATGCCTTGCATGGGAAGTGGCACTGGGTGCCGTGGGCGGTGTTGGCGTTTGTGCTGGTTTTCCCTACTTACCTCAGTTACTTTCTGGTTCCGGTGGGCTTGAAGTATCTCAAGACGACGGTTGTAGCCATGTACAGCTATCTGATACTGGTGGTGACTACCGTTGTTTCCCTCACCTTGGGGCAAGACCGTTTCAGTTGGACGCAAGCCGCTGCCATTGCCATGATTTGTATCAGCGTGTACTTTGTTGAAGTGGCGGAAGCGAAGAAGTAGTGACGAATACCAGGTATTCCCCTTCCGCTTCGATGGTGAATTCTGTACTGGTGCATTCGTTGAGTGTGCCTTGCCACCAGTTGGTGAAATCGCTGAGGGGATAGACCAGTCCTTTGTCATGCAGACCGTGTGCAGTGAAGTTGATGATGGATACTTGCTGTCCGGGATGGCTTGGGAAGGTGCGGGTACCCCGGCAGGGGATGAAGATGCCGTAATCGGTATAGGTACGTACATCGGCTCCGGCGCGGAGATAGTCGATGAGCAGGCTGATATTTCCCAGGGTATGGTCTTCACGCTTTCCCGTGGCACCGATGATGGCGATGCGGCGTTTACCTTGCGCCAGCAGGAAATTGACGGCTTTGGTCTGGTCGTTGGTTTCCTGGTCGCTGATGCGGTGCAGGATATGTCCGAACTTCCGGCGGTTTTCATCACTGAGGGAGTCACCGTCGCCGATGATTACGTCGGGAGTATGGCCCCGGCGGATGTATTCGTCCGCTCCGCCGTCGCAACAGACCACGTAAGGCGCTTCTGCCAATATCTTTAAAGGTAGGGGACTTGCAGGATATTCCCCATTCGCCAAAACTACGGCATCAATAGTTAATAATTGCTCGTTGCTCGTTGATAGTTCGTTTTTCATATCTTTCTTAATCCCTAATCTCTAATCCTTCATCCTTGTTCATCATTTTCCTCCATTTGAAGTAGCCAAAGATAGCTATAATTGTATAAAGGCCGTATAGTCCGGCCGTAAAATCGAGTCCTTTGTAGATGTACAGCCCGGTGCTCACTACATCCACCGCAATCCATGCCCACCATTGCTCTACATATTTCCGTGCCAGCATCCACATGCCGGCTATGCTCAGTGCGGTGGTGAAGGAGTCCAGCCAGGGCACATTGCTGTCCGTGAAGTTTATCAATATCCAGGCAATGCCAAGCAGAGCGGCGATGAATACGGCAGTAAGTGGCAGCCGATAGCGCGCCGGCATATGGGTGATAGGAAGTTCCAGTTTTTGTTCTTCTGTTCTTGTGTCCTCTCCTTTCTGTCCTGCACCTTTCCGCCGCAAGATAGTCCGGCGCAGAAATGCTCCGTACTTCCACATCATCCAGCCGTAGATGGCAGCACCCAGATAATAGATGTTGATGCCGAAATCTGCATACAACCCCGCATCATAGTAGACAAAAATATAGACGGCAGGCATAATGATGCCCGCTATCCAAAGATAAATGCTTGCCCGGTACTCCAACCAGAGATAGAGAATCCCGACCACAGTGCCTATAATCTCAAGAGTATGTTCCATCAGAAATTGATTGCTATATGTCCCAATACATTCGTTCCCGCCTGGGCAGCGTAGCCGGCATAGTTGTAACGGACTTTTCCTCCGTTGTCGTCGTGATAGTATCCGCTGCCTGCGTATCCGTTGTTTTCGTATTCTTCATTGAACAGATTGTAGATGGTGCACCCTATGGTTACCGACTTTACTTTAGGCAACTTGAAGGTATAGGACAGATTCAGGTTGCTTACGAAATAAGCATCCAGCGTGCACTCCTCTTGCTTGGCGTTACTCATGTATTGCTTGCTGATATATTGTGACTGCAACGAGGCCTCGAATCCCTTGAACGTATAGCCCAGGCGGTTGTTCAGTATGAAGTCGGGAGAGAATGCGATGGGGGTATCCCCGTGTTTGATGACCCATGCCTCCGACCCGGCCTCCTCGTTTTCAAAAAGAGTTTCGGTAAAGTTCTGCACACGGTTCTTGCTGAGTGTGGCATTGATGTCCCATTGGAAACCGCAGTCCAGCCGGATGCCTGCCATCAGCTCGATACCCATGCGGTAGCTGTCGGGCACGTTGCTGGCCATGGCTTCGCCTATCTCGTTCAGCTCCCCCGTCAGTACCAGCTGGTCTTTATAGTCCATATAGTAGAAGTTGGCACCCGCATGGAGCCATGAGTTGGCGAAGGTATATCCCAGTTCGTAGTCGAACAAGCGCTCAGCCTTGGGATGTTCGGTGAAGTAGCCGTCGGTGTAGTTGTTGCGCGTAGGCTCTTTATGGGCTACGCTGAACGAACCGTATAGGCGGTGGTTGCGGTCGATTTGCCAGGACAGTCCGGCTTTCGGGTTGAAGAAGTCGAAGTCTTCGTCAATGTCCAATTTTTGCATTCCCGGAGTGGTGGCAGTCCAGTTGTACTTGTCGTTCAGTCCGTTTATCTTGTAGTTGATGTGGCGGTATTGCAGGTCGAGGTAGGCGCTGAGGCCGCTTACCAGTTCATAATTGGTTTTCAGATAAATATTTCCGTCATTCTTTGTGGCGTTGTTGCGGTAGTAGTCGTGGTCGGGATTCAGTTCGCCGATATAGTTCTTTACCCAAAGCACTTTTCCGAAGTGGTCGCCGTCATAGCGGTTCAGTGCACCGCCTAGCGAGGCATGCAGACGGTCGGCTTTGTAGCTTACGGAGAAGATTCCGCCGCCAAACCAGTTGTCCATTGCCTTCTTGCGGATAAGGTCGCTTACTTCTACCTTGCCGCCGTTGTATTCGAAAGGCGACATGCCGTACTCTGCCAACGAGCGTTCGCCTTTATATTCCTGGTAGTACCCGTCGCCTTTGGTGTAGTGCAGGCCGATATTCAGATTCCATTGCGAGGTGAAATTGTGGTTGAACAGCAACTGGTAATTCTTCTGCGTATAGTTGTCGGTCTGGTCGTCATAGAAATGCAGTGCACCTCCTTCGTCCGTGAGGTAATGCTTCTCGCCGTTGTCGTCTTTATAATATTCTTTGCTGTATACATGGCCGTCCCGGTCGGTGGCGTACATGAATCCGCAGGAATTGTAACGCCGTCCGTAACGTTCCATCTCCTCCTTGCTGGCATAGTTCCATGCGTGGTAAGTGCGCTCTTTGCCGGCAAAGGTTATCAGTTTGACGGAGGTATTGTCATTGTAGTATTCTCCTTGCAGATAATAGGAGTTCAGTCCCACAGACGCCCGGTCTATATACCCGTCCGTACTGATGTTGGAGAGCCGCGCATCGAACGACCAATGATTGTTGATGAGTCCCGTTCCCACTTTCACCGTCTCCTTGTGCGTATGGAAGGAGCCGTAGGAACCGTTGAATTCTGCATAGGGTTTCATGGAGAAATCACCCGTCTGCATGTTGATGCTGGCACCGAAAGCTCCTGCACCGTTCGTTGAGGTACCTGCTCCGCGCTGTACCTGCATATCCTTGACGGAGGAGGCGAAGTCCGGCAGGTTGACCCAGAATACCGTGTGACTCTCCGCGTCGTTGATGGGAATACCGTTGGCGGTGACGTTGATGCGTGTGCCGTCTGTTCCACGGACTCTCAGCGTGGTGTAACCCACCCCGGCACCGGCATCGCTGGTAGTAATGGCGGAGGGTGTCATACTCAACAGATATGGCAGGTCTTGTCCGAAATTCTGTTTTTTCAGTTGTTCTTTGCCTATATTGGTGAATGCCACCGGTGTGCTGCTTGTGGCACGTGTGGAGATGACTTCCACTTCCTGCAGGTTTATCACCCGCAGACTGTCTTGCTCTTGTGTCTGCGCACAGACACTCAGTGTTGCCGTCAGGAGGCAGGCCGCCATTGCATGTCTCTTCATTTGCAATTGTTTCGTTTAGATGAATACAGAAAAGGGGAACTTTTCTTCTTTTCCCTCCGCCGGCATTACCCGGATCAGGTTAATGGGTATGATCTCAGCCCGTCGTATTAGGGCACCCCTTAGTTGAAATCGGGAGCAAAAGTAGGAGTTTCCGTTGAAAAAGACAAGCTAAGTGAACGAAAATCAGAGTTATTTGTTAATTTTGTAGCGTTAATTTTAAAAATATAGTTATGTTATTATCCTTATTCATGGCAGCCTTTGCCGCCCAAACTGCTGACGATGGTTTCAGCAAGCTACAAATATTTCTTCAGCAATTGATAGATTGGAGTGTAAGTGCCGGTGGGCGTATCATTGGAGCCGTTCTAATCTTTGTGGTGGGGCGATTCTTAATATCCCTTCTTCGGAAAATGCTGGCGAGGTTATTGGCAAAAAGACATGTGGATGCCAGTATCCAGAGCTTTGTGAAAAGTTTGGTCAATATCTTGCTGACAATTCTGTTAATCATTGCCGTTATCGGCAAACTGGGAGTGGAAACCACTTCATTTGCCGCTCTGCTGGCATCTGCCGGTGTGGCTATCGGTATGGCACTTTCCGGAAACTTGCAGAACTTTGCGGGTGGACTGATTGTCTTGCTGTTCCGTCCTTTCAAGGTAGGTGACTGGATTGAAAGCCAGGGAGTGTCCGGAACGGTACGTGAAATTCAAATCTTCCATACGATTCTGACCACAGCCGACAATAAGGTAATCTATATCCCTAACGGTGCGTTGAGCAGTGGTACAGTAACTAATTACAGCCGTGAGGATACGCGTCGTGTAGATTGGGTAATCGGTGTGGAATACGGTGAAAATTATGATAAGGTGGAAGACACCGTGCGTCGTATCATCTCCGAAGACAGCCGTATCTTGAATACTCCCGAGCCGTTTGTGGCTCTTCATGCCCTGGATGCCAGCAGTGTGAATGTGGTGATTCGTGTTTGGGTGAAGAGCGGAGACTACTGGGGCGTTTATTTTGATATGAACAAGAAGATTTACTCCGTATTCAACGAGGAAGGTATCGACTTCCCATTCCCGCAGTTGACGGTGCATCAGGCGAAAGACTGAGTGGGCTACAAGTTTCAATTTACTAGCTATCAGCTACTATAAGTTACGGGCTACAAGTGTCCTGCATTATCATACTGCAGGACAACTTGTAGCCCGTAACTTAATAGTAGTCGGTAACTCCGTAGTTTATTTATAACTTAATTCTGCCTCTATTTCTTCGCAGACATCTTGTTCCAGGTTGAGCAGCTGATTGATTTCTTTTCGTTTTTCCAAATCCGTGAAATAGCTCTCCACTACTGCATAGATGTTGAAGCCGGTTGTGGAACCCGCAGCCAAATCCAATGACTCAACCATTTTCTCTACTGCTTGATGAATGCGTTTCTTACTGATAAAATGCAGTTCATTACTATGAATTAAGCTCTTTTCCATGATATTTTCTGTTTTAGTTATTGTAGTTATAACATTCTATCAAGCAAGTAAGTTCATGTAGATTGAACAGATTTGACAGTCGGTCGAATGATATTTTTCCTATATTTGCAAAAAATATAAACGCGGCAATGAAAGAACTGTTTATAAAAATACTCCGTTTTCTGATGTTTGTACTGGTCGTAGCTTTGGGCTGCATCGGATATAACATCTATGAAGATACGTTGGCTGCTGTGTGGATACCCGTAGGGGTAGGACTTGTGGTGGCAGTCGTTACACTTCCTCTATATAAAAAATGGATATGGCTGACAACGATGGAGCAAAAGGCAGTGAATATATTGTGCCATGTGGTGTGCGTGGGTGTCATCAGTTGTTCGCTTTTTCTGGTAGGGAATTATCGGATGGCGGCTCCTGCTTCGACAAAGGAGGTGACGGTTACCGTACTTGAGAAGCTGATAAAAGAACATGAAAAGAGACGTAAAGTAGGCAAGCATCGTTATGTGTCGGACGGAGTACGTAAGGAATATTACTTAAAGGTGGCTTTCGAGGATGGAGCGATAGAGACCTTGCATGTTTCCACAGCCACATACAACAAAGCACGAAAAGGCAAACCGAAAGTCCTGACTTTGCAGAAAGGAGGTTTCGGATTGCCGGTGATAACGAAGGGGCTATAGTTTTCATCCCCCCATGCAAGACATCAGATGAGGAACTGAATGCTCTTCTTAAAGATTTCTGCGTACAAAATGTCCGTCAATCCAAATGGTGGCATGGTGTCCTTTGAATTTCAGTAATACATAATTGGGAGCTGCCGGGCCTTTATCTCCACCTTACCGGTGAGCACTACGCTGTTTCCTTCTTCCTGAAAGCACAAACCTGCTTTCGGATTGGCTGCACCTTTGTTTTAAGACTGTCTTTGCCGGTTGCCAACCATACGGTGGTGGCCCCTTCCGACTTGATATTGCTCATTGGAACGGGGCTGGGATGATATTCTTTATAGGTTGTAAAGATACAGATAAACTGATAGGGAAATCCCTATGTATAAATAGAGAGAATCACGGAAAAGGAGGTTTTTATCATACTACATTTGCTGTATGGATAAATACTAAAACTTTCTATTATGAAAAAGATGTCAGTTGTTTTAGGCTTGTTACTCGCTGTCTTGGTGACGGGCTGTGGCATTTATGAGAGCTACGGGTTTGATTATAAGCAGTTGAGCAGCATTGAACGTGGTATGAGCTTTAAAGAGGTGTGTACCATTTTAGGAGAGCCTGCATTTCGAGATTTGAATAAGGAGGGAGAGGCTTGGACATTCCGTGCTTATACTCCTGCGGGGTGGTCGGCTGTCAAGGTGTGGTTCAAAGACGGAAAAGTGGACGAAATGAAGAGCTATCTGGAGGATACTTATCCGGTTACCACTTCGCGGGACAAGAGTTTCATGAATGAGAAAAAAGAATCTTCCGACAAGAGTAGCGAAACAAAGGTAATAGTTTCGCCGGAAGGGAAACATTACATCAAAATGGGCTCGGTAGTAGTCACTCCCGAAGGCAAGCATATAATAGTACCTTGATTATACCAACATAATCGTTTCCGGATATAGTATAATGTGAATATACCTTTCTATAAAGTGTTGATATTTATAAAGTTCTATATTTTTTGCAGATTTTAGGTATATGTAGTTCAAAGAATGTTATCTGAAATGAAAAGAATGGGCAATGTTTGTCATTGCTCTGTCTTTATCTTATATTTGAGTAGATAATATAGGATATCATTTTAAGAAAGGAACTAATAATAAGATAATAATATGAAGAGTATTGAGAAGGCGACCAATAATATGAAAATGGTATATTCCATTTTGTGCAATCTTAAGAAGTGTACAATCTTTGAATTGCAGAAACTGACGAAGTTCAGGGATGTGGATTTGTGTTTGGCCTTGGGGTATCTGCTGCAGAATAACCAGATTTATCAGAAGCGTATTGATAACATGGTTTACTATGGAGTCATCGCAAAATGAAAAGAGATACAATAGGTTTACCACACATTTTGCTTACATGCTTGCATGGTGCTTTCTAATTGTTTGTTATACCGCATTTTACAGTATGTAAGCAGATGCCATGCAAGTATGTAGGCAAACTTTGCTTGCATGCTGTTTTTTCTTGTGCAAATGGCTGGTCTTCTTTCCGCAAAGAACAGCTCTTTCTCCTACTAAAAGCTTATTAATGACTATTGTGCACGGTTGTGATGCAGTTTCTTCACTATTGTGGTACGGCTTCTTCATGCTTGTGGAGAAGTCGTACCACAATAGTGCGCATGCCTAACTATCATTTATTCAGTGTATTGACAGCCTATGTTAGAGCAATGAAAGACTGATAGACTGTCTTTCATTGGCTGTGTGTCTACCTTCAAAAGAGTGATATGGTAGTGGATAATGTTCATGTTTTGCTGCTTTTTCAGTGAAAGAAATCATGAATATTTGGATACTTGAAAAAGAAGTCCCACCTTTGCACGCGAATTAGAAAACCAAAAGAGTTTTGTAATCCTCATCGGAGGGCTGTAAAAATGCCGGATAAGATGACTGGGTAAAACCAATCATTTTATCCGGCATTTTTTTGCTTTTGGGCAAGACAATAACCTATAAATATAGTTGAACATGAAAAGAGATGCAATTGATTTGAGTACACTGAATGTGTTTACATTGTTTCGGAAATATTTTGTTCCTACGTTGCTGGGTATGCTCAGTATGTCGGCCGTAACAGCGATTGACGGGATATTTGTCGGGCATGGAGTAGGTAGCGACGGGATTGCGGCCGTAAATATCTGTGTCCCTTTACTGATGCTTTTTACGGGAATCGGGCTTATGGTTGGTGCCGGGTGTTCTGTGGTCGCTTCTATCCAATTGTCGAGAGGCAAAAGCAAGTCTGCTCGGTTGAATGTGACACAAGCATTACTGTTTGTAACGATTGTTGCTTTGATACCCTCTGCTTTGATGATGGCTTTTCCGGCAGAAACAGCCCGGATGCTCGGCTCTTCCGAACATCTGTTGCCTATGGTGACGGATTATCTGCTGTGGTTTGTTCCGTCATGGGTCTTTCAGATATGGATAACGGTGCCGCTGTTCGTCATTCGTCTGGACGGTGCTCCAAAGCTGGCTATGTTGTGCAGCCTGATTACGGCTGTAATCAATGTGGTGCTCGACTGGCTGTTTATCTTTCCTTTTGGCTGGGGAGTCATGGGAGCAGCATTTGCCACTTCCATCAGCATCATGGCCGGCGGACTGGTGGCGATGGTCTATCTACTGTTTTATGCTCGGCATTTGCGTTTACAACCACTCAAATGGAGTGTCAAGAGCCTGCGGCTTTCCGTGCGGAATATTGGTTACCAGTGCCGTATCGGTCCTTCTGCCTTATTGGGAGAGGCAACGCTTGCTGTTCTTATGTTCGTCGGGAACCAGGTATTTATGTCCTATCTGGGGGACGATGGCGTAGGGGCATTCGGTATAGCGTGCTATTATATTCCTTTTGTTTTCATGGTAGGTAATGCTATTGCACAATCTGCCCAGCCTATTATCAGCTATAATTTCGGACTGGGCTACAAGGAAAGAGTGATGACGGCGGAACGTATTGCGTTGCTGACGGCTGTGGTCTGCGGTGTGGTTGCAACGGTGGCATTCACTGTTTATCCTTATCTGCTGGTTGGCCTTTTCATCAGTCTTGACAGTGAAGCGGCGAAGATAGCGATACACGGTTTCCCCTATTTTGCAAGCGGCTTTGTCTTTTTCATTGTGAATATTGCTGTGGTAGGTTATTTTCAGAGTGTTGAAAGAATAAAGCCAGCTACGATTTTTGCTTTGTTGCGTGGCTTTGTTTTCCTTATTCCGAGTTTTATTTTGTTGCCGAAGTTCTTGGGTGTGTCGGGAATCTGGTTGGCAATGCCACTCTCGGAGGCTTTGACAATCATTGTGATTCTGCTTTTTGTTCTGAAGCATCGGTATGCTTATAAAGTTTCCAGCCAACTCATTACGTCGTAGATGCCTTTAAAAAAACGAGGTTGTGCCAACGTTTTGACATAACCTCCTAAAACCGTAACCTAAGATTTCTAAAATTGGCGAGATTGGACAATCATACATTTGTATGAACTCTATATATTTGCAAATTATATCGTTATAGATGAAAAGTAGCACTGAAAATATATACAAACAGAAAGTCAATCAAGTAATTGATTACATAAATTTTAATCTGCATCAGCCATTGCAATTGAATGTAATAGCCGACATAGTAAATATGTCTCAACGGCAATTGCTCCGTATGATGAGTTCTGCTTTGGATGAACCATTATACTCTTATGTGGCGAGGCAACGAGTAGAACGAGCTGTACTATATATGCAAACTGAAGACATGAGTTTACAGAATTTGGCTGGGTTAGTCGGCTACGATAATCCGCAATCGTTCTCCAAAGCATTTAAGAAACAATTTGGTATCTCTCCCAAAACATATATCAGCAGATTAAGGATGCGATTAAAAGAGTGCGAACATGATGGAAAGGAGTGCGAATTGCATTCTGAAGTCTACAATTTCGAGGGATTAAATTTAGTATATATCCGTATATGGGGTAAGTACGGAGAGGAAGAACCTTATGAAACAGTATGGAGTAAATTGATACATTTCTTAAAGAGCAATGACTTACTTCTGCCCGATACACGTTTTATTGGGTTAAGTTTTGACGACCCTAATGTGACAAACCCTAATCAATGTCGTTTCTATGCTTGTGCATCGGTACAAAAGGAAATTATGCCTACTTGTGAATTTGGTACAATCCGGCTACCACAAGGTAAATATGCGGTCTATACGTTGCAGGGGTATTATACAGATTTGCAGGACTGGTATAACATCATTAACGTAAGCCAAGAATATTCACTTCGTCATGGGATGTCTTTTGAGGAGTATATCAATTATTCAAAAGAAAATAAAAAAGAGAGTATCACAAAAATCTACATACCGATAAAATAAATAAAAGCATGGAAAATAGTTTACCTAAATATATAACTCTAACAGAGGATAATATAGATAAAGAACATATCTGCTGCGCATTCTCTGACAAAAAATGCTTGGAAGGATATGAGTCCAAAAAGGAATGGCTAAAAAAGGAATTTGCTAATGGCTATGTTTTTAGGCGGCTTGATGCACGAGCCAAAGTTTTTATAGAATATGTTCCTGCTGAATATGCGTGGCTTCCGGTTACTGCCCCTAATTATTTAATGATTAATTGTTTTTGGGTTTCAGGGCAGTATAAAGGTCAAGGGCATGGATATAATTTGCTCCAATTTGTGATTGAAGATGCAAAAAAGCAACAAAAAAATGGATTGGTTACTGTTGTAGGTACAAAAAAGAACCATTTTATGAGTGATACGAAATGGTTGCTGCAACATGGCTTTAAGGAAATAGAAAAACTTCCAAATGGATTTTCATTGTTGGTAATGAGTTTTCATGAGAATAGTGCAGTTCCATATTTTAATGATTGCGTCAAAAGTGGAGAATGCCCCGACAAACTGGGAATAGTGGCTTATTATTCTAATCGTTGCCCATATACGGATTATTATGTAAATGGAGTGTTGCGTGTTCTTGCGCAAGAAATAAATATTCCTTTGAAAGTAATTAAATTGGAAACGAGAGAGCAAGCACAAAACTCTCCTACACCAGCTACTATATTTTCTCTTTTTTACAATGGGAAGTTTGTAACTACGGATTTAAGTATTTGTACTGAGTCTAAATTTACAAAACTATTAAAGTAGTAAAATGAAAGAACTGGTTAATAACATGTTAGCTGAAATAGAGGTCAATATATCTGAAATCGACCTCTACGGTTATGATATTGTTGAAACTTTTCTTTCAATAGTGCGTCGTTTGCAAGCGGTTCTCAATGATTTAAAAACAAAACTGCAAATTCATTCCTTCTATAAGATTTATCGGATAGAAACACAATGCCCCGATGGTAGTAATGATGTAATCAGAAACTATATTAAGTAAAGAACTGGATAACCTGACCTGCTTCTTTAACCGTAATCTGGACTTTTACCAATATTATCGTTTTCATTCGACCTTGTATGATGAATATTATGTTGTTCGTGGAAAGTTTGATTTACGCCTATGTACCGATAGCGCACAATTCGATAAAGACCTGAATTTCTCAACCTTGTTTCTTCGGGTGGCATTAACAATGGCAACGTGGGAATAAAAGAAATGATGAATTTTCTCAGTACGGTGCTCTAAATGGAGTTAGGCGATTATTATGCCGCTTATATTGCCATGAAAGAACGGAAGAAGGATTGGACGGCATATCTTAGCCGTTTGCAAGACAGCTTAGTCAAACGAATGGACGAAGGATAGTAAATGACAAACTTCTGTTTTTCTTTTCGCCAGTATTATATTGCTTCAATATTATAAATCAACCATTTAGTCTTGTTGGGGTACCGTGCTGTGGATGCTTTCCAGCATAGAATTGATATGTACGGCTTCTGCGGTTCTGCCGGAAGCCTTGCCTAACTTCACGCTCCAGTGAGCCGGATTTATTTCCAGTTTGGTGTTGAACTGGGCTACAACTTGGTCGATAGTGATACGTGCGATAATCGGTGCGTTGCCGTTCTTCTTTACTGCATTTCGTTTGACGAAATAGAGTAGCTTGAAAGTACTTCTCATAATCTCTTTTTTAGTTACAAAATTAAATTGATGAACTGAAAATGAGATATTTGCAGTACGGACAAATCAAGACAACAAACCGACAATTTCAGACATTCCGTGACCTAAAATCCGAAAGGTCGGACAGGTCACGAATTGGTCACGAAAGTATGTCTTTTTGTGACCATTTCGTGTCTTAGGTCACGGACTTTATACAAAGAAAAAACTCCTGCAATACCTTGATATTGTAGGAGTTGTCTTTTCTTTGTCTGGTTTTGTCCAGCTTCTTGGTGATCCGCCTGGGGGCGGAACCTTATATTTTTTATCGCTAATAATCAATTACTTATCTTGTAGCTTACCATTTAGTCCACCTATTTCACCTCGATTGAACTTCTTTGTTCTGCACTGAGATACAACTCTTTGTCAGTAATGCAAAGATACTGATTTTTCTTTTGAAAATCAACGAATACCACAAGAAATGTTTACTGGAATGCCTCTTGCCTGTTTTTTTCAAGAAGTTCTTTTATATCAGATTCACGATAAAGTATTTTACCTCCAATCTGATAATAGGATAAAATTCCATTATTCCTATATTCTTGTAAAGTGCGTCTTGATACTTTAAGGTAATTAGCCAGTTCCGAATCATTCATATATCTATGCCCATTGAGTGTTGGGGTATTGTCTTTCAGAATACTTTCAAGTCTCATAAGCGTTTCTTTGAGTCTATTGTATATCTGAAGAATTTGTTCATTATCTTGTGTGATTACTTTGCTCATGACTGTTATGCTTTTCTATAAATTTCTGAATATCTTCTTTTTTATAATAAATCTTTTTCCCAATTTGAGAATAAGAGATTTGGTCTGTATCTCTAAGATTCTGTAACGTTCGGGGAGCGATTTTAAGAATCAGGCAAACTTCTTGATTATCCAACCATTCTCCTATCGTTTTATGTGAAGAAGCAGTTATCAATTTATCAATAGTATCAAGGAAATTTTCGATTTCCTTTAATGTCTTTTCATATGTGGCCGTTTCAATTCCAATGATTTCCATATCCAAAAGATTTTTGAGTTTGTACAAATGTATTTTGAATATGTATAAAGTACAAAATGTTGTCATCAGATGTCTTCAGGTAGCATCAAATATCAAGACTTGTATTTGTGTTAACCTGTTTTCAATTTCGTATTACATAGTTTACACTTTTGGTTTACATCAACATAAAATAGTAAAATTTTATATACTTGATTATCATGGATTTATAAGCATATCGGTCTTTGTCTCAGATTTAGGCATACTATTTTCATTACTATAAGTATATACTCTTAGAGTGCGCACGAAGAGAGTATCGATTTATTCACTTATAATATTGGAATTATGTCATATATAGATAATGAGATACTCGAAAGACTGATAGGAACTATGATAGAGGGATTTGCCCGCATTGAAAAGAAACTGGATCAGATGAACCGTCTGAAAGAATGTATGAACGGAGACAGACTGCTTGATAATGTGGATCTGGCAGAACTCCTTGGTGTGTCACAAAGAACATTGGCACGTTACAGGCAAGAGGGCAAGATTAAATATTACTCGGTTGAAAAGAACGGGAAATCATTCTATCTCGCCTCGGAGATACAGAGTTTCCTTCTCCAGCGAGGTAAGAACATAGTAAATAATAAGTAGCAAATAGAATAAGTGACCGTATTCTGATGGAAAGATGATACATACGGTCACTTATGCATTATACCGGGATTGCGGTCACTTTCAATGTTTCCAGATTGACATAGGCACCGCGATATAGTGTTTTTCCTTCCTTAAACATTCTCCATAATATGTCACATCCGATATGTGCCAGTGTGGAGTTAATGAACAGATCCTGTTTTTCCAAAGCTTCCGCGAGAGAACAGCTTGGTCCCGATTCTTTTTCCTTGATTTTTGCATAGTCCACTTCCTCGGTGATGACATTCATTTTAGGCATGGGAATATATTCCTGTGAAGAAGGTTGGAGAACTTTCTCACGTACCGTTCCGATGATGACCTGTCCTTTTGTCTGGCTGTTTCCGAAATCCATCCAGTATATGGGAGCGGAATGGTCACTGAAGTTTTCTTTGCGGACTTTCTTCAGGAACTTCCAAAGTGTAAGACGTGAACGTATATTGTCCGTACAGGTAATGATGATATTTGCTGTGCTTTCTCCAGAAAAGTTCCTGGTGGGGAAGCATTGCGGTTCGGCAGTCCATGCGTATCCGAAGAAACAGTTGATGCGTGTGACTAGTGATACGGCTTTGTTCAGTCCCAGTTCTGTTTCACTGAAAAGCTGGCGTCCTATATTGGCCTGGCTTACTGTGTCGGGATCGAATACGGTGACATGCAGTCCCGGATGACCTAATGCCTGAAGTGCCATGCTCATGCGTGCCAGATTGGTTATCACTTGTGAGCCGGTACCTCCGGCTCCGATGACGAATACCGTTACCGGATGACGCGGATTGAGCAGGTAGCGGTCTGTAAAATGTATCTTTTTCATGGAAGTATGTCTTTAAGTTTTTTATTCATGGGCTTGAGTTCGTTCATGTCGAACGGATTGTTTCTTATGTTCTCGGTAACGATGACAAGATTTGAAACGGTAGGATTCACATTTCCTCCCAGATGGGAGAATTCAGTCAGCCAGAACCGTTTTTCCCAGTATTCCAGCAGGGAAAGGAAAGTCGGGTTCTGTGGCTTTTCCAAAGAACTGCTGCCAAGGCAGACACTTGATCCGGTCACGTTGAAGAACGGGGCACGGAACAGCGGAGTCGTCTCCACCGGACGTTTTCCCTTGAAGGCGAATACGTCCATGCTTCCGTTTTTTACATGGTAGACAATTCCCGGCAGATTGAACATGCCGTCCTGTATATTGAGATCCTTGTGAAAGAACATCTGTCTCTTTCCGGGCGGATTGTACCAGATATATTCTTCCTGTCCTTTTCTTGGATTGCAGGCCAGCATGTTTTCGGGGACTCTGCCTGCCGGTATCCCGCTCATTTCCTCCGTATAGGATTCCAGTAGGGTATTCATGAATTCGTATGTGACGGGGATACCTGCTCCCATCTGTCCGTTTTTTCCGATGGGACGCAATTCTATGAAGTACCTGGTATCAAAATTTCTTCTGTCTTCATATTTGTAGGCTATGATAGCCGCCTTCGGTACCATCATTTTCTGTATGTTTTTTGTCAGTTCATTCATGATGTTTATAAATTATAGGTAACATGTTCTACAAATTTCTCAAACCAACTGGAGAAACGCTCCGGATAGTTGTCCGGTTTGAAAAGTTCCTCTGTTTCCGGTGTGATGAAGGTAAATGATACGGGAGTCTGGTTATATGTCTCCTGACAATCAGTACTGAAACAGCTTTCCATGTCTTTGGTAACCGTATCCGTAATGGAATATGTAAGCAGAATCTGATATTCGAGCGGTGGCGGTTCGAAATCCCTTTCCTTTTCGCTTGCAAAATCATAGTCATAATTCAAGATATAAGGGCTGTCCTTTGCAATCAGGGACATCCCTTCGGTAATCAGTTCCATAAGTCTTCTTTCTTTGTCGCTGGAAGGATTACAGTTGCTGATATGTTCTTCCAGATTCCTGCAGAAAGCTCTGGAGTACATCCGGCACAGCTTCCTGTGGATTCTCCCTTTCTCATATGACCTGAAAAGCTTTTCCTTTCTGTACAAATCCTTTTTCTCTTCCTCATCGAGCTGTTCAAAGTCCACATAATCGATACAGACTTCCGACATCTCAAAATAAGGGGTATCGGTTATATCCATCATCCTGTGATACTTGATGAACCTTCTGATGAACTCCAGTGTAATCTTTTTAATTTCACCTTTCAGTCTTTCTGTAAAATCTATCGGTATCAGGAACAGGGTGTAATCAGGCCATTCATGGAAATGATAGATACAGAACTGGAGCCTGTCACCGACAAGTTCCAGATTTACATGATGAGATACTATGGAATCCAGCGCATTATATAGCAGGCATATTTTTTCTCTTATGGAAGTCCTGCCTGTAGGATGGTATGGCAGCTCCACATCCAGGAGCTGCGCATACTTCATGGCTGAACGGTACAGGAAATCAAGATTCTCTTTGGTGGTGACATTTACCGTTGCATCCCTGTCATTCTCCACATACAGATTGGGAGCGATGGAAGGTATTCTCGTGTTCAGAAAACCATAAGGTTTTCTGCAGGAGGGAGTTTTCTTTTCTTCCTGCTTCTGATGCCCCGGCTTACGTCCGTGTTTTCGAGTTCCGATATGATAAGTCTGGCTAAATTTTCCAAAGCCCGTTCCGTAAGTTGTGTACATGGTTTCTCATTTTTACGTTGTCCTTTTTTCATGTCCTTACCCTTTCACTCCGATGGTTGTCTTGAATTCATATACCGCCCGGTCATCTTCGATTTCCGGTCCATGTACGGTCGCGGTGGTCAGTTCCGGATAGTTCATTGAATAGAAATCCATCACTTCAGCCGGAGACATGTTTACGTTCGGATCGTCCAGTACGATTTCCTTACTGTTCTTCCTCATTTTGAAGACTCTTTTCATACCTTTAATTTCCAGTGCCATATTGTTTATAGTTTATTGGTTTTACAAATCGTTTATTGTGCATATCAGCAGTATATCATTTCTACCTGTGCCTCGTCCTTCATCCGGTACTCAGCCGGAAAATCCGGATATTCCGCATATGGGTCCTCTCTTAGAAGTTCCCTGTCATTCTCGTCTTCCGGATCGAAGCAGAATGTATCATGGGCAGCCGGTACAGCCTGGTATTCCCGTCCGTTTCCGTTCTGCACTTGTACCGTTCCGTTTGGTATATGGCTGTTTGCCGGTTGCTGTGGCTGTCGTGGTGGATAAGGAACTGTTTCGGGATGGTATGCCGGCTGCTGCGGATAAGTCTGCATTGTTGCACCTTGTGGCATACCTGTTCCTTGCATCACGGGACGGTTTGGAGCCGGTTGGATATATGCTCCATTCGTGTCATGTACCTGTTGGGGCATTTCTTGTGGAATCTGCTGTGGAGCAGGCTGCATGACAGGTTCAGGATTCATAGTATGGGTTGGTTGCTCCGGGAATATGCTTGTTTGCATACCGGGCTGTGGCTGACCGTTCATGCTGCCTTGTGGTTGGGGAATTACCAGCGCCGGTTCCTCTGCCATACCGAACAGGCTTCCTGCACTGGCCTGTTTCTGTACTTCCTGCATCTTTTCGTCAATCTCCTTCTGTTTTTCTGAAGGAGCCAGTACCCGTGCCTGTTTCAGCCATGTCATTGCTTCGGAGAACCTTTTTGCGGCAGTCGCATCATCAGCCTTCTTGAGGAGCTTTTCCATCTTTTCACGTTTTTCCCTGGCTTCCTTTGATTCGGCCGGTACTGTAGGAGCCTTGGATGATTTGGCCTGTGATGTAGCCTTTTCTGCCTGTTTCTCGAAATTTTCCGCATTGACAAGCAACCCCTGTACCTTCTGTATCGGTTGTAGTATCGTCTGCAGGAAGCCCATATCCAGTTCTGCCGGTGTTCCGTTCACTACCAGCGGCACCATGTTCTGCCGCGTATCCTCTTTCAGGCTGTTCCGCCTTGGCATGACTGCTACGCTCAGGCTGTTGTCCACTTTACGGATATTGATGTTCAGATCCGTACCTGCTGTAATCATCTGATAAATTGATTGAAAAAACATAATTGAAAAATTTTATGGTTATACATAAGTTTCCTTGAAGAATTCTTTCAGGACATCCTCCCTGTCCGGTCTGCTTGCAATATCACGCAGCGATTCCAGATAGTAGCCGATGTTTTTAGGCTCATCAACTGTATTGGGCAGACGTCTTTTGACCGGTCTGATATGTTCACTCTGTGGCCATACAGCCGGCATGACAGGAGCAGAAGATATACATGTACTTGTTTTCATATCTGTAGGTTTTATTGGTTAGAAAAACAGGAGTTCGACAATGAAAAAGATAAATGCTATCCTTACAATCAGTAGAAGAGCTCTGAAAAGAAATCCTATGATTCCTCCGGTGAGCAGGAGCATTGCAATAATACCGGTAGGCATGATACCTTTGTCTGTCAGCATAAGTATTCCGATAACCAGTACCAGGGTTACCGCATGCTTGCTGATACTTTCGATAATCTGTAGTTTCATAATCCTTAATTTTATGAATGAATAATCCCATCGGGATGTGTTTTCCCGATTTTATAGGCCTCCGGCCTCTTGGATTGCCTTTTTGCGCAAGGCCTGGCAGGAAAAAATACCGGAGCGTAGCGAGGATGATTTTTTCCTGTCCAGCCAAGCCCTTCAGGGCAGCCTTGCGGCAAAAGGCAGGCAATTCAAGACCTTTGCCGCTTAAAAGCGGAAAAACAGATTCTTTTCTGTACGGATACAAAAAAATGCAGACCTTCAGGCCTGCATTCTCTTGGTTGATTAGGTATAGATGTTATTCTTCTTTTGTGGAATAGGTGTTGAAAATGTCATCAGTCATTTCCTTGGCGAGAGTCCTGATCCTGTTCAGGAAGTCCTGTCCGGTTATCATTCCGCTTTCAAGTCCGGCCAGCTGTTTTTCCCAGTCTGCGGTGAGTGAAGTATCCGCAATTTTCTTTCCACGGATGGTTTCGTAGGTGAACATGCCTTTCGGGGTCGGAACGATATATTTCCCTGAATAACGGATATACTTACGGTTAACCAGTGTACGGATGATATTGGTACGTGAGGATACCGTGCCCAGTCCGTTCTGTTCCATGTATTCCACCAGTTCTGCATCCGTGA
Source organism: Bacteroides sp. AF25-38AC (assembly GCF_003602995.1). NCBI lineage: Bacteria > Pseudomonadati > Bacteroidota > Bacteroidia > Bacteroidales > Bacteroidaceae > Bacteroides > Bacteroides sp. AF25-38AC. Next base: position 226,174 of record NZ_QTMD01000002.1, on the reverse strand, counting down.
ACGGATTTACCGGCAGCTGTTTCTTGTGTACCATGTTGCATCCGCATACATTCAGAGTATCACTTTTCTCCACTTCGGGGAGTTCATTGACAGAATATCCTGATTTTGGAACCATGTCGGAACGCATGAACACATCATGCCAGCCGGCTTCAATGATTCTTGTTTGTTCGGCCTTGAAATGTTGTGCCGCACAAACCGCTTCAACATTTGTCGTTTCTATGCGGCATGGAGCCATGAATGTTTCAAGCATCCTTCCGGCTACAAGTCTGTAAACCTGCATTTCCTTTTCGGACAGATTTCCGGGACGGATACCTGTAATGATGATGGCATGATGTACATTGGCTTTTTCTGCACTTATTACGTGGCGGGACAAACTGGATATGTCAATACCTCCAGTTCCTTTAGCGGCAGGGAACAGCTCCCATGATAACAGACGCGCCATGATTGGTGAAAGCGAGTCAAACACATCCTCCGTCAGATAACGGCTGGAAGTCCTTGGGTAGGAAATCAGTTTCTTTTCATAAAGGGCCTGTGCGATGTCATATACCTCTGATGCGGTATAACCATAGCGGATGTTCGCTTCTTTCTGCAACTGTGTCAGGTTAAGTAGATCCGGTGGAAGTATTTCCTTAATGCTGTGACTGATACCTGTAATCTGTGCCTGATGTGTCAGCTTGCAGTCCTGGAAAAACATTGTTGCGGATTCTTTGTCGGGAAGATCCTGTGTGCGGCGCATCTTGAAAAGGATACCGTCCTTTTGCAGGCTGATGTAGATGGGCCAGCTGTCCGATGAAATATGGTTCTCCCTTTCACGGTAGCGTCTGCTGATGGCGGCCAGTACCGGTGTCTGTACCCGCCCGAGGGAATTGTTGCCAAAGCCAGTCGCCTTGCACATGGCATAGCTGGCGTTGATTCCGAGAATCCAGTCCGCCTTGTTGCGGCTGTCGGCAGCAAGGAACAGGCTGTCGTAGCAACTGTCCGGTTTCAGATTTTCCATGCCTTTACGCACAGACTCGTCGGTAAGAGAGGAAATCCACAGACGGAAGCAAGGCTGTGTACAGTTCAGGTATTGATAGACATAGCGGAATGTCATTTCCCCGTCACGGCTGGCATCGGTAGCCGCAATGATGGTGTCACATGCCTGAAACACCCTCTCGATTACTTTAAGCTGGAGTACGGCATCAATCTCCGGTATCCATCCGTTCTCGGTGCGTGTATGACGTACCATCAGTTCAAATTCGGACGGGATGAAAGGAAAGTCATTCCGTTCCAGCTTTTGGGTTCCGTAGTCCTTCGGCATGGCCAGTGACAGCATGTTCCCGAAAGTCCATGTAACCATGTAGCCGTTTCCTTCCACATATCCGTTTCTTACTTTGGTTGCACCGATGATTCTTCCGATTTCTTTTCCTACACTTGGTTTGTCTGTTAATATGGCAATCATGATAAATTCTGTTTTTATATCTTTCCATACGGACTTACCGTATGGAAAGAGAGATGATACATTATGGATTCTTATTTATTCACTTGAAGGGTTGATACCGTTTACGCTGATGACCGGATTTCCATTCTCGTCTTCAATCAGACTGAGTGTGGCGTCCATGGTCAGTGAAAATACAGGAGTCTTGATTTTAATGGACATGACATTGGTTTCCTCTCCCTGAAGGAGCAGGTCCATGTTTCCGTCCTTATCAATTTGCGATTTGCTGATACCTACCGATTCCAGTTTCTCCCAGTCGATTTGTTCAGCCTTGTAGATATGATGATTGTTCTTGTTCATGTTCTTTCCTTTTTTAGTAATTGATGATTTGAATGATTTGAATCCCGTTCAGGTCAGACAGCCTGTTTTGCTCCCTTCTTCTGTTCCTGCTGCTGGGTATTGTCAGTCTGTGAAGCACGCTGTGAGGTATTACGGCGTACATCTGGATTTTCCTGGAAATATTGCAGCTGTCCGGTGTTTGCGTTTACTTTCAGATAGGAATCGAACGGTTTGCCGTTGGGACCTTTCATACCCGTTACAAGGATGGCCTTTCCGTCCTGAAGATTTGCTCTTTCCTGTGCCGAAAGCAGGTGTCCGTAAACCTCAGCCGGGATGGTAGGTGCCTGTCGTTCGTTGAAACCGTCCGGAGTTCTGGAATACTGTGGTCTTCCGCTTGCCAGGTCCAGCTTGACAAAAGACGAGAATTCCTCACCTTTACGGTTGATCATGTTCTCAAGATAGATGGGCTGCCCTTTGCGTAACGCTTCCTTGTCTTCCGGTGTGAGCTGTACCGAACAGATTTCCTTTGGTATGTAGATTTCTCCCGTTTCCGGATTGTGGCGCGTATATTGGAGACCACCTGTTACCTTATCCATGGTAACGAAGGATGAAAACAGTTCGCCGTTCTTTCGTTTCATATCCTCTACAAGGATGGTGTGGCCTTCGTTCAACGCTTTGAGCTGCATGGGGGAAAGCGGTACACCGCCAAGCGTCTGCTGGTTGAAAGCCTGGTCTTTCGGGAAAATAAATTCGATGCCTCTTCTTTCCGCATTGTATTGCAGATTGGCATTGAATTCCTTGCCTTGATTAGATTTCATGCCATCCACGAATATCTGTTCACCGTTTTTCAGTTTCTGAATTTCATCCGGAGTCAGAGTCACACCTTTGATTTCATTCGGGATATAGACATGCTCCTGTCGTACGGCTACAAGTTCGTTAGTATTCTTGTCGATGGAAATCAGACACGGCTCTGTCGTGTTGCCACGCAGGTTAAGGTCAGCCACGCGTCCCATGTTCCCGCTCTCACGCAGGTTCTTCTTGTCCTCTTCCGTGAAGATATGTCCGAAATAAGGACGGTCCAGTTCCGGTTCTTTTCTGATACCGTGGATGCCCAGCATGACCTGCCCGCCGTTGGATATGAATGAAAGGCGTGCATCAAGCTTTGCGGTCAGTACCCCAGGAATGTTGAGTGTCAGCGGCATGGTCCTGTTGGTCTTGTATCCTTTCAACATGCTGTCAAGCTGTCCAGACTGCTCCAGCATTTCCTTGGATATGCCGAACTTACCCAGTTCCTCCCAATTAATCATGTTCTCGTTGTAGCGGTACGTGGGTGTCTGCTGGCGTTGCGGTTCCTGTTGTTCGCGCCCCTGTGCGGCAGCTTCCACCTGTGATACCTGTTCAGGCTGAGCCTGCGTTGTCTGTTCCTGCTTCTTTGCCATTGTTGTTTCCTCCTCTTTTGTTTGACTGTTTTTCTGATTGTTTACTTTCGGTACGATTTCATAGCGTTTCAGAAACTCCTTTACCGCGTCTGTATTCTTACCTTCGGCCAAATCCTTGAGAGCCTGTTTGTTCTGCTTGTAATCATTGAAGGTCATACGGATAAGCCTGAAATGCGTAGGCTCCTTCAGCTGGCTCCAAAAATTCTTGATGAAGTTTTCGAGAATACTCGAATTCTTGTCGAATTTCAGAAATGAGTTCTCATTCTTCTCCTCCGGTGTAACCGTCTGATAATTGCCTTTCTCGTCCGCCTTGCTGATCACTCCCAAACATTCCTTTGGGTCATTCTTGTTATGTACCAGCAAAAATTCGTTAATTTGTTCCACATAAGGCTTTTCCGGTTTCTTTATCCGGCCTTGCCTTTTTTCCTTGTCAGGACTGTTTTCTTGTGCCATAATCTTTTGTTTTGGGTGACTACTTGATTTGTTTCACAGTCCAAATGTAAGATGATAAATTGATTAAACAATTGATTTACAAATAGATGGCATTAGATGTCATCAGGTGTCATCAAATGTCATATGAAGGATAGGAAAGAATGTAAAAACAGTTGGAAAAAAGGATGAAAGGAAGTAGGAAGAGTATAAGTAAAAGCATAGCTAAGCCACTGGACTATGCAGATCGGAGGGAGCTGAAATCCCTGTCTTATTTCGGGATTTGATAAGCAGGCTATGTTTTGTTATTGGGGAAAGTGGATTTTCACAGTATTTATGAGGCCATATATGGAATATAAGGATAGCCGCCTTTGATTTACGGCTATGCGTCACGTCGGTCGCAGTTAATCCCTGTAATCTTTCCTTTAATTCTAATCCGTTTGCCGCCGCATTCTTTTTCAGGTGAATTTTCATGGCGTCAGCCATAAGGAAAATTCTCCTGAAAAAAGGAATAAATGCGGCTGGCAAATCAGGATTGGGATTTATCTTTGATGGAAGGGATAAGATGAGAATATATAAAAATTGTCAGAAAAGATTTGTGTCATGGGTGTATATAATATTTCAAATAGAGTGCTACATAGCATAGTATTCCGGACGATGTTCTGTAAAGTCTAAGCTTATATTTAAAAATACCACTCTATATAGATAGAAATACCCCCTATTCATTGTTCGTTATACTTATATATTTGCATAGAAACTTAAAATGCGAATTTATGAACTTGAACTTAAAATCTATTTTTTCATTTTCTGTGTTATTTTTCATGATGCAATTTCTGTCTGCATCGGACAACGGTGCCAATCAGTGGAGAAACAATCAGAATGTATGGCAGAATCAGACCATAAACGGAATTAACCGTTTGCCTTCCCGCAGTACTACTTATTCTTTCCGGAGAGTGGATTGGGCTTTGGATGGAGACAGAGAGAAATCGGAGTATATGTCGTTGAACGGCCAATGGAAGTTTAACTTTTCCGAGGATATGGCATTGGCTCCCGCCGGTTTTTATAAAGTGGAGTACAATTCATCATCATGGAAAACTATTCCTGTTCCTTCATGTTGGGAGATGCAGGGATATGGCTATCCTATATATACAAATACTATTTATCCTTTCCCTGCTCGTCCGCCATATATTGACAGGAATAATCAGACGGGGTGTTATATCAAGGAGTTTGTTGTTCCTGACAAGTGGAAGAGCGACAGGATTATACTCCATTTCGGAGGCGTCTATTCGGGATTTAATGTATGGATAAACGGACAGAAGGTGGGATATTCCGAAGACAGTTGTCTGCCTACTGAATTTGATATTACCGAATACGTTAAGAAGGGGGAGAATAAACTGGCGGTGCAAGTGTATAAGTGGACCGACGGAAGTTATATGGAAGATGCCGACCACTGGCGAATGGCTGGTATCCATCGTGAAGTATATATCATGTCCATTCCGCAGGTGGCAATATATGATTATGGAGTAAGGACACGCATCGATTTCCGGAAGAATATAGCACGGTTACAAATCCGTCCGGAAATAACAAATCAGAATATGGATGATTTGAAGGGATGGAATCTGTCAGCCCAATTATATGATGCCGATGGGAAACCGGTGTTTGGAAAAGACATTACCGTTACTGCCGATTATGTGGTGAACGAACCTTATCCTCAGCGTGATAATGTTTATTACGGAATGATGGAGGGAATTGTTTCTAAGCCAAAACTATGGAATTCGGAACACCCTTATCTATACACTTTGGTTATAAAGCTCACAGACAAAAAGGGCAACGTGGTGGATGCGAGAAGTAATAAGGTAGGGTTCAGGGATATTAAAATAACAGGTAATCAGATTCTGGTGAATGACACTCCTATTAAACTCATTGGTGTAAACCGCCATGACCATAGCGAGACCGGAGGTAAGACCGTTACACGTGATGAGATGCTCGAAGACGTTCTGCTTATGAAGCGTTATAACTTCAATACAGTCCGCACATCGCACTATCCTAACGACCCCTATTTCTATGAATTGTGCGATAAGTATGGTATATACGTAATGGATGAGGCTAATCTTGAAACTCATCATCAAAGAGGCTATCTGTCCAACAGACCTGAGTGGATTAATCCATTCATGGAGAGAGTGGTAAGAATGGCTGTAAGAGACAGGAACCATCCTTCTGTGTTCATGTGGTCGTTGGGTAACGAGTCTGGATGCGGTCCTAATCATGCTGCCCTGTCAGGATGGTTGAAAGATTATGACCCAACCCGCCCTGTTCATTATGAGGGAGCACAAGGTCAGCCGGAAAATCCTTTATACAAACCTATCGGACGTAAAGAAGCATCAATCGTTACGAGTGAGATAGATTTTAATGTGAACGAAGATGTCAAACCGGCAAAGAAAGAGCTTTATGTGTATGCCAATCCCGATGATCCTTTATACGTAGATGTCATTAGCCGTATGTATCCTATGGTAGATGAGCTTATAGCAGTGACTAAGAATCCGGTCATGAACCGTCCGATAATAATGTGTGAATATGCACATTCTATGGGAAACTCTACCGGCGGGCTGAAAGAATACTGGGATGCAATACGTTCTCATGATGCGCTTGCCGGCGGATATATTTGGGACTGGATAGACCAGGGATTGCTGGATAATGAACGGAAATATAATAAGAAATCATGGAATTATGGTGGTGACTATGAGAAAGGGGAGCACAACGACCAAAACTTCTGTATAAATGGTGTTATCAGTGCCGACCGCTCCATTAAACCTGCTACTGAGGAATGCAAGTACGTGTTTGCTCCTGTATCATTTACAACTGATAATGTCTATAGTGGAGAGATAACTGTGAAAAACAGAAACTTCTTCCTTTCAACAGATGAGTATCGTTATTTTTGGCAATTGAAGGACGAAGACAGTGTATTGCAGGAAGGTGAGATTATTGTGCCGACAACACCAGCTGGTGAGAGCTGTAAACTAAAACTTCCTATTCAGAATTTCAAGGCCGATGACGGTGCGGAATATTGGTTATGCCTGAGTGCCAGGCTCAAGAATGACAATCTGTATGCCAAAGCTGGATACGAGGTTGCCTGGGAACAGTTTAAGTATCTTTCTTTACCAAAGATAGTAGAATGCGTTGATACTACATTGGATATGGAAATCGATTCAGATAACAAGAAAGACATCAGCGTGAAGGGAAAGAACTTTTATCTGAATATCAGTGATGGTTATATCAGTCAGTATAAGATAGATAATGAAAGTATCATCACATCTGCTCTGAAACCAAACTTCTGGAGAGCGTCAACAGACAATGACTGGCGAGGATGGAAGGTCGATAGACTGTTTGCATTCTGGAAAGATGCTCCATTAAAGCTAAAGACAGTTTCTATAGATGTACGCAAATCGGAAGGCAATCTTGAGGTTAAGGTGCTAAAGGCTATAGATGAAAGACTGAGACTTACCTTGAATTATAAAGTAAAAGCAGACGGAACAATAGGCGTTCATTATTCAATGATGAAGTCTCCTGAAATATCAGAAATGTTGCGCGTAGGATTGCAATGCGAATGTACCAATCGTTTGTCGGATGTGACATATTATGGACGTGGCCCATGGGAAAACTATTCCGACAGAAAAGCTTCTGCAATGGTGTCTATATATAACTGCAAGGTGTCCGCTCTGGGATTTGACTATGTAATGCCGCAGGAAAACGGAAACCGTTGTGACGTGAGATGGTTTGCCTTGCAGTCGGATAAGGCAGGTGTGATGATTGTCGGTGATGAACCCCTATCTGTCTCAGTGTGGGAGATGTCGCAGAATGCGATTGATAAGGCTAAACATATAAATGAACTTGAAAAGGACTTGTATTCTAATACTCTTAATATCGACCTGGTTCAGGCTGGAGTGGGCGGAACAGATAGCTGGAGTCTGAAAGCCCGTCCTTCAATAGACAAGCGTCTTCTGAAGGGAAGCTATTCATACGGATTTACTTTTGTTCCACTGGGCAGGGATGCAAATCTTAAGGAAATGGGCAGAAAAATATATTGATTAACAGGCGATTGTTAGTGATAAAATGGCTGTTGGAGTCTGGGAATGGATTCTAACAGCCATTTTTCCTTAAAATATTTAGTTAATCTATTCCCCCACCCTATTTAAATGAAATTTTCCCCCTTTGGTTATATTACATAGTATATATATTTGCAAGTGTCAGTAAGTAGCGCGCAACTGATAGAACAAAACTTTTTATTTTAAGAAAAACACTAATTACAAAAAACTCTAGATTATGAACAGAACACTATCATTAATGTGTATGCTGATTCTTATAACGTTCAGTTTACCATTAAATGCACAGAACGGGAAAGTTACCGGTTGTATAACAGACTCCGATGGTTTACCTGTGATAGGTGCAAGTATTTTAGTTAAAGGTACCACAAACGGTATTATTTCTGATTTGGACGGAAATTATATCTTGGAAAATGTACCAATGGAATCGACATTGATTTATAGCTTCGTAGGATATGATACACAGAATATAGTGTATAAAGGTCAGTCTAAGATAGACGTTCAATTAAAAACATCTGCCATTGCACTCGAGGAAGTTGTAGCAATAGGATATGAGGTTAAGAAAAAAAGTGTTGTAACAGGTGCTATCAGTAGCATCGATTCCGATGATTTATTGCAATCTAAACCAGCAAATGCCGTGAATGCATTGAGCGGTAGGGTTAGTGGTGTGAACGTTGTGACAAATTCCGGTCAGCCAGGAACAGCACCGAAGCTGGTAATTCGTGGTGTTGGTACAAATGGAAACTCTAATCCTCTTTTTGTAATTGACGGACTGCCTATGGACGACATAAACAGTGTAAATCCCAACGACATTGAAAGCATGGAAGTCTTGAAGGATGCAACTTCAGCTGCTATTTATGGTGCCAGAGCCGCTAATGGTGTAGTCCTTATAACCACAAAGAAAGGAAAGAAAGGAAAGACATCGCTTGCTTATGATGGTTACTATGGTTTTTCTACAGTAGCAAAGAAACCAACCATGCTGAATGATGAACAGTACATCATGCTGATGAAAGAGTTTGCCGATAATGATGATATGCCGCTTGCCGGTGGTGTACCTACTGCTCCAACAGGCTATAATACAGACTGGTTTAATGAAATATTGAATACAGCTCCTGTTACTGAGCATAACATTACTGCTAACTTTGGCAGTGATAAGGGTTCAAGCTTGCTTTCATTGAATTATCTAGACCAGAATGGTATTATCGGTGAAGATGCGTCATTTTACAAACGATTCAGCACAAGGCTGAACAGTTCCTATTCTATAAATGATTTCTTAAGTGTAGGTGCAAACGTCAACTATGCATATATAGAGAATAGTGGAGTGGCAACCGGCATCAATGGCTATAATCCGATATCATACGCTTATAATATTGATCCTACTACTCCGGTTTATGATGAGAATAGCAACGATACTTTCGGATATGGAGTCTCTCCTGTACCTTATAGCCGTATGTGGAACCCTATTGCATTTATGGATGAGGCACCTAAGAATAAAAATATTACCCAGCAATTTTTTGGTAATGTTTATGCTGAGATTACTTTTATTAAAGACCTTGTTTTCCGCACAGATTTTGGTATTAATCATCGGAATTTCCGTGGAAGAATGTTTGCACCAAAGTTTTTTCATTCTGCAGAATGTAAAGAAGATAATTCTAGGGTAGAACAAAGTACAAATGCTAATAGTAGTTGGCAGTGGGAGAATACATTGCGATATAAAAAATCTTTTGGTGAACATTCTGCATCTGTCCTGTTAGGTACTTCTGCATCAAGAGATGTTTATGAGTTTATGACCGGAAGACGAAATAAATATCCAAATGAAGCAATGACCAATGAGAATTACTGGTATCTTAATGCTGGTGATGTTATGACATCAGCTAATAGTGGCGGTGCTAATCCTAGACATAGTATGTTCTCATATTTTGCTCGTCTAAGCTATAATTATGCTGAAAAATATATGGCGGAAGTTGTGGTCAGACGCGATGGGTCTTCAAATTTCGGTCCCAATAACAGATATGCTACTTTCCCGGGCGTTTCATTAGGTTGGAATGTTTCAAATGAGAAATTCTGGAAAATTAAGAACTTTGATGTCTTCAAACTTAGATTCTCTTGGGGACAGAACGGAAATGAGCGAATTTCTCCATTCTCCTATACTTCTATTATTGGCAATAATTATAATTACACGTTTGGTAATGCCATCACTGTGGGATCTGCTCCTAATAACCTTGTTATTCCAGACGTGAAATGGGAAACTTCTGAACAATTTAATGTTGGTGCCGATATGACATTCTATAATGGTATGATTAGAGCAAGTTTCGACTGGTTTAAAAAAAGTACTAAGGATTTGTTGTTCCAGCCAACAGTTGAAGCCATTAGAGGTAATAATGCAGCTTTTAGAAACCTTGGTAATATAACAAACCAGGGTGTGGAAATGCAGATGACATTTAATAAAAATTGGAACGAAATCAACTTCTCTATTTCCGCAAATGCCTCATATCTTAAAAATGAGGTTGTAAAGATAGGAAATGCAAATGGATATACTGATGGTGGTAGGTGGAGAACATCTGTTAATGTAACGCGTATGGAGGAAGGTCATGCTATGGGTTATTTCCGCCTTTATAAGAACTTAGGAATATTCCAAAATGAAGAGCAGATACAAAACTATAAATCAAAAGACGGTAAAGTGATACAACCTGATGCCGTTCCGGGTGACTTTATATGGCAAGATACAAATAACGATGGCAAGATTACAGATGAAGATAGAACCGATTGTGGTAATCCTTGGCCAAAATGGACATTCGGTTTGAATTTAGGTGCCGACTGGAGAGGTATTGATATGACAATCTTCTTGACAGGAAAAGCCGGATATAAAGTCTTCTCTGATATTTACCGTCAGGAGGCATACGGACGTAGCAACCTTCCATCATTCTACCTTGACAGATGGCAGAAAGAAGGTGATAATAATGGAGTGCCTCGTCTTTCATCCAAAGACCCTAATGGAAACTTCGGCAAACCATCCGATTTTTATCTTTATGATGGTTCGCATTTAAAGATTTCTTCACTTGAGGTAGGCTATTCATTCCCAACTAAATTAATAAATAAGTTAATGCTGAATAAAGCAAGAATTTATGCAGCAATTGATAATCTTGCCACTTTCACCAGCTATCCGTTTATGGACCCAGAAGTTGGAAATATGGCAGGTGACAACATTCTTAGCACAGGTATTGACTATGGTACTTACCCTCAGGCCCGTACATTCAGATTTGGTTTAAGTCTTAATTTCTAAAAATGAAAATTATGAAGTCGAAAATATATAATAATCTTGCAATACTTATGTTTGCTGTAATTACATCATCATCTTGCAGCGACAGTTTTCTGGATACAGCTCCTATAATGTCAGAAACAGAAAGTTCTTTTTATAGGACCGATGAACAGATGTTCAAAGCGCTTACTGCTTGTTATGATCCGTTAGCTCACATAGGTGGTGGTTCGGGTAATGCACTTGCTTCTATTGTACCTATGGGTGAAATCCGTTCGGATAATGCTCGTACAGGTGGTGGTTCTGATCAGGATCAGCCTTACATGCAGGCTATAGAGGATTATTCAAATACGAGTGTCAATTCTATCTCCGATAATTTGTGGAAAACACGTTACCGTGGTATATATCGATGTAATTTTGTAATAAACTCAGAGTATGACAGTCCGGAAGCTAAAGTTTATAAAGCTGAAGCTAAGTTCTTACGTGCCTGGTATCATTTTGAATTGCTGAGATATTATGGCCCGTGCTTTATCAGTCTTGAGACTCTTTATCCTGAAGGATTCAAGTTTACGAGAGATACTCGCGAAAATGTAAATAAAGCAATAGAGAAAGATCTTCTTGAAGCTATTCCTTCTTTAAAGGATAATTTCCCGGACACAATGAAAGGACGTATTACCAAGACTGCGGCTCAAACCCTGTTGGCCAAGGTCTATCTTTATTGGGCTGACTGGAGTAATGATGATGCTATGATATTTGACAAGGCGAAACCTTTATTGGAGAATGTAATTTCAAGTGGTAATTATACTCTGTCGGATGATTATTCCAAACTTTTTGCTGCTCATCAGGAGAATAACGAGGAATCTATATTTGAAATACAGACCTCTACCAAATCTGGTAATACAAACTGGGGTAATATCGATGCAGGCGAAGGTGCTATGTGGGTGACTTTCTGCGGACCGAGACAGTTGAAAAATAGTCCTGATTATGATAATGGATATGGCTTTTGTCTGCCTACTAAGGAATTGTATGATTATTTCCTTCCGGATGACCATGTGCGTCGTGATGCGGCGATATTTACTTACGATGAACTTGTAACCAAACCTAATGCCAATATTCAGGATGAATCAAAAAAAGTTGTTTGGGAGACAGGCTCTTACGGATCTGATTTCCAGGGATATGCCCAGAAGAAATATCCTCCTTTCAAAAATTACGATATGATAGGAAACCCCAATCTAAACAAGCCTGGAAACGTAAGGGTCATCAGATATGGTGAAGTGTATCTGATGCTTGCCGAAGCATATCTCAGAGGTACTAATCCTGATGAAGCAAAAGCGAAGTATTACATAAATGAACTCAGAAAGAAGCATGTTCATGCAGACGACGGAAGTTATATTGATGTTGACAAGCTAATGCAGATGTATCCTGACAGATTTAAAAGCGTAATTGATGTTCTATGGTATGAGCGTCGTTGTGAACTGGCATGCGAGGGTGACAGATGGTTTGACCTTGTCCGCTCAGGACGTGCCGAGGAGGTCATGATGCCTATTCTTAGAAGAGATTATGGTATCTCTGCATGGAGCAAGAAGTTCAATTATCTTCCTATCGGCTCTATTGAAATAAGCAATTCGGGAAACTCTCTCACAGAGTATCCGGATGAAGCTAATGAGTGATAGAGCGGATCTAAATCTTTATCATCCCTATTATATATAAAGGCAGTCTTTATAATCAGTTTATTGATAATGAAGACTGCCTTATTTATTTCAGATTATGTTATTTCTCTTTTTTATTCCACACCCTTACATAATCTATAAGATATTCAGAATCCATGTTGTTGTCGTCCGGTAGAGCTCCAAACCATTTGTTCGATTCATTGTTGAGGTTGATACGCAATGGCTGGTGCCAGTACTTGTTTTCTATTTCTCTGTACAGTATTCCGTCGATATACAGTCGGATATATTCCTTGCTCCAGTCAAGCCCCCATACGTGAAAGTCTTTCTGCAATTCGAATGGTATGTAGTACTTAGAAGGGAAGTCAATATGTTTCTTTATATCACCCTTATCTGCCGGAGCTTTAAATACATGTACGTTCGAATTCAGGTCATGTCTGTTGACTGGATTGCCGGGACAGTTCTCGCAAATGTCTATTTCTGTCCACCAGTCTCTTTCATTGTTCGACATCCAGAAGCCGAAAACCCATGGCGAGTCGTTTGGTCTCAGTCTTGCTTCGAAATATCCGTAAAGGAAAAGTTCTTTACTTACCAGGAAACCGGCAGTGTGAGTATATCCTTCGGGCAGTGTGCCTGCTTCCGGTTTGTAAGTTCTCATCACACAACAGCCATTCTCAAACGTAGTATTCTCCTTTGCAAAGAAAGTCGGTTGTCTTCCTTTCCATTTCGGGTTGTTCGGGAACCATCTTTCCTCATTCAGTTTCTTTCCTTTGAACTCGTCGGAGGCTTTTTTGTTGAGAACCCATCCGCCTTCGTTCTTCTGGTTGGAAAGAGGGTACTTGTTGTTAAGTCTTTTCGGAGCGTTGCTGAAATCAATGCTGTCCTTGTAGAACTTTTTCGGAATGGTAAGTTCAGTGGTTTCATTACCTGTTTTTGTACTGACTTGAGCTTTCAAGTCTGCTACAGTTGTACACGATACTGCTGCGAGTAAGTAAATTAAATAGTTTTTCATAAATTTGTTTTTACAGTTTGTTATGGTGGCAAATTTACTCTATATATACTTTATTCTTAGGGTGAAATTGTAATGTAATAATAGGTTAAACTTTTTTGTGCAAAGAAATATATTTGTTCGTTATTCAATATTGATTATTGATAATCAGATATTAGAGGGGTAAATTTATTTAATAATAGGGGGGGTAAATATTTTACCCCTTACTATAGTAATTAAATTATTGATTGTAAATCGAACTCAAGTGTATCTTTGCTTACAGAAAAAATTAATGTCATTATTTAATGTAATAAAATTATTATGAATAAGAAATCCATGAAAACAGCTTTAGGAGTGGCGGCATTAAGCCTGTTGGCGTCGTGCAGTTCTACATACGCTCCTAATGTAGATTCTACTGTATCTTTAAAAGGTACAGATGTGTTTAAAGCGGACTCTGCTTCTATTGCGCAAAATTACACTATTCCTGAGTGGTTCAAGGATGCCAAGTTCGGTATCTTTATTCACTGGGGCGTTTATTCGGTTCCTGCATACGGAAGCGAATGGTATTCCCGCTGGATGTACAAGGAGGGTCATCCTATTAATAAGTATCACGTACAGACTTACGGCCCTTTGACGAAATTCGGATATAAGGATTTCATCCCTATGTTCAAGGCTGAAAACTTCAATGCCGACGAGTGGCTAGCAGTGGTAAAATCGTCAGGAGCGCAATACATTGTTCCCGTGGCTGAGCATCACGACGGATTTGCCATGTATAGCAGTACTTTCAATAAATGGAATGCTGTGGATATGGGACCGAAAAGAGATATTATTGGCGAACTGAAGAAGGCTACAGAGAAAGCCGGTCTGCGTTTCGGACTGTCTTCTCACAGATGCGAGAATGCATGGTTCTATGAATATGGAATGGAAACTCCTTCTGATGTTCAGGACACTACAATCACCCTCTATGGCGAAAGACTGCATGAGCCGGAAGGTAAGGGTATGACACCATATTGTGGCAAATACGAAGGCTCTAATGAACGCTCACGCCGTCAGTTCCTTATGCATACATACGAGCTTATTGACAAATACCAGCCTGAACTGATATGGTTCGACTGGACTGTAGGAAAATATCCTTTCCAGCCTACTTTCTATAAATTCATGGCTTATTATTACAACTCGGCTCTCGACTGGAATAAGGAAGTGGTGGTTAACACCAAATTCGGATACGGCGACAATATCCAGGTGTTCGATATAGAAAGAGGTAAGAGCGACAGAATCCGTGAATATCCATGGCAGACTGATACTTCTGTAGGTAAGAAATCGTGGAGCTATTGTGTGGGCGAGGAAAACAAGAGTCCTGACCATATCATCGACGACTTTGTTGATATTGTCAGCAAGAACGGTAACTTATTGCTGAATATAGGTCCTAAGGCCGACGGTACTATTACAGACGAACAGAAGAACGTACTTGCCGAGATAGGTAAATGGTTGAAGACTAACGGTGAGGCTATTTATGGCTCACGACCATGGGTGATTGCTTCCGAAGGACATAACGCAGGCACCGCAGGCTATATGACAGACAATACAAAAACTGAATATACAGCGGACGACATTCGCTTTACTACACGCGACAATAACCTCTATGCCGTGTCTCTGGCTTGGACAGATGGTAGTGTTACTATCAAGTCATTGGCTACTAAGTATTGCCGGAACGTAGAAATTGAGTCGGTTGAAATGCTTGGAAGCTCAGAGAAGATTGACTATAAGATGACTGACGAGGGTCTTGTAGTAAACTTCCCTAAGAACAAACCTACTGAATATGCACATGTGTTCAAGATTAAGCTTAAAGGGGTGGTGGTTTCCAAACCGCTATACGATAAGGTTGATAACGGATGCCTTATCACTGTACGTGTGGCAAACCATAATGCCGAGGATGCAAATGTCACTCTTAAAAGTGTAGTCGACGGTAATGAGGTTTCAACTCAGGTCGCTGTCAAGGCTAAATCAGAACAATGGGTTAAAATGCAGAATAAGGACGTAAAATCATTCGATGATATGTCTTGCAAGTTCTATTTCAATGATAATCTGACTTATGAAAACGAATTTAAAAAATAATATAATGAAGGGAATGGCTGTTATGCCATTCCTGTCTGTATGTGTTGGTGTCGCAGCACAGCAGAAACAGATGAATGTCATCTACATCATGTCGGACGACCATACTTCGCAGGCTATCGGCGCATACGGAAGTCGTCTTGCAGTACTGAACCCTACTCCTACAATTGATGAACTGGCAAGGGACGGTATGCTCTTCGAGAACTGTTTCTGTACAAACTCCATCAGTACCCCAAGCCGTGCATGTATCATGACCGGACAGTATTCCCATCGTAACAAGGTGCTCACTTTGGATGAAGTGCTTCAGCCGGACCAGGAATATCTGGTTGATGAGTTCCATAATATGGGATATCAGACTGCCATGATCGGTAAATGGCATTTGGGATGCGAACCGTCGCACTTCGACTATTATTCTGTATTCAACGGTCATGGCGGACAGGGCGAATACTTCGACCCTACTTTCCTTACAAGTGACGTAACTGACAAGAAATGGCCTAATAACCAGATAAAGAAAATGGGTTACTCCTCGGATATCGTGACCAACCTTGCTATTGACTGGTTGAAGAACAGACGCGACAAGTCCAAACCTTTCTTCATGATGCATCATTACAAGGCACCGCACGATATGTTCGAGTACGCACCGCGCTATGAATATTATCTTGACGATGTGGAAGTGCCTGTTCCATTGTCATTGTTCGATACAGACAAATGGGGCTCCGAAGGCACAAGAGGCAAGAACGATTCACTTCGTCACTTCATCGGAACTTCTGTCTCAAGCCGTCATGAAATCCGCAATTATGTAATGGAATATAAGTGCAATACAGGTGATGAAATGGAGAATACATACCTTGCCTACCAGCATTACCTGAAATCGTATCTGCGTTGCGTAAAGGGTGTGGATGACAACCTGAAACGTCTTTTCGACTATCTCAAGAAGGAAGGACTCTGGGAAAATACCATTATCGTATATACAGGCGACCAGGGTATGATACTTGGCGAACACGACCTGCAGGACAAGAGATGGATGTATGAAGAATCTCAGAGAATGCCTTTCATAGTCCGCGACCCGAGATGTCCTTACAAGGGAGCCAAGTCGGACCTGATGATTAACAACATTGATTTTGCTCCAACTCTTATAGAGATGGTCGGTGGCAAAGAACCTTCATACATGGATGGAAAGAGCTTTGCCTCTGTGTTCGAAGGCAAAAAGCCAGAAAACTGGAAGGATGCTG
This sequence comes from Bacteroides sp. AF25-38AC, assembly GCF_003602995.1. Lineage (NCBI taxonomy): Bacteria > Pseudomonadati > Bacteroidota > Bacteroidia > Bacteroidales > Bacteroidaceae > Bacteroides > Bacteroides sp. AF25-38AC. The sequence continues at coordinate 209,195 of NZ_QTMD01000002.1, read as the reverse complement.
TTTACTACAGATACTGGATGCACATGATTCATCACGACGTTCCGGCACACATAGGTATCCGCACGGAAAACTATAAGCTGATACTTTTCTATGGCCGTCATTACGACGACAAACGTTACGGACAGAAATCAATGTCATGGTTGAAGAACAGCCACAAGATTGTTCCTACTCCGGTTTCTTTCGAACTCTACGATGTGAAGAACGACCCTTACGAAATGGTAAACCTGGCTGATAATCCTAAATACGCCAAAGTTCTTAAGGACATGAAAAAGAAACTGCGTGAGTTGAGAAAACAGGTGGGTGATACAGATGAGGCTTATCCTGAACTCAAGAAAGTGATTGATGAGGCTTTAAGATAGTAAGTTGACTGACTGATAATATTTATGGACAATAATTTTGTTTTTGGTTATAATATTCCGACGAAGATTCTCTTCGGATGTGGCGAACTTAAACGTCTTTCAACAGAGACATTGCCCGGCAAAAAGGCTTTGATAGTCATTTCATCCGGAACATCAATGCGTAAATATGGTTATCTGGATAAGGTGATTGGTCTGCTGAAAGAAAATAATGTTGATGCCGTGGTGTACGACAAGATATTGCCTAACCCAATAAAAGACCATGTAATGGAAGGTGCGGCAATCTGTCGTGAGGAAAATTGCGATATGATTATAGGTTTGGGAGGCGGAAGTTCGATAGATACAGCCAAATCCATTGCAATCATGGCATGTAATGATGGCGATTATTGGGAATATGTTGAAGGAGGTACCGGCAAGGGGCTTCCTTACAGCAAAGCATTGCCCATCATAGCCATTCCTACAACAGCCGGAACCGGAACCGAGGCTGACCCATGGACTGTCATAACCAATCTGGAAACAAACGAAAAGATAGGTATCGGCTCCACTTTAACTTTCCCATGTCTGTCGATAATCGACCCGGAACTGATGGTTTCAGTTCCGCCACATCTGACTGCCTATCAGGGATTCGACGCATTCTTTCATGCAGCCGAAGGCTATATTGCCAATTGTGCAACCCCAATAAGTGATATTTTCGCTCTTGAGGCCATCAGACTGCTGTATAAATATTTACCTGTTGCGGTGAAGGATGGAAATAACCTGAAAGCGAGGGCAAAGGTGGCTTGGGCAAGTACGCTGGCGGGAATGGTTGAATCCACATCCAGTTGTACTTCCGAACATTCTCTCGAGCACGCTCTCAGCGCATACTATCCCGCTCTTCCTCATGGTGCTGGCCTGATAGCTATAAGCGAGGCCTATTTCTCTACTTTTATTTATGACAGGACAAAGAGATATATGCGCATGGCAGATGTTATGACCGGACGCAAGAACCTTAATCCCGAACATTTTATAGATGCTTTGGTGAGAATGCAGAAGGAATGCAATGTCCGCGATTTGAAGCTTAGCGACTGGGGAATAGTAAAGGAAGATTTCCCTAAGATGATTGATAATGCGCGAACTGCCATGGGTGCATTGTTCAGTCTGGACCCTCATGAACTGTCGGATACCGAAATACTCGACATATATATAAAGTCATACAGATAAGTCTTTTTAAGAACAATCCCAATACAGTCTGTTACTGTAATTTCTTTCGGGCATCGTATCTATTATTGAGTGTAATGGTACGATGCTTTTTTGTTTTATACTATGAAATGAAGTTAAAGATTTATTTTTTTTCTTGATTGATTTTGATACGCATTCTAAAGTGGAAAATATCTATAATTATCTATTAACTACTATAAATACTTGATGTTTTAGATAAAATCAATAACTTTGTAATCTTGATGAAATATAAAGAATAATAGTTATATGTTTAGATTAATCTTAAGTTTAATATCAGTTCTGATTATAGTTTGCAAATCCTTTGCATCCAATGAGTTTGTCACAAGAAAGTACACTACTCTTGATGGACTTTCCCAAAATGACGTGCAATGTATTTATCAAGACTCTAAGGGTTTTATATGGTTGGCTACAAACGACGGTCTGAACAGGTTCGATGGGTATGAATTTAAGGTCTATGGATACCAGTCAAATGGTCTTACCAGTAATCTGATAGTATGTATTGATGAAGATTCTCATGGAAATCTGTGGATAGGTACTGCTGATAGAGGGGTATTCTTGTTTAATTCCGTAAAGAATGAATTCATTTCATTAAATATTGGTCATATAGGCATTGATAAGAATTTCACCTGCGACAAAATTCTGGTTGATTCGAAAGACAGGGTGTGGTTTCATTCCTCTGATGAAAGTATATACCTTGTAAATTACGATTTTTCCAATGGAAAAATAAATACTGTCTTAAAATCAACAATTAAATTACCATATATATCCGACATCATAGAAATTGATAATACAATAATGCTCTCGTCTGAAGACGGTCTGTACGAATGTAGCGTCCATAGAGAAAGATTACAGCTTAATAAACTGTTGGATAGTCCTATAGCTGCAGCTATAGTTATCTCGTCTTCTCAAATATTGTACTCTAATCTGGAGAATCATCAATTATGTTTATACGACAAGCATACTTGCAAGGTAAGCACCTTGTTGGAAAACTGCAATATTCGAAAAATGGTTTATAAAAATAAAAGATTATTTTATGCCACTACAAGTACTGTAAGTGTGTTGCCTTTTGATGTTTTACATGCTATCGAATCAAAGCCGCAGGTTATTGCTACCTATTCTTACAGCTATCCACAAACTATTGTTCTTGATAAAAATGATATTCTTTGGATAGGTTTTTTCAAGAGTGGCTTTATGAGCATACGCGAAAACAATAAACCAATAGAATTATTCAGGGAAATAGGAAATGACCATGTATCCTCCATTTATACATTTGCCAAATCCGATATTTATTTAGGCACAGAAGGCTCTGGACTATATCATTTTAATTCTATTACTGGAAATGCCAGACTTATTCCTTTCACAGCAAACAGGATAGTATACTCTACTACATACTCAAACTTTACCGACCGCATGTATGTGTCTCTGATGTACGATGGTATTTATAGTTTTACTTCAGATAATGATTATAAAAAGATTTCAGGCTTGAGGAATGTGCGCACAATGCTTGCCGATGGAAAATATTTGTGGGTTGGTACATATAATAAAGGTTTATTTAGATATGATTTGTCTACAGGTGTGATGAAGGAAATTAAAACATCGGAAAATAAAGAGCTAAAGATAGTAAGAAATGTCGTGAAAGATCATAAGGGGAATTTATGGGTAGCCTCCAGTTATGGCCTTAAAGTATTGAAATCTGCAGATTTGTATCTTGATAATCCTGTTTTGAATTCAGTGAAGGGGCTTGATGAACTAGATTATATAGTACCTATTTGTGAAGACCTGAATCATAATATATGGTATGGAACACTTGGGCTCGGATTAAAGAAAATCGTGGACTTGGATGACAGTCTGAATGTGCGTATTGAAGATTTCAGTACTGCAAACGGATTGAATAGTAATACCATAAAATCCATTGTTAATGGAACGGATGGAACATTATGGATTTCTACTAATAAGGGAATAAATTCGTTGAATATAAACACACAGAAAATAAAATCTTATGATATTTACGATGGTCTTCAGGACTATGAGTTTATGGAACTCTCGGCTGGAGTAATGACAGATGGAACAATGATATTCGGTGGTGTTAACGGAATAAACGTCTTTAGACCGAACGACTTCGATGTGATGGATTTCAATGGCTGTCCTACACTCGTTGATTTTAAAATCTTCAATCACAGCGTTGAGGCCGATTCTATATATTCCGTATATTTTGATAAAAGTGTATGTTTTGCAGAATATATAGAATTGCCTTATAATTTAAACACTTTCTCATTCCAGTTCAGCTCCCTGGATTACAGAAGTCCATATAAGGTTGTTTACGAATATATGCTTGAAGGTGTAGATAATTCGTGGATTTCCACTTCCGCTTTTCATCGTGAGGCTTTCTACACTAAGCTTTCTTCTGGAGAATATATGTTCAGACTGAGAGTCAGGAATACCGATGGAGTTTACAGTTCAAATGAACTTTCCATACCTGTCATTATTACCCCTCCTTTCTGGCGTACATGGTATGCTTATACATTTTATTTGATGTTGCTTGCATTATCCTTGTACCAGTTCAAGAGGTATTATACTTCAAGAGCGCAGCGTAGAAATGCAGTATATATAGCAAACATGGAAAAACGTAAGACTGAAGAATTGCTCGAGAAAGAAACAACATTCTTTACCAATATCTCGCATGAATTGAGGACTCCACTCACATTGATTCATTCGCCACTGAGTATGATTATAGAATCGGGCAAGTATTCGTCCGATAAGTATCTTGTCGGCATGCTGCAGACAATGGAGCATAACAGTAAGTTTTTGTTAAGACTTGTTAACCAGCTGATGAATTTCTCCAAGAGCGAGAAAGGAATGCTTAGTCTGAATCTCAGATATGGCAACTTCTCGTCTTTCTCAAAAGAGGTATTTCAGCAGTTCACGTATTGGTCAAAACAGAAAGGTGTTGGGCTGGAATATTCTGTTTCACGCAGTGATATAAGTTTTCTGTTCGACTCCCATCTTATGGAACAGATAATTTATAATTTGGTGTCGAATGCCATAAAGCATACACCTGCCGGAGGATTTGTATCGTTTACAGTTAATGAACAGGATAATAAAATAAACATCGCTATAGCAGATTCAGGAAATGGTATATCTGAGGATTTGAAAACTCATCTTTTTGAACGTTTCTATAGTCAGAATAAAAATTCAGCAGAGGGAGGTACTGGTATAGGTTTGTTTCTAACCAAACGACTTGTAGAAATACATAATGGAAATATCTCATTTGTATCAGAGGAAGGCAAAGGTACCGTTTTTCATGTACAGATTCCTATGATAACAGAGAGAGAAATGATGACAGAGAATCTTTTTTCTAATAATAGGAATGATGAAGAGTTTATTGATGTACTGAGTAGTAAATCAAGTGAATCCGAAGATATAGAAGACACAGAAGTAAAAGGAGAGTCACCTGTTGTGTTGATTGTTGATGACAATAAAGATATATGTAATATGTTATCATTACTGTTGTCAGATAAATATAAAATAATGATTGCTTATGATGGAGAAATGGCATGGAACATGATTCCCGATATGCAGCCAGATCTTGTTTTGTCTGATATAATGATGCCCGGCATGAATGGTCTGGAACTGTGTGAGAGAATCAAGCAGGATGTAAGGACATCTCATATCCCTGTAGTCTTGCTTTCAGCCAAGACTACATTGCAGGATTATCTCATCGGATATAAATTCCATGCCGATGCTTATTGTCCTAAACCTTTTGATAATCAGATAATGAAAGAGTTGCTGAATTCTATCATAACAAATAGGAAGCGGATTCTTCAACACAAAAAAGTCTCGACAATAAAGATTTCTGAGGTAACCACTACATCTACTGATGATAAGTTCCTAGAAAAACTTGTAAAGATAATAGAGGACAACATTGCGGATTCGTCTTTTCAGATAGAAGATATTTGTAAAGGACTTGGTGTTACGGCTTTAGTCCTGAACAAAAAGCTTAAAACACTTATGGGAGTAACAGCTAATGCTTTTGTCCGCTCCATAAGGATGAAAAGAGCGGCAGAACTATTGAAGACCGGAAGATATTCAGTTTCTGAAGTAACATACGATGTTGGATTCAATGATCTGAAGTATTTTAGAGAATGTTTCAAGAAAGAATTTGGTGTATTGCCACAACAATATAAAGAGCAGAATACTCAGACGGATTTGGATTCTTAATATAAGTGGGGGTAAAATTTTACCCCCTTTTTAAATATATAATTCTCCCCTTCGGTCCCGTTTTAAATAAATAATTTAGCGGCAGTTATAAAAGAAATTTCATAACCTATTGCTAAATTAAATTTTTTACAAATGAGAAATCAGGAAAAAAGGTACCATAGCAGGTACATGTTGTTCGTGATGCTTATCTTCTATACATTATCTATGTATTCACAGAAGATAACAGTCAAAGGAAAAGTGATTGATGCCGCCAATAATCTCGAAGTTATAGGTGCAGCAGTTCAGGTTGAAGGAAATTCTCTCGGTACTATTACCGATATTGATGGTAATTTCGTTCTGCAGGGGGTACCGGAAAAAGGAAACTTGGTGTTCAGTTTTGTTGGTTATAAAACTGTAAAGGCTGCAATCAAGAATGGAAAATTCTATAACATTAAACTTCAGGAAGACACAAAAGTGTTGGACGAAGTGGTTGTTGTAGGTTATGGCTCAATGCGTAAAAAAGAAGTTACAGGTGCAGTAGCACGTGTAAATTCTGAAGAAATTACAAAGATCAGTACATCAGATTTGGGAACCGCATTGCAAGGCATGGTGGCTGGAGTCAATGTTCAAGCTAGTTCTGGTGAACCTGGAGCGAAATCTAATATACAGATTCGTGGTATTAGTTCAATTTCAGGTTCTAGTGCTCCTCTTTATGTCGTTGATGGTGTTCCCTTTGAAGGTGACCCTGGTTTGAGTAATAATGAAATTGCTAGTATTGATATTCTTAAGGATGCTGCTTCTGCTGCTATTTACGGAACACGTGGTGCTTCAGGTGTTATACTAATTACAACCAAGAAGGGTAAGGAGGGTGAAATGAAAGTTGCTCTTGATGGATATTATGGTTTTCAACATATAACATCAAAAGTTCATCTTCTAGATGCTAATGAAGAAACTTTTGTAACTGTCATGGCTAACCGTATGGCTGAAACTAAGAATACAGATGATTTGGCTTGGTCAAGTTTGAAAAATTATCCTGTTAATTTCTTTAATAATACTCGGCTTTATGATTGTATAATAAATAATAACGCACCAATACAAAATTATTCAGCCAATTTTAGTGGTGGACAGAAAAATCTGACTTATAATATGACTGTTAACTATTTTGATCAGGAAGGTGTATTAATCAATTCAGACTATAAACGTTATAATATCCGTTCTAATACAAATTTTAAAAGAGGAAAATGGAATATTAATGCAAATCTTGCAATGCAAATAGAAGACCAGCTTTCTCCTGCTTGGGCTTTATTAAATGATGCATACGACTATTCTCCTTTACGTTCTCCAGTTGATCCTAATCTAGATATATTCAATACAGCAGGTGATCCAGGTGAAATTCAAGGTATAAGTTATACTTTAGGTCGATTAAAAGAAAGAAATGATAAAAATACAGAGTCATTTAATGGGAATTTTTATATTGCTTACGGTATATTACCTGGATTGAGTGTTTCTACACGTTTGAGTTTCGGTTATCTTAACCAGAAGATGGTTATGACACGTCCTGAGTTTGAAGTGTATAACCAAGATGGCGAAAGAGTCGTTAGTTCAAACTATCGATCGCAGATAAAAGATACCCATTCTAAGAATACTAGTATGACTTGGGAATCTATGGTAAACTATAATAGGAAAATCAAGAAACATGATTTTAAGTTTACTGGTGTTTTCAGTATGGAAAAATATACATACGAGATGTTTTTTGCAAGTATAATGGACTTATATACAAATGAAATACCAAATCTGAATGCAGGCTCGTCTGATATGTCTGTAGGAACTGGTGATGGTCAATGGGGGCAGGATAGAACAAGCACACTTATTGGTATATTGGCCCGTCTACAGTATTCTTATGCTGATAAATACATGGTTAGTGTTAGTGTTCGTCGAGATGGATCTTCAAAGTTCTCTAAAGAAAACCGTTGGGGTATGTTCCCTTCATTATCTTTAGGATGGAATATTTCTGAAGAACGATTTTGGGATAGACTAAGATGGATGGTTAATTCTTTTAAATTAAGATTAAGTTATGGTACAACAGGTAATCAGAATTTTGCTGATTATTCTTATGCTCCAGCTATCTATAAAAATTATGATTATGCTTTTGGAACAGGAGCTAAAGAAACTTTAGTAAATGGTCTTACTCAGTTGGGTTTTGCAAATCCGAATGTGAAATGGGAGACAACGCAGCAGCTCAATGCTGGTATTGATTTGGCTTTCATGAACAATAAGTTAATTTTGGGTCTTGATGTCTATAAAAGTAATAAAAAGAATATGCTATTTCCGATGGTTGTGCCTCCTTCTAGTGGTGGAGGACAGAATTCCACTGTTACATTGAATGCCGGTAATATGGAGAATAAGGGAGTTGAACTATCACTCACTCATAGAAATAAAATTCATGGGGTAAATTATAGCTTGACAGGAACATTTACAAAGAATAAGAATGAGATAACCTCAATGGCCGGTAAGAACTCTCTTTATTTCTTCTCAGAAGGAAAACCTATTTATAGTGGAAGTGATTATGTTACTGCTATAAAGGAAGGATATGAGGCTGGTGCTTTCTTTGTTATGCCTACAAACGGAGTTATAAATACGGAACAAAAACTTGCAGAGTATCAGAAACTTGTATCAAGTGCTCGTATGGGAGATCTTATGTATGTAGATACAAATAAAGATGGCATTCTTAATGATGATGATAGGGTTTATGCAGGAAGTGGTATGCCTGATTTTGAACTTGGATTGAATTTTGCAGCAGATTATAAGGGATTTGACTTTTCTATGAACTGGTATGCTTCTGTAGGAAATGATATTATCAATGCTACTAAGATATATTCTTATCAGAAGAAGACGAGTAAAGATCTTATATATATGTGGACTCCTACAAATAATACTTCAACAATACCTTCTTATCGTAATGAACAACATAACAATTATCGTGCTCATACAGATATGTGGGTTGAGGATGGTTCTTTTGTGAGGTTGAAAAATATTATGTTAGGTTATTCTTTACCAAAGAAAGTCGTTTCAAAACTTAGGCTTGGTAAATGCCGTTTTTATATTGCAGCAGATAACCTTCTTACATTGACCAAGTATGACGGTTATGATCCTGAAGTTGGTAGTAATGGTTTGTCAAGACGTGGTCTTGACTTTGGAACATATCCTATCAGTATACAAATGCGAGGAGGATTCCAACTTAATTTCTAATCTATTAAAATAAAAAAATATGAACTTAAAATATAAGATATTAACTTTTAGTTTATTGATGTCTGGCCTTGGATTTACATCTTGTGATGATTTCTTAACTCAGGAAAATGAGCATCAATTAACTACTCAGAAATTCTACAAAGACTTAGGAGATTGTGAAAATGGGTTGGCAGCCATTTATAATGCTTTTAAAAACACAAATATTTATCAACCAATGGATGAAAATCTGAGAAGTGATTTAGCGGTTGAAGCAAATAAAAACAGAATTAATCTTGTAAATGCTGCTTATCTTCAAAATTTTAATGATTCATACCAAACTTTGAGAAATAAATGGGCTGCTCTTTACACTGGTGTTTTCCGTTGTAATCAAGTTATAGAAGGAGTAGAAAAGGTACGAACTATTCTGACAGATGAAGTTCAATTGGTAAAACTCACTCAGATTGAGGCTCAGGCATATTTCTTCCGTGGTGTATTCTTTTTTTATCTTAATACATCTTTCAATAATGGAAATGTACCATATATTGATTATGTACCTGAAGAAGAAGATGACTATTATAAAAAGTGTACTCCAAGTGATGAAGTGAAGAAATATTATAGAGCAGATTTGCAGAAAGCGCTAGATTTAGGACTAAATGGTGAGTGGAAGGAGGCCGATAAAGGACGTGCTACTTCTTGGGCAGCAAAAGCTGTACTTGGTAAAAGTTATTTGTATGACGGTGACTACGATAAGGCTGCAGAGTATTTTTCTGATATAATTAATAACGGTCCGTTCACTCTTGTTGATAATATTATGGATAATTTTACCGCCGTTAATGAATTTAACTCAGAGTCTATTTTGGAAGTTTCATATTCAACTCAGTATAATACACAGTATGGACCTTGGTCGGATGCTACATTGTACAATATATGGGGCATGAATGTTTGTGGTTCAAGCACATCTTGGATTAATACATCTCCTTCTTTGTGGCTAGTAGAAAAATTCGAAAATGAAGCTGTTGATGAAAATGACCCTCGCAACTGGATTGAAGTGGAATCTGATAATTATCCTCTAACAGCTCCAAACAATCAGAAGGATATTATATATGATCAGTTAGGTCAAACTTTTAATTCTGTGATAGAAAGAAACGGGAAAAAATATAATAAAACCTATGTCTATCATTATGAAAATGGTAAGTATGTAGGTGTGCGTCAGCGTTTGATTCCTGTTGATGGAATTGGAAATGTTGATTACGGAAAACTTTCAGATATATATTCTGAACCAGAACATGAAAGAAAATTTAAATGGGAGAATGGTAAACCGTATCGTTTGAGAGCATATTCTTTAAGAGCATCTGCTTCATTGGCTATTAATGGAGATGAAGATTTAAGCTATTATGAAAAGACCACCCAACAGGTAGGTAAGTTCAATAATGGAATTACTGCTTATTTCAGAAAACTTACAAACTGGGATTCACGAAAAGACGAGGCAGATTTTAAGCCTGCTATGGCTTCGGGTATAAATTATCGTCTGATTCGTTTGGCTGATATCTATTTGATGTATGCAGAATGTCTTATCAAAGGTGGTACATCTGAATCTAATCTTCAAAATGCTATTAACTTTATTAATAGGGTAAGAAAACGTTCTGGTATTATTCTTATTGGTAAGCAAAACCTTGGTGAATATCCTGAAGCTACTTATGATGATAGAGACTTGAATTCTAATGATGTTATGCAGCATTTAATGTATATTGAAAGACCTATGGAACTTTGTATGGAAGGGCATGCCATTCGAGTTATTGATTTACGTCGATGGAATGTTACAAAAGAACGCTTCACCTGGCTTTCAAAACAGAAATATCTTATAGGTAGAGGGACTTTCTTGGCTCCTACTAAGGAAGACCCTAATAGTCTGTATGTTGGTCAAAATTGGGGTAAACAGCGTCCTTATAGAGCTGACGATCCTGATACATATCTTAAACCAGTATCTGATTATATTCAAGCATCAATGAACTATGGACCAAGTGTTGCATATTGGCCTATACCTAACATAGAATCAACTTCTAATCCTGACATTAATAACTAGATATGATGAAAAATAAATTTTTATATATAGTTTTGGTGATTACATCAATTATTTCCTCCTGTAAGGAAGATGATTTTGAACCATTGAATGATGTGGCAGAATGTACTTGGCATATGAGTACTGAAGCTGAGAATATATCTCCGATTCAACTTAATCTTAAAGAGTATATTAGTATAATGGATTTGTCTCAAGGTAATTTATCACATGAATGGACTGTTTCTGATGATGGAACTAAATTCCTTAGTGGTAAGATGCAATGGGGTCAGAAAGAATATGATAATCTGGTAGATGAATCTATTCCTCATGTAAATAATGAAAAGACAATTCATGTATATTTTACAAAGGCTGGTGATCATACAATTAGATTGCGTAATACATTCTCTAAACAGGTTGTATATCCTTACTCAGAATGGAGTGCTGAGCTTCAGACTTATGTGAAGAAATATACTTATGCAAGAAAGGAAGGCGATGTCTATGTAATGGACACTACATTTCATGTGCGTGTATATGATCTGAATCTGGTTCCTGCTATTAGAATGTATAGTGACCCTGAATGTACTCAGGAGATTAAAATGGGACAGATTGGAGGCACTGAAGAGGCTCCTGAGTATGAGACGTATGAACTTGAATACGGAAAGAGTCTTTATGTAAAAGATGACTCTTATGGATTGCCAAATTATTGGAAACTTGTATGTTATGCTGCCGGTTTTGAGCAGGAGTTTACAGACTTTCCCGATGTTTATGAGCTTAAACTTAAAAAGTTTTCTGATAAACCTCTCAATCTTAACTTGACGGTTGAGAGAAAAAGCGATCCTAATAATAAATATCAGCCAACAGCTATGGCTAAATCTGTTGTGGTTCCTCTTAACATTAAGGTAGTTCCTACACAAGACCCTGTTTCTTACAAAATCCGTCAGATAGACCAGTGGAATATTGCTATTGACCTTGAAAACTCAGAGTTCGGTTATAAGCCTATTGACGTAAGTGCTTTAACTTTAAATTATCGGAATAACTATAATGGGAATAATAATTCAGGTACAATTGCAATAAATAAAGCAGAGGTTAATAATACTCATCGTTATGAGTTAAAATTGACATTGGGTGAAAAAATTTATAATACTGATGATTTGATTCTTACAGGTACTTTAAGAAAAGCTTTATATGGAGATGCAGACTTGACAATTTCTTCTTCAGAACCTAATGTTGTTACAACATATGCTTCATTCTTGGATGATGGTTTTGAGTATCCTTCTACTTATGAAGACTGGAAGGTGGTTAAAGCAGATGTATTGCCGGCTCAATATCAGCCATCATCTGTAGTTGATAATCCATTACAAAATGCGGTTAATTCAAGTGCTAAATGTTTACGTGTAGATGCTGTAGAATTCAGTAGAGCTCTGATTTCTAAGCCATTTAAGGGTGGTAAAGGTACTTATACAATTAAATATAAGTATTATGTTCCAGGTGAAGTAAGATCAGGTTTGACAGCGTGGTTTGTTCCTTCCGATAAACCAGGGCAACAGGATCCTTCATGGCTTGAGACTCCTACAAACAAGCTGCCGTGGGAAACATTACAGTCTGGAATATGGAAAGAAGTTACAGGTATTATTACTTCTAAGGCAGAAATGGAAAGTGTAATTCTAAGTTTACGGTTCAATTATTTCTTTGGAGAAATTTATTTTGATGATATATTCTTCGGATATATTGAAGTTAGACCATAAAAATATTAATTATGAATACCAAAAATAAAATATTTCAGGCATTGGCAATCTTATGCATGACTGTGTTGCTTTGGTCGTGTAAGAATGATGACTGGCATGCTGTTGAATTAGATAATACTCCGGTTTACGAACTATATGCATTAAAAGATGCCGAAACTAATCAACCGGTAAACATCAGCAAGTTTTCTGTCTATCGTGAAACTTTTGATCTGATAGTATGGCAGAACGATTTCCAGACATTGTGGATGAATAAAATAGAGTTCTTTGACGAGTCTAATGACCAACCAGACCAATTGCCGGAATGGTTGGAAATAGATCTTGATAAGGAAAAATATCTTACTTTCTCTTTTAATGAAGTCTTTGTAGTGACAGAAGAAATTCTGGATCCTGAAACAGGAGAAAAAGAGATTAAGGAAGTTGAGAAGAAGCGTATGTTTGTCTTCATGGGTAAGAAGGAGATTAATTCATCTGCCGGTTTCGGACATCTTACTGTTACCGAAGATGATGGAACTGTAGTAGAGTATATCGCAGGCTTGAATGATATATTGAAACCAGCTGATCAGTAGTAATTCACATAGGGAAGGTATATAATGCTTTTGTTATTGTGAAAGAAGTATTATCTACCTTCCTTTTTTTAGTATTGTGTTTATTAATAAAATATTATACGATGAAAATTGTAACTTTGGGAGAAATAATGCTCAGATTGTCCACTCCAGGCAATACACGTTTTGTTCAATCAGATTCTTTTGATGTCGTTTATGGTGGCGGTGAAGCAAATGTAGCTGTAAGTTGCGCAAACTACGGACATGAAGCTTATTTCGTTACTAAACTTCCCAAACACGAAATAGGGCAATCAGCAGTAAATGCACTTCGTAAATATGGTGTCAGAACTGACTATATAGCTCGTGGTGGTGACCGTATAGGTATATATTATCTTGAAACTGGAGCTTCTATGCGTCCAAGTAAAGTTATATACGACCGTGCAAATTCTGCAATATCTGAGGCAGAACCATGTGACTTTGACTTTGATGCTATTATGGAAGGAGCAGACTGGTTCCATTGGTCAGGTATTACCCCAGCCATTTCTGATAAAGCTGCCGAGTTGACTAAACTTGCTTGTGAGGCAGCTAAGCGTCATGGTGTTACAGTCTCCGTAGACCTTAATTTCCGCAAGAAGCTTTGGACTAAAGAAAAGGCTCAGTCCATTATGCGTCCATTGATGCAATATGTTGATGTATGTATTGGAAATGAAGAAGATGCAGAACTTTGTTTAGGATTTAAACCTGATGCTGATATAGAAGGAGGTAAAACAGATGCAGAAGGATACAAAGGTATTTTTACTGCAATGGCTAAAGAGTTCGGATTTAAATATGTTATCTCTACTTTGCGTGAATCATTCTCTGCTACACATAACGGGTGGAAAGCAATGATTTACAATGGTGAAGAGTTCTATACATCAAAACGTTACGACATTGATCCTATTATTGACCGTGTAGGTGGTGGAGATTCTTTTTCTGGTGGTATTATCCATGGCTTGCTTACTAAAGTAACTCAGGGTGAGGCTTTAGAGTTTGCAGTTGCAGCTTCGGCTTTAAAACATACCATCAATGGAGATTTCAATTTGGTATCTATTGAAGAAGTTGAAGCTTTGGCTGGTGGTGATGCAAGCGGACGTGTACAAAGATAATGCGAAAGATAGATTATTATATTTTAAAATTAAGATAATAGAAATGAGCAGATTTGATAAAGTAGCAGTCTTTAATAAAATTGCTTCAACCAGAATGGTTCCGGTATTCTACCATAAAGATGTGGAAATAGTAAAGAAAGTAGTAAAATCATGTTATGATGGTGGAGTTCGAGTTTTCGAATTTACAAACAGGGGAGATTTTGCACATGAGGTTTTTTGTGAAGTGGTAAAATATGCCGCAAAAGAATGTCCTGATATGGCTGTCGGAGTTGGTTCTGTTGTTGATTCTGCGACTGCTGCACTCTATATTCAACTTGGTGCAAGTTTTGTTGTAGGTCCATTGTTTAATCCTGAAATAGCAAAAATCTGTAACCGTCGTCTTGTTACTTATATGCCCGGATGTGGAACGGTGTCTGAAATAGGCTTCGCACAAGAGTCGGGATGCGATCTTTGTAAAGTATTTCCTGGCGATGTTTATGGCCCTAACTTTGTAAAAGGTATATTGGCACCAATGCCATGGTCTAAGCTTATGGTTACCGGTGGAGTTGAGCCGACAGAAGAAAATCTCAAATCATGGATTAAATCTGGAGTGTATTGTGTTGGTATGGGTTCTAAGCTCTTCCCAAAAGATGTTCTTGAAAAAGGAGATTGGGGTTATATAACCAATAAATGTCGTGAAGTTTTAAATTATATATCGGAATTTTAGTGATTATTTTTATCAGCACTGGTTATGGTTTGCTGGATTATAATTATATAAACCCCACCAGAATTTTTATTTTGGTGGGATTGTTTTTCTGGGCTATAGTATTAATCTTTTATATATTGCTATGATTTTTGGCCATCGTTCTTTTTCTGTAGTTCCCTAAGCCAAAATTTTATATCTGGACCTATGTAACAGTATATTCATTAAAGGCATCCTGCATACGTTCATATATTTGGCTGAGTGTTTCCGATATTTCCATTTTAACCAACTACTTTGTACTAACCATTGTTAATTTAATTCGCTGATTTTTAGTGTTTAATTAAATATTAATCGAAGTATTTATGAATAACAGCTTTACAAAATACCTATTAACAGGCTTTTTTCCCCTGTTTATAATACTACCGGTCCTAGCAGGCAGAGAAACTGGCAATTCTATAGTAACGGTAGATTATTATACTAAAAGATATTTGGGGAATGTATCATCATTGGACAGGAGTAAATATTTTAACATACATTCTATAGATGACAGCGATCCCGATATCAGTAGTTTTCTTAATAACTATGATGTAGGTTTGGGCAGATCTTTTTGGGGACCATATTCGTATGCATACAGCAAGACAAATGAAGTAGGTAAATATCCTCAGGTGAAACCTTACAGCGGAAGTATTTCTGTAAAAAGATATATAGCTACCGAGCATCCCAATATACAGACCATTCAAGGTGGAATTGACATTGAGGCTGCAGGCGTATGGGCAGCTGAGTACTATTCCAATAGTGAAAGAGCTCCTGAGTTCTTTGAACCACTCAACGAACCATTTGTTCATGCAGATGATGTGTACTTCACAATTAAAGGTCAGGCCATGCGTGAATTGATGACCGATTTTTATGCTTCAATAGGTAAGCATATACATAATAACCCACGCTTGAATGGAAAAATGAAGGTGATAGGTTATGCTGCTGCATATCCTGCTTGGGAAGACGGAAATTTCAATTACTGGAATACCCGAATGAAAATGTTTATTGACCGTGCCGGTGAATACATGGATGCGTTTTCCGTACACCTTTATGATGGTATAAACGTTACAGGGACTGATTCTAAACGCTCAGGAAGTAACTCTGAGGCTGTGCTTGATATGATTGAGGCATATACCTCCATCAGATTCGGCAGTCCGAAACCCCTTGTGTGCTCGGAATTTGGTGGAATAGACAATGAGTTTGATGACGAATTTTACCGTCCTTTGCAGAGTGTCAGGTCTGTGTCTTCTTTCAATCATTTTCTATTCAATCTTCTAGAGCGCCAGGATAATCTGCTTATAGCAATACCTTTCGTATCTGATAAGGCTGAGTGGCATATCACTGCTGCCAATAATTATAGCTCCTATTGTGCGGCATTATTCATACCGGACAATCCTCAGGACTTGAAGAATACAGAGTGGAAGCTGAATGACAAGAAATATTTCTTCGAACTTTGGAAAAATGTAAAGGGTGATCGTGTTGACATAACCAGCAATAATCCTGATATTCAGGTGCAGGCATTCAAGGACGGCGGCAGACTGTATATTGCCCTTGATAATCTTGATGATACCCCACAGACTGTATATCTGAACAATAAGAATAGCTGGAAGGATGTATCGAATGTCACAAAGCGTTCTTTATATGTTAATTACAACTCGGGTATAGAATATTCGGAACAGAATATCCCGTCCATTCCGGAAAGTGTTTCCATAATCCCCAATCAGACCATTATTCTTGTGGCTGATGTAGCGTCAGCGGGATATACCAATTCCATTATCAGGAAAAAATATTACAGCAGTGAGTATCTGAAACCAATTTCCGCTGGATCGTCCCTTTCGTTCCCTTTCACGGGAATAAAGTCAGGTTCGGGTAGAGCATGTCTGCGAATGTCAATAGGTCGTCCTGTCTCAGCTTCCAGAAAGCCGGTGGTGAAGATTAACGGTACCGCTGTGAGTGTTCCCGACAACTGGAAGGGCTATAACCAGAGCAATCGCAGTATATTTTTCGGTATGATAGAAGTGCCGTTCGACATACAGTTGCTGAGGAATGGTGATAATAATGTCGATGTCACCTTTTCCGACGGAGGAGGTCACGTATCGTCCATGATTCTTCAAGTTGAGAAATATACTGTCTCTACCTTACAGAATGGAACCTTCAGCGATGGACTTTCGGCATGGCAGCCATTAAGCAAGCGTGGAACCGTGTCTGTCAAGACTGACAATGCAGGTAATAATGCAGCCTGTATATCCGGTCATGCAGGACTAATGCAGAGGGTCGACATGGAGAGTGGCAGGACTTATCGCTTCTTGGCCGATGTAAAGACCGAAGGTGCATGTAAGTTAAAGGTTCTGATACAGGATATGCCATCAGGAACGATATGTGAAAAAGAATTTTCTTCTCCCGGCAATTATAAAGCCGTATCTTTCGATTTCAATTCTTCAGGAAAAAAAGTAGGGTGTGCCATTGTGTGCGAAGGGCAGAACGACTTGGCTTGGATTGATAATATTGTCTTATTACCACAAAACTGATTATTATGAGGAATTTTATTAGCTTTTATATTCTGATTATTATGTGCTTCCCGTTCATCTCGTGCAAGGATGACACTGAGATTGCTGATTTCGAAGTCTCAGAAGTGGGGTTCGACGCGAAGTTGCGCGATGTCCTGATTCAGAAAGGTTTCAGTTTCAATGAAAACGGAGAACTGATTTGTGACAATCAGGTTCTCAATACCACTTCTTTGAACTTGAGCAGATGCGGACTTACATCGATAAGTGGCCTGAGGAGTTTCCCTTCTCTCATAGAGGTAAACCTTGAGTATAACGACTTCACTGTATTTGACTTTGGTGATTTGCCCGAAGAGATAAAGTCGGTAGCTTTACGCGGCAATGACGGTATTACTTCATATGTCAATCTTATGTCGGCCGACGGTACTACGGCTCTTTGCAGGAGTCTTACATATCTGAAGTTGCCTTATTTTGCAAAATGGAACACTGATGTCATTCCTGCATTCTACAAAGCTATGTCAAATAAATGTCTGGTAGTTATGTCGGATCAGGATGGAAATTACACTGAATATTCCATAAACAGAAAGATTCCGGACCCTATGCTTCGCTTGTATCTTTACAAAAATTTCCCGTCAGTGTTTGTCTCCTCCTCGGAGATTGATGTTACAAAGAGGATAACCGAAGGGAACGACTTGATAATCCTGTCGCAGACAGCCAACCTTGAGGGCGTGGAGTATATATTATCAAATCCGGGCTTCAGAGGAAAAGTAGATATCTCGGGAGTGAAGTCCCAACATTATTCTATGTCGTATGTCAAACCATCGGCTGGAGTTTCAAGCTTTTCTATTTCTAATATTGATACGCCATTAGGGATGGATTTAAGTTCTGCTTCATCATTGAAGGTACTTAGCGTGGAGGATAACAGCTTGCTTCAGACGCTAGTTATTCCATCCGTTATACTGCATGATGATGTGAGTGAAACTTCGATATTTTGCAGTGAGATTTATATATCCGGTTGCCCTTCATTGGAGAGTGTATCTCTTCAGACCGCCAATAGCGGGAATATGATAGGGAAATTGCATTTCGCAAATCTTCCGGCACTTGATTGTCTTGATGTATCTACAGTGGGAGCTGTAAATACAGTCGTTCTGACTGACGTAAACTCAGACATAGGTAGTATGCTCCTGCCGACTGAGCTTACAGCGTTTCTTGACGGGACAGGACGTTTTTCGTCTACATCACAGATTGCACTGTGTATAGATCATCCCAAAGCATCGTCATTCAAGGAATATTGTAAAAATGTTGCAGATATTATAGATGTGAGCTTTTTTTATAAATAGATTTTTTGTGTTTTATTTTTGTCTTTTTGAGAAATGTGTTCTTCTCAGAGCACATCTTTTTTAGGGGTAGTAATATATTTGTTTAGAACGTAGGCAATTTTAACCTTAAACTTGCCCGCATTTTTTCGATTGATTTTTTCTCTTTTCATGTCGTGAAAATTTTCTCAAACAGTAGCTATTATGTAAATATACTTGTGGTCTGGTATTATTCTTTTGTCAGGTTTTGTAAATCATAGCAAATCGTAAAACAATTGTTTTAAGGAGTGAAATTATTGTGTATTAGAGGGTGGTGGAATTTTACCCCACCTTTTACGATGTAAATCCCCCTTATTGCTTTCATGAAACTTAAATACTTTTGTCATGTAACAAAAAATCTAAAACTACAAAGTTATGAGAAAAGCAGTATCGTGTTTATTTGCCGCATCTTTAGTCTTATCATCTTATGCTATAAATAATAATGATAAGGAATATTATTTAGCTGAAGAGCATATCAAGAATTTGCCCGAGGCTCCTAAAGGTTATAAATGGGTAGTTAACGAGGATTATACAGATGAATTCAATGGCAGACGTTTAAGTGCTTCAAAATGGCATGCGAAAAGTCCTTATTGGACTAATGGTCGTCCGCCTGCAACATTTAAGGCCGAAAACGTGAGTGTCAAGAAAGGTTGTCTTCGTATAACCAATACAGTTTTGTCGCCAACGGAAGGACTTGACGGAAAACCGGGTGATAAATATAGCCTTGCCGGTGGGGCGGTTGCTTCTGTAAAGAACCAGGCTCACTATGGATATTATGAGACAAGGATGAAGGCTTCGCTCACTACCATGTCCTCTACTTTCTGGCTTTCCAATCGTCCCGTTGAAAAGAAAATAATTAAAGATGGTAAGGAAATAAGAACTTGGAGCAGTCAGGAACTGGATATTATCGAGACTATGGGGGTGATAGGAACTGTTAATCCGGATAACCCATGGAATAAAAAATGGAATATGCAGATGAATAGTAATGCTCATTACTGGTATCAGGAACAGGGAGGAAAAAGAACGAGTTATACTTCAAACCGTTCGGATGTAGAGTCTTATGAAACTGACCCTTCGGCAGAAGACTTTCATACCTACGGATGTTGGTGGGTAGATGCAAATACCGTGAAATTCTATTATGACGGTAAATATATGTACACTATCAAACCGACAACAGAATTTACAGATACTCCTTTTGATAGACCAATGTTCATACATATAGTTACAGAAACATACGACTGGGAGCCTAAAGTTCCTACAGAAGATGATTTGAAGGACAAAGAAAAAAGTACAACCTATTATGACTGGGTCAGAGCTTATAAGTTGGTGCCAATAGAAGAGTGATTCTAATAAATACATTAAGTCTTAAATTTTAAAACCTTAGAAAAATGAAAAAAGAAATTTTAGCAATGATGGCTTGCGG
The DNA here is from genome assembly GCF_003602995.1 of Bacteroides sp. AF25-38AC. Classification (NCBI taxonomy): domain Bacteria; kingdom Pseudomonadati; phylum Bacteroidota; class Bacteroidia; order Bacteroidales; family Bacteroidaceae; genus Bacteroides; species Bacteroides sp. AF25-38AC. The sequence goes on along the minus strand of NZ_QTMD01000002.1, from coordinate 188,705 downwards.
AATGATGATGACTTCTGCATACGCTCAGGAATTCAAAAATGGTGATTTTGAAACAGGTGACTTGACAGGATGGCAGGTATGGGAAAATAAGACCAACGATATCGTTGATGTCAAGAAAGCACATAGTGGCAATCATGCCGTAGAAGTGAGAGTCGGAATGTGGCAACAGTTTAATATTACATACGAAGCAGGCGCCGAATATGAAATTACTGGTTATACCAAGTATATATGGGGTGAGCAGCCTTTCTTCCGTATGGAATATTATAATCCTGATTCAGGCCAACTTGAAGAAATTGCAATTTCTAATGTGAAGAAAGACCGTAAGAACTATCAGGAAACAAAAGTGAAATTCAAACTGAAAGAAAACGGTTATGTATATCGTTTTACTATGGTGCCTGGATTGGGAAATGGTGGCGCTGTACTGTTTGACGATGTGAAAATTGAAAAAGTTAAATAATTTTTTAGGTGTTAAATTATAGATTCGGTAATTAGATTTAGTTGTTTATTTATTGTGATTGAAGATAGTAAATCAGAAATATATGTCCTAAAGTGATGGCATCTTTTTCTGATTCCGTATTTAATAAGGGTGAATTGTTTTGTTTTCAGGATGTTAAGGCATATCAGGGGCTTTCTCTTTTATGCCTTTTATACTAAAGATTTTTGGTTTGACTTTAAACAATATGAATTATGGTTAATATAAAACCAAGAGATCTGTCTGTGCGTAACTTGCTGATATTTCTATGCTTTCAGCTTATGATTATTTCATGTGAAAAAGACGTTGCTTCGTTAGAAGGAGGTGACGGTACGCCAGCAGAGAATATAAAAATAGAATATGTAGTTTATAAAGCTGGGCAGACGGATAATATGCCTGTTAGTATGATTGATTTACCATATGGAGAAACAGTGGAATTGGGTATAAATATAACCAGAGACAATTTCCCTTATACCGGTTATAAGTCAATAGTATGGGGAACTTCATTCCCAGATGTATTGGAAATTACACCTTCGGATGATAAATACAGATGTACTGTAAAGGCTAAGAAAAGCGGTAGGAATTCAAATATAGGTGTGTCTGTTGATACTGGTAATGGTATTAAAAGTGCCGCATGTATGGTGGCTGTGCCCGTGGTGCCTGCTGAAAAAGTTGAAATTGCAGTAACCGATGATATAGAGGTGGATGAAAACGGCAACAAATCGTTGAAACTTGACTTTGGAAGAGATAAGGCATATCAGCTGCAAATAGCTGTAGAACCTGATTATTCTACCGATAATAAGGTGGAATGGAAATCTTCAAATCCTGATGTGGCAACTATTGATAAGGATGGATGGATTACTACATACAATAAGGCCGGTGAGACTGTCATTACTGCTAAGCATATACCTGCTGTGGTATCAAGATTTTCAAGAAGTGGCGAAGAACATGAAGGAGAAACGCTGATGTCGATTACTCTGACCGTGGTTCCTACTATAGATTCCGATTTGACTGATGGTGAACACGGAGGTTTCGAGAACGATGGAACTGAATGGAAGCCGGATTAAAAAAATAAGAAAATACAAGTGATGTGATTTTTTAATTAATAAAATTGTTTAATCATGAAAAATACAATGCTTTTTTGTGGATTTACATTGATGACTATTGTAATGTTCCAGTCTTGTACAAAAGATGAATTGTCTAATTTAAATACAGTAAGTAGTCCACAGGAAATGACTTTTATTGCAGGTACGTCTTCAAGCCGTACTTCTTTACAGAATGGAACTCAGGTATGGTGGACCGCCGGTGATGCTATCAATATCTTCTCTGGTGCTGAAAACAATAAATTTACTACTGCAGAAGGTGGAAAATCTATTGTTACATTTACGGGAAAGGCTACTCCTGCCGATTCATATACTGCTCTTTATCCTTATAATGCTGAGGCTTTGATTTTAGATGGCGCTGTTACTACTACACTTCCAGCAGCTCAGACGGCTCCGGTTTGGGGATTCGATGCAAAAGCAAACATCTCTTTTGCTACCGCAACAGACGAAAACAAATCGCTGTCGTTTCAAAACACTTGTGGATTGATTAGGTTTAAAAATAATCTGACTGACCTTACAGCTATTAAGCTTACTGCTCAAGGAGTAAATATTGCCGGAAACGTAAAAATTGATGCTTCTGGAAATCTGACAGTGGAATCCGGTTCTAACGTAATAACACTATCTGCTAAAGAGGGAACATTTGTCGGTCCTAATGATGCTAATGCCAATGCAAAGGAATACTCAATGGTTGTACCTCCTGTGACATTTACTGGTGGATTTACCTTGGAATTGTCAAAGACTTCTGGTAATGAAACTTATACATTCAGTGGCGAAAACCTGACTATTACTAAAGGTCAGATTGTAACAATTGAATTGAAAGAAGGCGGTCAGCCTCCTGTAGTTGAAGAACAAACAACTGCTATTGTAGCAAGTGCACAAGAAATTGTTACAGATCCTACTACCGGTAACGACCGTGTAGTTCTTACACTTGATAAGGATGTTGCCGGTACATTCACTGAAGCAGTAAAAAGTGCTTTTAAAGTATCGGTTGCTGGAGTAGAAATACCAGTTTCTTCAGGTACAGTGTCAGGAAAAAATATTACTCTTACTTTAGGTGATAAGATTTATAGTAATGATGAACAGATTACAGTTATTTATAATACAGACTATGCTGTCGGTGATTTGACAACAGCTGAAAATGGTAAAACTGCAAATATCAAAATCGAGTCAGCAACTGTAAACTTGGCACATAACACAACATGGGAGCTTAATTTCGCTGATATCGCTGCTGCCGGTGATTTCTACGATCCATCTACATTAGAAGGTGTTGCTTCTGTAACAGAAGACGGTATCTTGAATGTGTCAGCTCCAACAGGAGGTAAAAAATACATCTCTAAGGAATTCAAATTGCGTACAACAGCCAATTATAAATTTGAATGCGAGTATGTAACTGCCGGTGATCCTGCTCTTACAGTACGTTTTGCAGATCCAGTAGCAACATCCAACAAAGATATTTTTAAGGTATGGATTAAAGATGGTGTAAGCCCTGAAAATTTGGTTTCTGACTATAATGTGATAACAGCAGAAGGTAAATGGTATATGAATTCTCAAGGTGCAGGAAATGTCAGTGATGCCCCAACTGTTGGTAAATTCTCAATTGAACATGCCAATGGCGGAGCCCAGATTAAAGCTATCAGACTTATTGAAACAGAAAACAGACCGGACAGCAAAGCGGATGCTAGTTTTAATGGAACACATGGAGAATATACCAATAATAATGTAACTTGGACTAAGCAATAATCGTAAGAAAATGAGGGGGATTAGTCTTCCTCATTTTTTATACGAATATTTAAAACTTTTTGAACAATAAATCAGTTCATACTGTATGACTTGTAATATAGGTAAAAAGAAATTTCTTATCAGGAAAATATTTACAATCGCTCTTTGGGTTTTTATGGGTGTAGTGAATGCGCAGGCTCAGCTTCACATGAAAACCACTCTACAGAACATGATTCTCTGGCGTGGTATTGAAGTGGCTGACGGACTGATTCTGTCATCCGATTTATCTGTTTCCGATCCATCAGGAATGTTTGCTGCCGGTTTTCTTGGCGGGGCAAACACTAAGGGGAGTTATAAGGAGCTGAGCCAGTATATTGCATATACTCATGGCAGGTTTCAGATAAAGGTTATAGATACATATAATTTCTCTCCCGGGGTTACATATAATAATAATGAGTTCTTCAACTATAAGCCTGATGAAACTGGGCGTTTTATGGATCTAATGGTTAATTATACAGGTAATAGGAAATTTCCGCTGGAGCTAAGTCTCTCTACACTTATTTACGGTCGCGACAGAGATCTGTACAACAGCAAGAATATATACTCCAGTTTCGTTTATGTGGGCTATACCATCTATCAGAATGAAAAGCTGAAGGTTGGTTCGGGCGTTGGAACAGCTTTCGCATTGAGAAACTCAAGAAATGAGAGTGGGGAAATGGTAAACAGAACCATGTATGCCGAATCGGCAGGTATTACTCAGGTTTCTTTGAATGTCATTTATAAGTTACAGATAATGGAATATGAAATTCCATTGACAGTGATGACCTACTGGAATCCGAAATCCAACCAGGGATTTTTCTATACAGGTATGCAGTTCAATTTGTTTTGATTTATATAAAGTTTGGGATAACTTTTTTATTTCCTCATGAGGGGTAAAAATGTCGAAAAAGAGGGGGTATAATATCTCCTCTTTCTTTTTTGAAAATCTCCTCTGTCCATCTGTAGAATACTTTATAGTTTAGCATCGTCGAAAGGGAAACAGCAGTGATGAAAATAGAACTGGCATACTAACAATAATAATATCAAAATATAATTAACATCAATAATATAATAATATCATGAAGACAGAAGGATATAAAGTAAAAAGCTATTCTCAGCCTGTGAAGAGATATTGTCAGACTTTGAGTCTGCGTGACAATCCGGAATTGATTGAAGCTTACAGGAAGGCTCACAGTAAGGAAGAGGCATGGCCTGAGATACGTGCCGGAATACGTGAGGTGGGAATTCTGGAAATGGAAATATACATATTGGGGTCTAAACTTTTTATGATAGTGGAAACTCCTCTGAATTTTGACTGGGATACAGCAATGGCAAAGCTTGCCACTCTGCCTCGTCAGGCCGAATGGGAGGAATATGTAGCAAAATTCCAGCAGTGTGCCGAGGGAGCCACATCGGACGAGAAATGGCAGATGATGGAACGCATGTTCTATCTGTATGAATAATAAGAAGAATAAACAGAGTAAAAAATTAACCTTTAAATTATTTATCAAAATGGAATATCGTGAATTGGGAAAGACAGAACTGAAAGTGCCTGTATTGAGTTATGGTGCATCTTCGTTGGGTGGAGTTTTTCATTCTATTAAAGAAAGTGATGCTATACAGTCTGTTTTTACAGCAGTAGAACATGGACTGAACTTTATTGATGTTTCTCCATATTACGGGCATTATAAGGCAGAAACAGTATTGGGTAAGGCTCTCAAGGAGTTGCCAAGAGAATCGTTCATACTTTCTACCAAGGTGGGACGTTATGGCAAGGATGGTGTGAATACATGGGACTATTCAGGCAAGCGCGCACAAGAAAGTGTATACGAAAGTATGGAAAGGCTCAATATCGACCATATCGACCTTATCAATGTTCACGATGTGGAGTTCTCGGATATGAATCAGGTAGTGAACGAGACATTGCCTGCACTGGTGGAACTGAGGGAAAAAGGAATTGTCGGACATGTAGGTATAACTGACCTTCAGCTTGAAAACTTGAAATGGGTTATTGATCATGTAGCTCCAGGTACAGTAGAGACAGTGCTGAACTTCTGTCACTATTCGCTGAACGATGATAAGCTTGTTGATTTCCTCGATTATTTCGATGAAAAGGGTGTAGGAGTGATAAACGCTTCACCATTTGGTATGGGACTTCTCACACAGAGAGGTGTTCCTGAATGGCATCCGGCCCCAAAATCACTGATTGAGGCATGTGCAAAGGCTGCGAAGTATTGTGCGGAACAGGGATATCCTATCGAGAAGCTTGCAGTGCAGTTCTCTGTTAGTAACCCAAGAATACCTACAACACTGTTTAGTTCGGCAAAATCAGAATCTGTACTTCAGAATATAAAATACATTGAGGAACCTATTGACTGGAGTCTTGTGGAAAAGGTTAAGGAGATAATAGGCGATCAGCAAAGAGTAAGTTGGGCAAATTCATAAATACTGTTGCTATGGATTATACAATAATTGACGCTCACTCACATCTGTGGCTTTATCAGGATACTGAAGTAGATGGCCTGAAAATAAAAACTACAGAGAATGGCCAATCATTGTTTATGGGGGAGGTGAGACAAATGCTCCCCCCTTTTATGATAGACGGAAGAAATACGGCAGAGGTTTTTCTAGCAAATATGAACTATGCTCAGGTTGGCGGAGCAGTTGTCACGCAGGAGTATATCGATGGCATACAGAATGACTATCTACTAGAGGTCATGACAAATTATCCCGACAGGTTTTTCGTGTGCGGTATGTGTGAATTCAGGAAGCAGGGTTACTTTAATCAGGCTGTTGAACTTATAGACAAAGGGTTTAAGGCCATAAAGATTCCAGGACACCGTCTGCAGCTAAAGGACGGAAGGGTGATGCTCAATTCGGACGAAATGATGAAGATGTTTCATCTAATGGAAGATAAGGGAGTGATTCTTTCCATAGATATGATAGAGGGAGACCTCCAGGTTGGCGAGATGGAAGAAATCATTTCAGAATGTCCGGGTTTGAAGATAGCTATCGGTCATTTCGGCATGGTTACAAAACCGGACTGGAAGAAGCAGATAATGCTTGCCCGACATAAAAATGTAATGATTGAGTCTGGCGGTATCACATGGCTGTTCAATGACGAGTTCTATCCGTTCAACGGTGCTATAAGGGCCATCAACGAAGCTGCCGATCTTGTCGGTTTCGAGAAACTGATGTGGGGTTCCGACTATCCGCGCACAATTACAGCCATCACCTACAAGATGTCGTACGACTTTGTGATTAAATCAAAAGAATTGGAAGAGAGGAGCAAAAAACTTTTCTTGGGCGAGAATGCGAAAGCCTTCTACGGTTTCAAGAATCTGCCTGAGTTACCTTATATTAAAAACATGTCAGAATGAAAAACAAATATTTTATACCGCTTTTACTGATATTCAGCTTGTTCTTCATGTGGGCTATCAGCAGTAACCTGTTGCCTACAATGATTAGGCAGTTGATGAAAACCTGTGAGTTGAATGCCTTTGAGGCTTCGTTCACAGAAGCTGCCTATTGGCTGGCCTACTTTCTGTTTCCCATACCGATAGCTATGTTTATGAAACGTTTCAGCTATAAGTCTGGTATAATTGTCGGTCTCATTCTTGCAGCCATCGGAGGTCTGCTTTTCTTTCCTGCAGCCGAGATTAAGGAATACTGGGCATATCTTGTAATCTTCTTCATTATGGCAACGGGAATGTGTTTCCTTGAGACGGCTGCCAATCCGTATGTGACAGCTTTGGGTACGCACGACACTGCTTCGAGAAGACTGAATCTTGCACAGTCGTTCAACGGACTTGGTGCTTTTATCTCCGCAATGTTTCTGAGCAAGCTTATACTTACCGGACAGAACTATACGCGCGAAACGCTGCCTGCCGACTTCCCAGGAGGCTGGGAAGAATTTATTCAAATGGAGACAGATTCCATGAAGATGCCTTATCTGATTCTTGCCGTGCTGCTGATTATTCTTGCTGTGGTGTTTGCACTGTATAAGCTTCCTGATATTGACAAGGAGGAGTCACACGGTGAGAAAGGCAAACTTATCAACTTTTCAGTGTTGAAACGTAAGCATCTGAGATGGGGAGTCATAGCACAGTTCTTCTATAACGGAGGACAGACAGCTATTAACAGTCTGTTCTTAGTTTACTGCTGCATGTATGCAGGTCTGCCAGAGGATGAGGCAACCACATTTTTCGGACTGTATATGTTAGCTTTCCTTGCCGGCAGATGGATAGGTACTATGCTCATGGCGAAATTCAGGCCTCAGGATATGCTGCTTACATACGCTATAGTAAATATCATACTGTGTGGAGTGATTATCATGTTCGGTGGTATGACAGGGCTCTATGCCATGATTGCAGTGTCGTTTTTCATGTCAATCATGTATCCTACTCAGTTCTCACTTGCACTCCGGGACCTTGGCGAGGATACCAAGAGTGGTTCGGCATTCCTTGTAATGGCTATTATAGGTAATGCATGTATCCCACAGTTTACCGCATTTGTGATGAATCATAACGCGGATTTCTATCAGGTGGCATATATAATACCTCTGATATGTTTCTTCTTTACAGCATATTATGGCTGGAAAGGTTATAAGATAGAGAAAAAACATCATTAAAATAATACAATAACAAATTTAAATAAATACATAGATTATGAAAGCTGTACAAATTACTGAAGCCGGAAAGGTTCAAGTAGCTGATATAGTTAAACCAACACTTGGAGCCGGAGAAATTTTACTTCGTATCAAATATGTCGGATTCTGTGGTTCCGACCTTAATACTTACCTTGGAAGAAATCCTATGGTCAAGATGCCTGTTATCCCGGGACATGAAGTGGGTGCTGTGATAGAGGAAATAGGCGAAGGCGTTCCTGCCGGTTTCGAGAAGGGAATGAACGTGACTGTAAATCCATATACCAACTGCGGAAAGTGTGCCTCATGCCGCAACGGACGTGTCAATGCCTGCGAACACAACGAGACTTTGGGCGTTCAGCGTAACGGTTCGATGCAGGAGTTCCTTGTCCTCCCTTGGACAAAGGTTATTCCGGCTACCGGCCTCTCGGATAAGGAATGTGCATTGATTGAGCCTATGAGCGTAGGTTTCCATGCCGTCTCAAGAGCACAGGTAACTGACATTGATACTGTGGCCGTGATAGGTTGCGGAATGATTGGACTTGGTGCCATAGTAAGGGCATCGCTTCGTGGAGCAAGAGTAATAGCCATGGATATTGATGACGAGAAACTTGAACTGGCAAAACGTCTCGGTGCATCGATGGTTATCAATTCTAAGACAGAAAATGTGGTTGAAAGAGTAAGGGAACTTACTGACGGTTATATGGCTGATGTGGTGATAGAAGCTGTGGGCAGTCCTGTCACATACGTAACTGCCATTGATATTGTTGCTTTCACAGGTCGTGTGGCATGTATAGGCTATGCCAAGAGTGAAGTGGCTTTCCAGACAAAATATTTTGTTCAGAAGGAACTCGACATACGCGGTTCGCGCAATGCAATGCCTGAGGATTTCCGTGCCGTGATACATTATCTTCAGAATGGAAATTGCCCGATGAACGAACTTATCTCTGCCGTAGTGAAACCTGAAGAGGCAGGTGAGGCTCTGCAGAAATGGTCGGAAAATCCAGGTAAGGTATTCAGAATGTTGGTTGAATTTTAATTTTATCAATTTTAATTTTTGACATTACAATGAAAGCTTTAAATAATAAGACTGCAGTAAAGGCAGTACGTCCGGAACGTATCATACAGTTTGGTGAAGGCAATTTCCTTCGTGCGTTCGTTGACTGGATTATCTCGAATATGAATGAAAAGACTGATTTCAACAGCAGTGTTGTTGTGGTGCAACCTATAGATAAAGGTATGGTTGATGCCCTCAATGCTCAGGACTGTCTTTATCATGTCAATCTTCAGGGACTTAACAATGGCGAGGTGGTGAACTCATTCAGAATGATTGATGTCATCAGCCGTGCCCTGAATCCATATAGCCAGTATAATGATTTCATGGCACTGGCAGAACAGCCTGAGATGAGATTCGTAATCTCGAACACTACTGAAGCAGGTATCAACTTCGATCCGTCGTGCAAGCTCGAAGATGCTCCTGCAAACTCTTATCCGGGCAAGCTGACACAGTTGCTTTATCACAGATTCAAACATTTCAACGGCGACAAGTCGAAAGGACTTATCATCTTCCCATGCGAGCTTATCTTCCTCAACGGTCACAAACTGAAGGAAACAATCTATCAGTATATTGAATTGTGGAACCTTGGTGAAGAGTTCAAGTCATGGTTTGAAACAGTATGTGGTGTATATGCCACACTGGTGGACCGCATCGTACCGGGATTCCCTCGTAAAGACATAGATAACATAAAAACTAAACTAGACTTTGATGACAATTTAGTTGTACAGGGTGAGGCTTTTCATCTGTGGGTAATCGAAGCACCGGAATCGGTTGCCGAAGAATTTCCTGCAAACAAGGCGGGGCTGAACGTTCTGTTCGTCCCGTCGGAGGAGCCATATCATGAACGCAAGGTGACTCTCCTGAACGGTCCTCACACTGTATTGTCGCCGGTGGCATTCCTTTCGGGCGTCAATATCGTGAGAGATGCTTGCCGGCATGAGGTGATAGGTAAGTTCATCAAACGTGTGATGTTCGACGAGCTGATGGAAACCCTTAACTTACCGAAAGAAGAACTTAAGAAGTTTGCAGATGACGTTCTTGAACGTTTCAACAATCCTTTCGTGGATCATCAGGTGACATCAATCATGCTTAACTCATTCCCTAAGTATGCCACACGCGACCTTCCGGGAGTGAAGGAATATCTGAAACGTAAGGGTGTTCTTCCTGAAGGACTCGTCCTCGGTCTTGCAGCCATCATAGTATACTACAAAGGTGGAAAGCGTGCCGATGGTGTAGAGATAGTTCCTAACGATGCACCGGAAATCATGGCGATGCTTACAAGTTTGTGGAACGATGGCTCGGTAGAAAATCTTGTGAAGACAGTTCTCGCCGATACTTCCATCTGGGGTGAAGACCTTAATACCATCCCGGGACTGGCAGACCGTGTAATTTACTATATCAACAAAATCCAGAGCGAAGAAATGCTTCAGACAGTAAAAGACCTTGTAGATTGATACTTCTACCTGTATTCTTCAATTTATAAATGTTAGTTTGTTATGACTGAATATATCCAGATAAACCCTGCGGACAATGTGGCTGTGGCACTGCACCCATTGTCCAAGGGTACTATAATAGAGGTAAACGGCAATTTTATAGAACTGGCTGAGGATATACCTGCCGGTCATAAGATTGCCTTGAAGGATTTTGCAGAAGGTGATATGGTGATAAAATACGGTTTCCCTATATCGCACACTGTGAAAGAAGTCAGGAAAGGACATCTGCTGAACGAGAAAACTGTTAAGACTAACCTTTCCGGTCTGAGTACATATACTTACACTCCGAAGTTCGAGAAACAGACTTTTTCGAACGAGAACCGTACATTCAAAGGATATTTGCGTGCCAACGGAGAAGCCGGCATACGTAATGAGATATGGATTATCCCTACGGTGGGTTGCGTGAACGGAATAGCAAACCAGTTGGCCGAGCAGCTTCGCAAGGAAACAGATTGCGAGGGGGTTGACTCCATTATATCTTTCCCTCATAACTACGGATGCTCGCAGTTGGGTGACGACCATGAGAATACCCGTAAGATATTGCGCGACATGGTCCTTCACCCCAATGCCGGAGCTGTCCTTGTCGTAGGTCTTGGCTGTGAGAACAACCAGCCTGATGCCTTTCGCGAGTTTATAGGTGACTATGATACCCAAAGGATCCGTTTCCTTGTTTCTCAGAAAGTAGATGATGAGATAGAAGAGGGTATGAAACTTCTTCGTGAGATGTATGCCATAGCCAGGGAAGACAAGCGGACTGATGTCCCCCTGTCAAAACTGCGTATAGGACTCAAGTGCGGCGGGTCTGACGGACTGTCCGGTATCACGGCCAATCCGATGCTTGGGGTGTTCTCTGACTATCTTGTTGCCCAGGGTGGGACAACAGTCCTCACGGAGGTACCTGAAATGTTCGGAGCCGAGACACTGCTCATGAACCGTTGCCGTACGCAGGAGATATTCGACGATACAGTGACCATGATAAACGACTTCAAGAACTACTTCATCTGCAATGACCAGCCTATATATGAAAATCCTTCGCCGGGAAACAAGGCGGGAGGTATTTCTACACTTGAGGAGAAATCATTGGGATGTACACAGAAGTCGGGAAGCTCGATGGTGGAGGATGTTCTGAAATATGGCGACCGTGTCACAACACACGGACTTAATCTGTTGAGCGCACCGGGCAACGACCTTGTGGCAAGTACGGCTCTTGCTTCTGCCGGATGCCATATCGTACTGTTCACAACAGGTCGAGGAACACCGTTCGGAACATTCGTTCCAACCGTGAAGGTATCGACCAACACACCGCTGTACGAGCAGAAACATACGTGGATTGATTTCAATGCCGGAACTCTGGTAGAGGGAGAAAGCATGGAATCTTTAAGCAGACGTTTTATAGACTTTGTGGTGGAAGTGGCAAGCGGAAAGCAGGCACTGAACGAAAAGAAGGGATACCGGGAAATAGCTATCCTTAAGCAAGGAGTAACTTTATAAAATGTTTTATTTTTTTTAATGATGAAACTCTCCGTTGATATCTGAAATATAAATGGAGAGTTTTTTTGTTTTTACACTTTTGAAATTATTTTTGTCATTAATATTAATCTGAAAATCGATATGACCATAAAAAACATTATCACAGTCTTAACTATCTTTCTGTCCGGATTCTGTTATGCCGGAACCTCCACTAAAGTGGATTTCAACTTCGATTGGAAATTCAGCAAACCAGCAGGCTTCGTGCCTCAGGACACTTTGTTCCTGAGTCCAGATATAAAGTGGGAGGATGTGTGTCTGCCTCACGACTGGAGTATCAGCGAAGGATATACCAAGACTCAGACAGCCGGAAGCAATGGTTTTCTGCCTGGCGGTGTGGGGATTTACATGAAGAATTTTCTCACCTCGGATGATATGAATGGGAAAAAAGTGTTCATTCATTTCGAAGGTGTATATAATAACTCAAAGGTTTGGATAAACGGGCATCTGTTGGGATTCCGTCCTAACGGATATGTGGGATTTGAATATGAACTTACTCAATATCTGAAACCAAAAGGTTCGATGAATACAATAACTGTCTGCGTTGACAGAAGAGCGTATGCCGACAGCAGATGGTATGTCGGTGCCGGTATATACAGGAATGTGAGTCTTATTCTAAGAAACGAGCTCTATATTCCTTCAGACGGAATATTCGTTACCACACCACAGGTAGGCAACCGTTCGATGGTGAATGTGGTATGCGAGGTGAAGAATGCTGGAACAGGTGTAAAAGGAGTCACCGTGAAGCACGAAGTAGTGTACGACGGCAAGACAATAGCTTCTGTTTCCGATGATTTTGTTGCCCTGAAAGGCGATTTCAATGAGTTCACTGCATCTGTTGAACTGGAGAATTGTCATCTCTGGAGTCTTGAAACGCCTTCGATGTATGAGCTTCATACTACTCTGATTGCTTCTGACGGATATGTGATGGATAAGAAAACAACAAAATTTGGTATCCGCGACATTAAATTCGATGCGGATGAAGGCTTCCTTCTAAACGGAAAATCCGTAAAAATAAAAGGAGTGAACATACACCACGACTTGGGATGTATGGGTGTTGCCGCATACGATGATGCCCTGTTGCGACGCCTTCTGAAACTTCGTTCCATAGGCTGCAATGCCATACGTACAGCCCATAATCCGCATTCGGAAAGTCTGCTGGAAATGTGCGACAGTCTGGGACTTCTTGTAATGAATGAATTTATCGACGAATGGAAGGTGGCAAAGAAAAAGTGGATTACTGAGCGAGCTAAGGAAGATGCGCCCGACAGCATATCAATAGGATATACCAGATACTTCGATACGCATGCCGAGCACGACCTCAAGTCGTTCATCAGGCGAGACAGAAATCATCCTTGCGTGATACTCTGGAGTATAGGCAATGAAATAGAATGGACCTATCCATATTACTGGGCATCGAGCAAAGACAATAAAGGGTTCAAGGGGCTTATCCATACGGGCGACCCGGAAACAGACAACAAGTCTATACTGAAAGAGTTCAACCGTCTGTCAGGAGGTAAAGACGATTTGGCTGAAACAGCCGCTGTCCTTGCCGGTTGGGTTAAGGATGTGGACACTACCCGTCCCGTCTCTTCAGGAGTCGTTGTTCCGTCAGTTTCGCGTCTCTCCGAATATACAGACGTGCTTGATGTAGTGGGATATAACTATAAAGACAAATATTATGAAATCGACCATAAGCTATATCCATATCAGCCTATTATCGGTTCGGAGAATGTTGGTCAGCTCTTTGAATGGACAGCCGTGGCCGACAAGAAATACATAGCGGGCATCTTCGTGTGGACAGGATTCGACTATCTTGGCGAGAACGGTCCATGGCCTGCAAGAGGTGGAGACTGTTCTTTCTTCGATTTTGCGGGCAACAAGACAGCGCGTGGCCATTTCTTTGAATGTCTGTGGAAAGACATACCGAAAACCCATATTGTAACAATACCTGAAAAGGAAAGTGAGTTCAGGATGAATCCCGACGGAAGCTTCACCTACACTCCCCGTCCGGGATGGATTAGACGCTGGGAGTGGTACGACACACGCGACAAATGGAACTACCGCAAGGACGAGGACATACTTGTGCAGGTATATACCAACGCCCCCGAAGTGGAACTGTTCCTGAACGGCAAATCGTTGGGAACAAAGGAACGCAGCGATTTCATGGAGCATAATATAGTGATGTGGAAGGTGGCATACAAGGAAGGAACACTCCTTGCGGTAGGCAAGGACGGCGACATAATATTGTCGAAAGACACTTTGTCCACAAGCGGCAAGCCGTGCCGTCTGGCACTGAACTGCGACCGCAAAACAGCTACCGACAACGGTTATGACCTTATCCATGTAGAAGTATCCATTGAAGATAAAGAAGGAAACACAGTAGTCGATATACCTTCGGATGTGAGGATAATCCTCGACGACAAGCTTGAACTTGCCGGACTCGACAATGGATCGCCTTCGATAGAAGATTTGAACATCAACGTCATAAACAATAGTGTAAGGACATATAACGGAAAGTGTCTGTTTGTCCTGAGAACCATAAGAGGGAAGAAAGGAACATCCTTTGTCAAGGTTGTAGGTGACGGTGGAATACAGGGCAGATGTAAAATTCTGATTTCCCACCCTATATCACATTAATATCCCCCTCATATATTATAAGTGAAAGATATAGTTTTGTGACATCAAAAAACATGTAAAACCTAAGATTATGAGAAATAAAAATCTTTTAGCTTTAATAATCCTATTATCAACCCTAAAGGTTTCAGCATCTGATTCAAATGTTGATTTCAATAAAGATTGGAAATTCGTACTGAAAGATTCTGCTCATTATTCATATACTTCTTATGTCCCAGGTGATGAATGGAAGAAAGTGAACCTGCCACACGACTGGAGTGTTGGTTTGCCTTACGACTCCATCTCTGGCGAAGGGTGTGTAGCTTTCCTTCAGGGAGGAATAGGATGGTATAGCAAATCATTTCCCACAACAATCAGTGCAAATCAGAAATGCTATATAGTGTTCGATGGAGTATATAATAATTCTGAGTATTGGATAAATGGCAAAAAGCTTGGATATCATCCTTCGGGATATGCTCCTTTTTATTTTGATGTCACAGACTATCTCAATCCCAATGAGGATAACCGCATGACTGTAAGGGTCGACCACAGCCATTATGCCGACAGCAGATGGTACACCGGTTCAGGTATATACAGGGATGTGAAAATGATTGTAACCGACAGACTGCATATTCCGGTTTGGGGAACATTTGTCACTACTCCCGTGGTTACTGATAAATATGCTAAAGTAAACAACCAGGTTACCGTGTGCAACAGCTACTCCGAACCCAGAGCTGCAGTTGTTGAGGTAGTATATAAGGATAATAAAGGCAATATCGCAGCCTTTGAGGTCTTCAGTATAAAACTGAATGCTGGTGAGGAGAAAATTATCGACATCGTATCTGAGATTAAACAGCCTGATTTGTGGAGCGTCGATACACCTGTCCTCTATACAGCCGAGACACGCATCAAGAATGGCGATGAAGTAATTTCTGAAAACACTGTCAGGTTCGGCATACGGACATTCCGTTTTGATGCAGACAAAGGTTTCTTCCTTAACGGGAAAAACATGAAGATAAAAGGAGTATGCCTGCACCATGATGCCGGAATGGTTGGCGCGGCAATGATACGCGATGTGTGGTACCGGCGTCTGAAAACCCTAAAGGAAGGAGGATGCAATGCCATCCGCCTCTCGCACAATCCGGGAGCGGAAGAGTTTCTGTCTTTGTGCGATGAGATAGGTCTTCTGGTTCAGGAAGAATTCTTCGATGAGTGGGATTATCCCAAAGATAAAAGACTCAATATGAAGGAAACTGTAGAAGACTATCCTACGCATGGCTATTGCGAGCATTTCCAGGAATGGGCAGAAAGAGATTTGAAAAACGTAATGAGGAGAAGCCGTAATCATGCCTGTATCTTCCAGTGGAGTATAGGTAATGAAATAGAATGGACTTATACCGGATGCCGCGAGGCGACAGGTTTCTTCGGTGCCGATTCCAACGGTAATTACTTCTGGAATCAGCCTCCATACTCTAAAGAAAAAATCAGAGAAATGTGGAAAATCCAGCCTAAACATGCATACGACATTGGCCGTACAGCGCAAAAATTAGCTGCATGGACACGCCAGATGGACACCACACGTGTAGTTACCGCCAACTGCATCCTGCCTTCCATAAGCTTTGAGTCAGGATATATCGACGCGCTCGATATGGCAGGCTTCAGCTACCGTCGCATGATGTACGATTATGCCAAGAAGAATTATCCCGACAAGCCTATAATGGGTACAGAAAATCTTGGTCAGTGGCACGAATGGAAAGCGGTGATTGAAAGGGATTTCGTTCCGGGTATGTTTATATGGACGGGAGTCGATTATCTGGGAGAAAGCGGAAGCCGTCTTTCAAGATGGCCTCAAAAGTCGATAGGATGTGGTCTCCTGGATATGTGCGGCTATGCGAAACCTTCGTACGACATGATGAAATCACTGTGGACAGACAAGCCTTTTATTGCTATATATTCGCAGACTACAGACAAATCCTCGTATCAGCCGGTAAAAGATGGCTTTACTGATAAGAAAGGACACGAATGGGACAGAAGATTATGGGTTTGGGATGATGTAAACTCCCACTGGAATTATCAGAAAGGCGATTCGGTAATTGTTGAGATATATTCCAATTGTGACGAAGTGGAACTTTTCCTTAACGGCAAGTCGATGGGAAAGAAGTATATAGACGATTTTGACGATCATATCTATAAATGGGCAGTCCGTTACAAGCCCGGCACTATTACCGCAAAAGGAAAAAACAAACTGGGTAAAGCCACTACAGCCATAAAGACTTCAGGCAAAGAACATTCGATATTGCTGACGGTCGACAAACAAAGCATCGCAGCAAACGGAAAGGATGTCCTGCATGTCACAGCCCAGCTTGCAGACAAAAAAGGTAATCCTGTAAAGACAACAGAACAGATGCTTAAGTTCAACATTGATGGAGAGTACCGTCTGCTTGGTATAGACAATGGAAACGTGAAGAACGTTTCTCCATATCAAAGTAAGGATATTATGACATATCAGGGAAGATGTATGCTGATGCTTCAGTCGACAGAAAAATCATCGGTACTGAATATCAGTGCAGAAACAAGTGAATTACACTCGAATAAACTAACAATTAATATAAAATAAAGTCTAGTATGAGAAAAATTATTCTTGCAGCCGGCATGATGTCGCTATTGGCAGCATGCGGAAATACAGGCAATACACAGACTATTGCCGCCGACGACACTCAGAATTATGATGCGCGTAAGGCCGATTCATTGGGAATACCTAAGGGTAATAAGTTAAGTGCAGCCATGAAACGTGCCATGAAATGGGAGAATCACGACAACAAATGGTTCTTCGAGTACAAGATGGAACCCCTGAAAGGTGATCTTGCTTACGAAGAAGGAGTTGTAAGAAGAGACCCGAGTGCAATGCTGAAAATAGGCGATACATATTATGTATGGTATTCAAAGAGCTACGGACCTACCCAGGGATTTGCGGGAGACATAGAGAAAGACAAGGTTTTCCCATGGGACAGATGTGATATATGGTATGCCACATCAAAAGACGGATGGACATGGAAGGAACAGGGAATTGCAGTGAAACGTGGTGAAAAAGGTGCTTACGACGACCGTTCAGTCTTCACTCCTGAGGTGATGGAATGGAAAGGAAAGTATTATCTTTGCTATCAGGCGGTAAAATCCCCTTACACAGTCCGTGTAAAGAATACTATCGGTATGGCATGTGCTGATTCCCCTGAAGGACCGTGGATCAAGACAGACAAGCCTGTACTGGAACCTTCTAATACCGGCGAATGGGAAGGCGATGAGGATAACAGATTCAAGGTAGTGTCGAAAGGCGATTTCGACAGTCATAAGGTACACGACCCGTGTATAATACCTTATAAAGGTAAGTTCTATATGTACTACAAAGGCGAACGTATGGGAGAAGAAATAACATGGGGCGGCCGTGAAATCAAACACGGAGTGGCTATTGCGGAAAATCCTATGGGTCCGTATGTGAAATCGGAATATAATCCTATTTCAAACAGCGGGCATGAAGTTTGCGTATGGCTTTACAAAGGAGGTATAGCTTCACTTATCACCACCGACGGTCCTGAAAAGAACACACTCCAGTGGTCGCCTGACGGAATAAACTTTGAAATAATGTCAGTAGTAAAAGGCGCGCCACACGCCATTGGCCTGAACCGCAGTGCAGATGCCGAAAAAGAACCTACCGAAATATTGAGATGGGGTCTTACTCATATATACAACAGTTCAGACTATCAGAGCATAATGAGATTTTCTACCTGGACATTGCAGACACATACCGCTAAAGGTGAATCAAAAGAACGAAAATAATTATTATAACTTAAACTAAGATACCACGATGAGAAAACTGTTTACCATTTGTTTAGCATCACTGCAAATAGCCTGTGCAGCAGAAGATTTCAATAATAAATCGTACGAGTGGGATATCTATCCTGTACCCGCTGATGCCGGCGACGGTATGGTGTGGAAACTCCATCCACAGTCGGACGACTTTAATTATGTTGCCGACGAAAAGGATAAAGGAAAAGAGTTCTATGCCAAATGGACCGATTTCTATCATAATCATTGGACAGGACCTGCTCCTACAATATGGCAGAGAGACCATGTTTCCGTTTCCGACGGATACCTTAAAATAAGAGCCAGCCGTCCTGAAGATGTCCCCATGAAGAAAGTTGTAAGCGGACCCAACACAAAGGAACTGCCGGGAACCTATACGGGATGTATCACATCGAAGACACGTGTAAAGTATCCGGTTTATGTAGAGGCATACGCAAAACTTTCAAATTCAACCATGGCATCCGATGTATGGATGCTCAGCCCTGACGATACTCAGGAAATCGACATCATAGAAGCATACGGCGGCGACAGAGACGGCGGAGGTTACGGTGCCGACAGACTTCACCTGAGCCATCACATATTCATCCGCCAGCCATTCAAGGATTATCAGCCGAAAGATCTTGGCTCATGGTATAAGGATGACAAGGGAACATTGTGGCGCGACGATTTTCATCGTGTAGGAGTGTTCTGGAAAGACCCTTTCACACTTGAATATTATGTAGATGGAGAACTTGTCAGAACCGTAAGCGGCAAGGATATTATCGACCCCAACAACTACACTGGTGGTACAGGTCTGGTAAAAGACATGGACATCATAATAAATATGGAAGACCAAAGCTGGAGAGCCGTTAAAGGTTTAAGCCCTACGGATGAGGAACTGAAAAATGTGGAAGACCACACCTTCCTGGTGGACTGGATAAGGGTTTATACACCAGTTCCCGAAGAATAGGATTTTATAGTTTATATCGTAATAAAAAAACACTTCATATATTCAACTTTTTCATAAAAGAGTTCAGTTGTAATATGAAGTGTTTTTTTATTTTATTGCTTGAATTTGAAATAAATATTTGAGAATGATATATACTATGACTAGTTAAATATATAGAATTATGATGTCAAATAAATCAATAGAATGTTCCTGATGACTTCATTATTACGCAAAAGACTATTTATTGGATATTTTATTACAGGATTTATAGTCTTAAGTATGGTTGCTGTAATGATAAATGAACGTTGCCGGTTGAAAGAACTTGAGAATCTGATAATTCAAATTAATGAAGCTTATGAGAATACTAATAAAGTTCATTTGTATATTACTAAGTTGGCAACTTTAGGCGAATCAGTTATAGTATGGGATGAGTCTGATTATAACATATTTCATAATCAACGTTTTAAAACAGATAGTGTTCTACTTGAAATAAAATTAAGGAGTTGTGATTTTTTATGTCCAGTTCAAATTGATTCTTTACGGGAATTGCTTAAAACGAAAGAAATGCACTTGTTTCAAATAATGAAAGCAGTCCAATTTGCGAATAAATCTGATAGTATTCTTACTAATGAATTGCCTGTAATAGCTACTCAAACAGTAAAAGTGAAGACAATAACTCAGAAAAAGAAAGGAATTGCCGGATTATTCGGAAAGAAGGAGACGATACAAGTCCCCTATATAACTAATGAAATACAGAATTTTAATAATAGATTGGTTTCTGTCATAGATATGCGAAACAATCAGATAGAAACTTATGTGGATAGCTTGCGTTTGCAGAATAGGCTGTTAAATCAAAAATTATATGATTTTGTATCTTTTTTAGATAATCAGGTACAGCTGTCATTTATAGAACGAAACTTAGAGGTAACGGAAGTCAAACAAGAATCCTTTCGATTATTTATCGTAATGATGAGTATTGCGGTTTTTATAATATTAATTTCATTTTTAATTATACAATCAGATTTACGTAAGGAAGAAATAATTAAATTTAAATTACAACAAGCTATTCAGGAAAACGAGAATTTGCTTGATATGCGCAAGAAAATCATCCTGACAGTTTCACATGATATTAGAGGCCCACTTGGTAATATCCATAACTGTGCCGATCTAGTATCGGAAACGCGAGAGAAGAAAAAGCGTGAAATATATTTAGATGACATCCGCCATTCTTGCCAGCACGTCTTGCATTTGGTCAATAATCTGATGGATGCTTACCGTATTAATGAAGCTGGAGATTTACATAATGATATACCTTTTTATCTTAACCGTTTTTTAAAACGAATTTCAGATGAGTTTTCTCGTAAAGCGACTTCAAAAGGTCTTATTTTATATTCTGAACACAAAGGATTAAATGTAACTGTAAAAGGTGATGCGGACAAACTCGAACAGGTACTGGCCAATCTACTTACAAACGCTATCAAATTTACTTCCAGAGGAAACGTCAATTTTCATACTGAATATTCAGAGGGAAAACTTCGGATTGAAATTAGAGATACCGGTATAGGGATGGACGAGGAAACAATGAAAAGAATATTTGCTCCATTTGAGCGTGCCGCACAGGATGTCAATTCTGAAGGTTTTGGTTTGGGACTTTTTCTTACCAAAGGATTAATTAAGGTTTTGGAAGGAAAAATGGATGTGGAAAGTACACTCGGTAAAGGAAGCGTATTCAGGCTGGAACTTCCTTTGCCTGAAACGAATGAGTTAGTTGAGGAAGACAAATCGGACCATAATACAATAACTATATTGCCTAAGAATGTTCTTGTAGTGGACGATGATCCTATACAACTGAAAATAGCAGAAGATATGCTCGGGCGCAAAGGTATATCCTGTAAAACCTGTAAGAATGCACGTGAAGTAGTGGCCGCTCTTGAAAATTCTGAATATGATTTGGTCTTGACAGATGTACAAATGCCTGATACTGACGGATTCTGTTTGTTAAGATTGCTTCGCAATTCGGACATCGGCAATTCTAGAACTGTTCCAGTAGCAGTCATGACTGCCCGTGGTGATGGAAATTCCGGAATTTATGAAAAAGAAGGATTTGCAGGCTGTATTCATAAACCGTTCAATATCCACGGACTGCTTGCTTTTTTATCCACCATTGTATCTCGTACACAAGTTTCAGTTTCCGGAGATTTTGATTTTTCCAGTTTACTGGAGAATACGGATGATTATAGTCATATGCTTTCTCTCGTTGTTATGGAATCTGAAAAAGAACTGGAGGAGATGGAATCTGCTGACAGGATAACCGACCGTGAGACCATGAGAAAAATAATACACCGGATGATGCCTGTATGGGAGATGCTCGAGAAAGATAATATTTTACGTGATTTTCAAAGAATATTGCATGACAGTGATAGCCAAAACGAAACTGTTCATGAACATGCAATACAAATCATGGAGTGGCTTAAAAAATTAATAGAAGAAACAAAAAAGGAACTGAAGAAATATGAAAATCCTCATAGTTGAAGATAATATGATACTCTGCGGTATGATTGAAAAATGGTTGCAAAAAGCCGGTTACGAAGTTCTAACCGCAATGGACGAGCCCGGAGCACGTAGTATTCTGAAGAAAAACGAAATCAATCTTGTGTTTGGAGACGTACGTCTGCCGGAGGGAAATGGTATCAGCCTTCTGGAATGGATGATGCGTTCTAATGTGGAAGTTCCATTTATTGTCATGACAGATTATGCCTGTATCACGGATGCGGTCCGTGCCATCAAGCTCGGTGCTAAGGATTATTTGCAAAAGCCTGTTCATCAAGAGCAACTGATAGAATTAGTACATAGCATGCTTAAACAACCTGTTATTGTACGTAAAGAACGTTCTTTTGTTGAACGTACCAGTGAAGCAGCAAGAAAATCCGCTTCACTGGCTCGTCGTGTGGCACCGTCGGATCTTTCTGTTATGATACTTGGTCCGAGTGGAAGCGGTAAAGAGGTGATAGCCCAGATGATACACCGTTATAGTGACAGACGTGACAAACCATTCGTTGCCGTCAATTGTGGAAGTATACCTAACGATTTGCAGGCTTCTGAATTTTTCGGTGTAGTCAAAGGAGCTTTTACAGGAGCTGTTGCTGATAGGAAAGGACATTTTGAGACGGCCAATGGAGGAACCTTATTCCTGGATGAAGTTGGTAATATGCCGTATTCCATGCAGATTCTTCTTCTGCGTGTCCTTCAGGAAAAGGAGTTTAATCCGGTAGGAAGTGATAAAGTGAAACATACGGATGTACGTATCATTTCTGCTACCAATGAGGATATGAAAAAAGCGGTGGAGGAAGGTTGCTTTCGTGAGGATTTGTATTATCGCCTTGCAGAACTCGAAATTGTTCAACCGCCATTAAAAGATTGCAAAGACGATATTCTTCCGCTTGCCGAATTCTTCAGAAAAGAACATTCCGGTAGAATCCGTGTCAAGAATGAGGGATTTACCGAAGAAGCGAAAGCATGCATGCTGGGATATGACTGGCCTGGTAATGTGCGGGAATTGAACGCAAAAATCAAACGTGCGGTAATTGTTGCGGATAATGTATTATTGGATGTTTGTGACTTGGGACTGGACAATGTAGATTGTAGTGACAATCCGGATATTCGTATCATTCAGGAAAAGGAAAAGATACGAAACCTGCTTGAGAAAAATCATGGTAATGTCAGCAAGACAGCAGTGGAATTCGGTTGTAGTCGTACAGCCCTGTACAAGAAAATGAAGAAACTTGGTCTGAAGTAATCTTTATTCTTTAAGGCGGTATACCAGTCTGCATACATTGTTTCGGAATGTTTTGGACTCACGCAAAGTCCATTGTCCGAATTGAATCTTTCCGGTTATGTTTTTCCCGCTTTTGTATGATATTGGAAGCAGGTAAATGACCAGTTCATCTGCGAGTCGGAAGAGAAATACACCACCCACATATTCTGCACTTTTTTCATCTTCTACCTTCATGAAAAATGTGCAGTCTTTTTCATGTCTTTCCTTGGCATCCATCAAATCAAGCATACCGTAATGCGGATACATGTTAAATGTAGCCCGCTCTTCCCAATAAGGGAAACCGTTCCGGTCTGTCCTGAGCCATTCCATCAGTTCCTCATTTTTATCCGGTAGAAATCCGTCCAATGTGACGGGCATAATAATCTGTACTTTTGCCATACCTCTGCTTGTTAAAAATAAAAGCATGAAACCCATGCTTATTTCGAACAGAGGCTCTGACAAAGCCCAACACAGAAACTCGCATGGGCTCACGCTATAAGGTATAGCATAAGCCTCACGCAATAGCCTCCGTGTTTTTGAATTTGTCAGATTCCTGTTCGAGACATCTTGCGACTTATGTATATAATCGACGGAAACATCCCGTAATCCGCCGTTATGTTCTATTTCAATTTCAAAGATAAGGAATGTTCCCTGAAAATCAAACTGATTCAGGATTTATTTGTCATTCTGTATCTATTCAGCTTTTCTTTTCTCCTCTTCTGCACTTTCTATTCCCAGCCGTTCACATAGTTCCGGGTCGCTCTTGATACGTTCCATCTCATCGTTGATGATAGCCTGTGCATCCGCCTTTATCTGGTCATAATTGCGCTGTATCTGTTGGAGCATGATGTCATTTCCTTCACTGTCCTTGAACCTGTTGATAACCGGGATTTTTTTATAAGCCTTTTCTTCCGCACTTACTTTGGCATGGTCCACGATAATTTCCGCATGGAAAATCTTTTGGTTGATTTTCTCACCGAAATTATCCGATACGGAACCGACAAACGTACCCTGTGAGAGGTTGGAAATTTTGGATGCTGGAATCAGTGAGTCCAGCTGGGTGTTGATAGATGTAGAGACATCCTGACGGTTGATGGATATGGACTGCCGTTTCTGCAAAATCTTTCCGAAGCGTTCGGAAAGTGTCTTGGCCGTTTCGCCGACCACCTGACCGCTGAATATGTTGCCGACTGTATTTTGAATCACCTTGCTTTCCTTTTCACCGTAGTCACGGTTAAGCTGGCTGAAGTCCTGGAATCCCAGACAGACCGCCACCTTGTTGGAACGTGCCGTTGCAATCAGGTTGTCCAGTCCTCGGAAATAGATGGTAGGAAGCTCGTCTATAATGACCGTGCTTTTAAGCTGCCCTTTCTTGTTTATCAGTTTGACGATTCTGGAATTATACAGTCCGAGCGCTGCGGAATAGATGTTCTGTCGGTCCGGATTATTGCCCACACAAAGGATTTTAGGTTCCTTCGGATTATTGATGTCCAGAGAAAAATCATTGCCTGTCATGACCCAGTACAGTTGTGGAGAAATCATTCTGGTAAGCGGAATTTTCGCCGAAGCTATCTGGCCCTGAAGCTGGTCTTGTGCCCCACCCTTCCAGGCATCCATGAAAGGAGAAAGGTAGTTCTCCAGTTCCGGATAGGAAGTCAATATGGTAAACAAATCAGAATAAGGTTTGTTCAGCAGTTCCACGGCATGAGGGAAGCTGCAATAGATACCATTTTTGTATATTTTCAAATACCAGATTATAGCTGCCAAAAGGATAATAGGAGACTCTACAAAGAAGTCACCCTGTTTTTCAATCCAGGTCTTGTTCAAATTTAACATGATGGTATAGCTTGCTTCGTATGCGTCAGATATGTCTGTCATGAACTCCGGATTGATGGGATTGCAGCGGTGTGAACGGTGCGGATCATCAAAATTGATGACGTAAAAATGCGGTTTTACCTTATATTTGTCCATATTGTGCAACAATGTATTATAGGCAATGGTTGAAAGGTCATCGAATTTGTAATGTAGGCTAAGTAGCCGACGCCGTGCCATATTACTATGGTCGGTTTCCGAAAACTCGCCTCCGAACCGGACGTACACCTTCCAGCGTATCCGGCTCTCCGCTTCGATATGCAGTTCAAATCGTTCCATAATGAATCTTTTTATGACAAGTTCCACAAAGTGCAATAGTTTTCCTTTTCCGTGCAATCATGTGTCGTTCCCAAGGCTCTTTATTTTGAAGATTCTTGAGTTTACGTACATGGTGCATTTCCAAATGGCCCTTAGCACCACATAATTCACATTTTTCTGCTTTCAACCTGTCCATAAGACTGGTTGTACTGGTGTGCATTATGAATTTGGGAAGTATGTCTATTTTGTTATCCTTTGATGGCTTTTGGCGTTTGAAACCTCCTTTATAGAAGTACTCTTCCTTTTGTTTGCCTGCATTGTTCTGATACTTAACGCAAAATATTCCGTTATGCTTGTACTTTTTGCATATCTTCTTTACTTTGCTTCGATACTTGGCTGCAAATGTTT
Source organism: Bacteroides sp. AF25-38AC (assembly GCF_003602995.1). Lineage (NCBI taxonomy): Bacteria > Pseudomonadati > Bacteroidota > Bacteroidia > Bacteroidales > Bacteroidaceae > Bacteroides > Bacteroides sp. AF25-38AC. The sequence continues at coordinate 162,893 of NZ_QTMD01000002.1, read as the reverse complement.
TGTACATACTATACTCCATGATATAACCGAAATTGGATAGCTGGGCTGCGCAATTAACGGCTATGCCGAAATAATTGTACAAGCCTCTAATTTCAGAATTATACCTGCGCAGGATTTCCAAATCGTCATTGAAGTTCAGTTCGGGTCTCGCTTTCGGTTTCCATATTTCCTTGCCGTTGTGTTTCTTTATTTCCACAACGTCATACGCAAGAAGTTTCTTCTTGACCGTATCTTTAGGGATTTTTATTTCCACCGTCTTGTTCCGACTTCTCTTTTTACGACCGAGGGAATCCCGTTTGGTTTCCATGCACTTGCGGTTTCTGATATGAAATCCAAGAAATTTTGCAGGAGTTTCCGAATGGGTTATCAGCGTCTTTTCATCAGACAATTCCAATCTTAGTTTGTCGGAAATAAAATCCTTTATATCCGACTTGATTGTCATTGCATCTTCTTTACTGCCTATAACGCCACACAGAAAATCATCCGCATATCTCACGTATTTCAACCTCTTATAGTTGCAGTCCATGTCATTTTTAGCAGGGGTCTGCAACATAAGATTATCATATTTCCGTATCTGTTCTACCAGCAGTTTTCTTTCTTCAAGACTTACTGCTGATTTCAACGCCTTTTTAGCTCGTTCTTTCTTACGCTGGTAGTGTCTGTACTGTGGGTTCACTTCTTTACGGGCATTCCTGTCAAATTTTGCTGCATACTCTGCCATGTACTTGTCCAATTTATCAAGATAGATATTGGCAAGTACTGGACTGATGATGCCACCTTGCGGTGTCCCGTTATATGTGTGAAAATATTCCCAATCTTCGATATATCCCGCATTCAGGAATTTACGGATAAGCCGAATGAAACGGGCATCATTGATGCGTTCTTCGAGGATTCCTATCATCACATCGTGATTGATGTTGTCAAAGAATCCCTTTATATCGCCCTCAATATACCATTTCACCCCACAGAATGATTTTTCAATCTGCTTAAGGGCGGTGTGGCAGCTCCGTTTGGGACGGAAACCATGCGAAGTGTATTCAAAACTCTCTTCGTATATGGCTTCCAATACCATTTTAACCACCTCCTGCAATAACTTATCTTCCGTAGCAGGAATACCCAGAGGACGCATTTTCCCGTTTTTCTTGGGTATATATGTTCTCCTTGACGGTTTGGGCTGGTAGCTTTCATCTTTCAATGATGCTATCAGGTTTTCAATACGCTTGATGCTCATGCCGTCAATGGTCTTGCCGTCCGTTCCCTCCGTCATATTGCCTTGTTTGGGTGCAATCCGCTGGTAGGCAACGGCGTACATCTCCGTATTGAAAAGAATACGGTACAGACGCTCGTACTTGTAATTCAAGTCCTTGCTGTGTCGATTCAAACTGTTTAATACTTTTGCCGAATTTCTCATAATGTCTCTCACATCATTCATTAATTGTATTAAAAATCTCTGCTGTCCCCCTTCGCCATGTACAAGCCATTAACTTGCTCGGACTACTACGGGGACTCCGTTACCATGTCGGAATTTCGGGAACTGTTTCCCATAGCCCTTTGCAGGCTCCGATTTAGGTAATCCCAGTTTACTATATCTTAACTGTTGGCACGACAAGTTGTCGGATATGACTTCCACCTTTTACCGTATATTACGGTTGCGCTGCAACAAGTTCTTGCTCTTTCTACTCTACGACTGCAAAAAGAGTATTGCAGTGATGACGGTTCAGAACTATCCATACAACGGTAGTTCCCATAGTTACCTTACGTCACAGTCTGCTACAAAGACCGCTCAGATTATCATTCAACCAATTCGGGTTTTATCCTCATACTTGTCTTATCATCGCTATTCAGTCGCAGTTTGGTAACTAACTGACTTATAGTTGTCCCGACGTGCTACACTCCCTGCCGCCTTTCGTTGGACAGATAAGTCGGTGATGATAGGTCGTTTTCAAAGAACACTTGCCTAATCCTTGCCAAAGGGACGATTAAGATATAGCCTTGACTGGCGCACCATAGATATATACACTGAAACCTTTGGAAATCATCTGTTTGATGTAGTTGTTCACCACTGCGTAGGATTTACCGGAACCCGGTGTTCCCAATACGATGGTCGCGCGGAAAGGATTGACCACGTTGATCCAGCCGTCGTTGAGCTTGCCGCCATACTGGAATCTGGTGGGCAGATTGACAGAATATTCATTCTCCATCAGCCTTGTCTCCTGCATGAAGGATTCGTTTTCCATATTGAACACATCCTCCATCAGGTTATGCCTGTAAAGCCTGCTGATCCACAGTCCCGCCATGAGCAGGCATAGATAACCGGCTGCAAGTGTCACCACATACAGGGCAGTAATCGCTTCGTGTGGAAAAGGCAGGTCAAGCAGCCACCAGTTCATGAAAAACAGAACCGCCCCGGCAGTGAGTACCGCCCATATACGCTGCCATGTAATCTTCTCACCCTTGACTCCGATAGTACCCATACAGGATATGGCCAGCAGAAGCACTGCCATCAGTTTTGTCCAAAGGATACAGCCGAATATACCGGTTGTCCTGTCAAAGTTCATCAGTATCCGGTCTATGACATCCAGATTCAGATGCCAGGCACTCATACTGGGATAGCAGTATACATAAACGTGGACTACCAGAATAAAAATACTGACAGCCCTGCCGAATTCCATAATCTTGGCAAGGGCTCTCAAATCGTCTTCCTGTTGCATAATGATGTAGATGATTGTGGGGGAATCCGTTGTTCCCCCTGTTGTTGACTCATTTTGATTGATCAGATACCGCGTGATTTGCGTTTCTGCGGTTTCTTTTTCCGTTTCATGCGGCGACGGAACGCTTCTTCCTCGTAATCGACTGCCGGATTTGCCTCAAAGGAGAAGATGCCTGCCGCCTGTTCAAGCGCACTGTTTTCTTCCATACGGTGGCCGTACCGTTTCCAAAGTTCCTCCGGACCGGACTGTTGTCTGTCCTGCCAGGGTATTCCTTCCCACCAGTTGACAAGGCCGTTGAATACGTTGGCGGAAAACTCCTTTCCCATACGTGAACCGTTGAACGCCTCGCGCCGTTCATGGTCTATGAATGTGACACCGTAGATACGTCCGGTATCGTTCCTTCGGAATACCACATCAATGTGCTCCTGTTTCAGCAGTTCCCTGAATTCCTGTTCCGATTTTGCGTTACGCATGGCCCATACGACCTTGCCGGATATGGCAGGAGCCCATCTGCCTTCCTTGAAGTCCTGTGTATGCCGTAACATACGTTCGGACAGTCCCGTATTTCCGAAACGCTTGCCGAACCTTGCACTTTTTATCGGAGGGCTGACTACTTTTCCAATATCATCTGTAGCCGAATAGATGATACCCGTATAGGGTGTTCCCATGTAATCGCCTAGTAGTTGTCGGGCTTCAATGTTCAGTGTGGAAAGCAGTGCGGAATACTCTCCGAAAGTCTGGAAACGGTAGCTTTCCAGTACGGCCTTCAGTGTGTTTCCTATCTGATGGCGTATATCCCCCTGTGAGGCATCCACCTTTTTCAGTTCCGCTTTCGGATTCCGTCTTTCCGCATCCGCACTGTTACGCAGTCCGAATTCCTGTTCCAGTTCCCGGCAGGCTGTCATTGAACGGCGGTGTTCATAGGAGTCATTGATTTTCCTTCCTTCATCGTCAATGCATACACTCACGATATGTATGTGCGTGTTGCAGGTATCTCCATGTCTGTACACGATGAACGGCTGGTCACCATAACCCATTTTCTGCATGTATTTCTCTGCCAGTTCCGCCAGCCTGTCATTGTCCAGCCTGTCTTCCGGTGCCGGGCTGAGGGCGATATGCAGGACCGGCTTATCCGTCCTCCTGTTTGCCGTCAGATGGTTTTCAAATGAAAGGAGAGCTAGACGCATGTCCTCGCTCGGCAGTCCCGGGCGGTCGGAAATCATCCGGTGTCCGGAAAGGATTTCCGCCGTCCCCTGAAATACCTTTTCATGATTATAGGCCAGTGCCCCGTAAAGACTTTCTCCGTGACTTATCTTTGCAACCATTTCTTTTCATATTCTTTAGTTAAGGCCATAATCTGTTTGTTGAGCAGTATCAGTTCCAGGGTAGCCTTTTCAAGTTTGTAAAGCAAGGACATCGCCCTTTTTTCCCCGAAGTTTTTCTGTACGGCCCTTACGACCTGATTGTAATTGTTGCCTATTGCCTGGAATTGTCTGTAAAATTCCCCGAGCCGGATGTAATAGTCCATGGAAACCTTGTCCACCTTGATTACCTTCAGCTGTTCTGAAAAGATTGATTTCTTGATAAAGATTGTCCTGTCCCTTGCTCCGGATTCCAGAAACAGTCTTTCAAATCTGCTTTTCTCCTGTGCGTTCAGACGGAAATTGTACTTGTAGTCCGCCGGATCAGTCTTCGGTTTTCTGCCTGTCCTTCTTGCCTGTTTTTTCTCCATGCTTTTCTGCTTTTGGGTTATTTTTCTTTCTCCGTCAGATTTTCCGACTTTGGAGGAAAATCTCCCGACCGTTAGGGAGGGCAAGTTGGTTTTTGTATGGCAGAATACTTTCTGTCGTACAAAAACACAACTTGCTCTGTTCGTTTGAACAGAGAATCCACCTCCGGCGGATTGCTGCGCGACGTGAGCGGAGTGCTGCTGTCCGTCGGAAGATGTTCCAAGCCATTTTTTAGTTCTGACTTTGCAAAATTATGACCGTGTAAACAGTTGTGAAATAGTGGATTGTATGACATATAAAGACGTCTGATGACATCTGATGTCATGGTGCAGGCTACATATTACCTGTATGCTTGAAAGACCTTATTTTTGACGCGATTTAAGCGTGCAATATTGCAATAACATAATAACATAATAACATAACAACATAGTATTGCAATAACATAATAACATAATAACATAATAACATAATAACATAACAACATAGTATTGTAATAACATAAGGACATAATAACATGGCAACATAGTATTGCAATAACATAATGACATAATAACATGGCAACATAGTATTGCAATAACATAATGACATAATAACATGGCAACATAGTATTGCAATAACATAAGGATATAATAACATAACAACATAGTATTGCAATAACATAATGACATAATAACATGGCAACAATAGTATCACAATAGCGTAATGCCATTATAAGATTAGTGAAAGAAAAAGTGAATATTAACCCCAAAAACAAAAGGTATGAACAAACGTCCGATTCTTGTCGCCTTCAGCAATCAGAAAGGCGGTGTGGGCAAGTCCACGGTAACAGCGGTTCTTGCCAGTTATTTTAATTATGTAAAAGGTCTGAAAGTTGCTGTCGTTGACTGTGACTATCCACAGTTCAGTCTGGAAAAACTAAGGGGAAGGGATTTGAAGAACCTTGAGAAAAGCGAGTATCACCAGCGACTTTTCTGCCGTCAGTTTGAAGACGGTTCCCGTAAGGCCTATCCAATCGTCACTTCCACGCCGGAGGCAGCCGCAGAGATTCCCGGCAAACTGGAAGGCGACTATGACCTGATATTCTTCGATCTTCCCGGAACGGTGAACTCCCGTGGTGTATTCGAGTCCGTCATGAACATGGATTTTATCTTTACTCCCATTGTAAAGGACCGTATGGTCATGCAGAGCAGCCTTTCCTTTGTATCGACCGTTCAGGATTTTATCGGACAGCATCCGGAAGCTCCCCTGAAGGACATACGTTTATTCTGGAACCGTATGGACAGCCGTACTTCCAAAGAACTGTATGTAATGTATAATGCAATAGTGCTCCGTATGGGTTTGAAGGTCTTTGAAACCGTACTTCCTGATCTTGAACGCTTCAACAAGGAAATGACACCTTCTTCCAGACAGCATTTCCGCTGCACCCTTCTTCCTCCTTCCGAATCACTACTGAAAGACAGCCGTCTTGAGGCTTTTGCCCAGGAGATGGAACGTATCATATTTCCGGGATAAGAACTATGGCAAAGAAAAGAGAGATATTCAAGGTGGATGAGGATGCCTTGAAGGACATGATGGCCAGTGAATCCATTTCCTGTGGTAAATCTGGAGCAGATGTCGGCGAGAATGTTCTTCCTGTCACAGAAAAGGAAAAAAATGTGCCGGAAGTAAAGACACAGGGACAGGAAAAGTCCCGCAAGACGATTCGCGCTGACTCCGGACTGGAAGAGAAGGTGGAAATGTATAAGGAACTGTTTCTGGACAGAAAGAAGTCCGTACACAGAAAGCAGACCTATATCAGCTATGACATGTATTGCAGGTTGGCCCGTATCCTTCCCCTTCTGAGTGATGACATGAGTGTGCCCGCTTTTTTGGATAATGTGCTGGCACACCATCTTGAGACTTACAGTGAAGAGCTTGGCGAGCTGTTTCGCCGAAAAACCCAAAAAACATTCTGAAAATGATGTGGATTGTATTGACTGTTGCCGTATTGGTTTGCGGTCTGCTGTTATGTTGCGTTTATTTACTATCCAATAAGATTTGTTCACTGAAAAGACAGGTCAGAGAATTGAATGAGAAAATAGGAATAGCGAACTGTTTTCCCGAATATAGCCGTGTCTATCTGAACGATGCTCCAGTCGGGAAAGGACGCCAGATTCGTATCCGTTGCGGTTTGTACAACAAGGCAAGCCGCCTTATTCCGTTTATGGCTCCCGGCATGAGTGTTTCAGTCTATGTGAGCAATATCGTGGAGGAACACTTGAAACGTCACGGAGAATTGCTGAAGAATGAACTTGAATGTTTTCTCTATAAGGATTCTTTATGGAAGAACTGATATACTTCTGTGTACGGATTGTCTGTATAGGCTATTTGCTGTACAGCGTGTATGGCTGGAGAAGGCGTATCGAAACTGTTTGTACCCTGCTTTATGGGAAACCTTGCGTGAAGAAGGAAAAGAAAGAAACTGTCGTAACGGAATCTGCGGTTTCAGATACAGAAGTGATGGGAAGTACCCGTTATGTCTATCTGGACGAGAATGCCGGAAAGACTGCCGCTCCCTTCATGAGCCAGCCACTTGAAAGGAATTTTATCGGTGAGGAGGAGGATGTGCAGCAGGAAGATGTGGAATGCAACCTTCAGCTGGAAAAGATGAAACTCCTGCAGGAAGTCCAGGAAGACCTTGATGCGGAGTCTCCCGAAGTGGAATCCGTATCACCTGTTCTGTCCAGCAGGGACATGGAAGTACTCGGCGAATATCTGACACATCAGGATGAAGCCGACCATGAGAAGGCCATGCAGGCAGCTCGTGTCCTGTTCTCCATCAGGCAGACCAGCCTGATTGACGTGTTCCTTTCCAATATGGAGAATTCCGCGATTGTAGAGGAACTGATAGACAGGTATCTTGATGAGGACGGCAATCCCAGACCGCTTAAAGTAAAGGATGGGAATGAACCGTCTGACGAGTGGCGGAAATATATCTGACACCGATATATTCAGGCATCCCGGAAATCTTTTCGGGATGCTTTTTTTATGTCTGTAAGGTTTCCTGAATGACATCTGATGACATCTGGTGACACCTGATGACGGTGTTGTATCACAGCGGTTTAAGCCTTATATATTTGCAGTCGAATTCAACATTTATGTCAAACCCCAAAATGATTCGACAATGAAGAGAAGAATCCTATTTTCAGTATTGTGTGTGCTGGCAGCGGCAGGTGCCTTCGCACAGGGACAGGGTCTTGCCGGCATCAATGAGGCTACCAGCCTTATGACTTCGTATTTCGATCCGGCCACCAAATTGTGTTATGCCATCGGAGCCGTGCTCGGTCTGGTCGGCGGTATAAAGACGTATGGCAAGTTCAGCAGCGGTGACCCGGATACGTCCAAGACTGCGGCGAGCTGGTTCTTCGCCTGCATCTTCCTGATTGTGGCCGCTACCATTCTCCGTTCCTTCTTCCTGTAAGCCATGGATTACCGTATCAACAAAGGAGCAGGCCGTCCGATTGAGTTCAAGGGCTTGAAATCACAGTACCTGTTCTTTTTTGCCGGAGGCCTTGTATCGGTCTTTCTTGCGGTGGTTGTCCTGTATATGGCCGGTGTCAGCCAGCTGGTATGCCTGTCTTTCGGGGCGGTATCCGGTACCCTGGCCGTATGGCTGACCTTCCGCATGAATGCCCGCTACGGTGAGCACGGGCTGATGAAGATGCTGGCCGAAAAACGCCATCCGCGCTATTTGTCAGCCCGTCGCAGAATATTCAGAGCATTAACCAAAAAGAAGAGAAAGAAATGAGAAGTGTATTGAAGGCCTGTGATCTGGAAGACAGATTCCCGATTCTGGCCGTGGAAAACAACTGCATCGTAAGCAAGGATGCGGACATTACGGTAGCCTTCGAGGTCGAGCTGCCTGAACTGTACACGGTGACGGCGACGGAATACGAAGCCATTCACGGTACCTGGGTAAAGGCCATGAAGGTGCTTCCCAATTATTCTGTCGTGTACAAGCAGGACTGGTTCGTCAAGGAAAACTACCGGAGCGAAGGAGACGGGACGGAAAGTTTCCTGTCCCGCAGCTATGAGCGTCATTTCAACGAACGCCCGTATCTCAGACACCGCTGCTTCCTGTATCTGACAAAGACTACACGCGAACGTGCCCGTCGCCGCAGTGATTTCAGTACCCTGTGCCGCGGCTATATCCTTCCCAAGGAAATCACGGACTGGGATTCGGTCGTGAAATTTCTGGAGGCGGTGGAGCAGTTCGAGCGTATCATGAACGATTCGGGGCATGTCAGGATGAAGCGTCTCAGAACTGAAGAGGTGGTCGGAACGGAAGAATGTCCCGGGCTGATTGAAAGATACCTGACTCTCGGTATGGAGGACACGCATCCCGTATTACAGGACATCTGCCTTGATCCGGAACGTATGCGCATCGGTGACAAACGTCTTTGCCTGCATGTGCTTTCCGATACGGAAGAGCTTCCCGGCAGTGTGGGCACGGACATGCGTTATGAGCGCTTGTCCACTGACCGTAGCGACTGCCGTCTTTCGTTTGCGGCTCCGGTAGGACTTCTGCTTTCATGCAACCATGTCTATTCGCAGTACGTGTTCATCGATGATGCGCAGGAAATCCTGCAACGCATGGAAAAGACTTCACGCAACATGCTGTCCCTGTCGAAATACAGCCGCAGCAATGCCGTGAACTATGAATGGGCAGAAATGTATCTTGACGAGGCGCATACGAAAGGGCTTGTTCCGGTTCGGTGCCACTGTAACGTACTGGCCTGGGCGGAAGACGAGGAAGAGTTAAGGCGTATCAAGAACGATACCGGCAGCCAGCTTGCCCTGATGGGATGCGTACCCCATTACAACACGATAGATACCCCGGTGCTGTACTGGTCTGGTATTCCAGGCAATGCGGGCGATTTTCCGGCTGAGGAAAGTTTCTATACCTTTCTGGAACAGGCTGTCTGCCTGTTTGCTTCGGAAACGAATTACCGCAGTTCGCCCAGCCCGTTCGGTATCCGTATGACGGACAGGCAGAGCGGCGTACCGCTTCATCTGGACATCAGTGACCTGCCCATGCGCAAGGGAATCATCACCAACCGCAACAAGTTCATACTCGGTCCCTCCGGCAGCGGTAAATCCTTCTTTACGAACCACCTTGTCCGCCAGTATTATGAACAGGGTACCCATATCCTGCTGGTGGATACCGGAAACAGCTATCAGGGACTTTGCAGCCTGATTCATGACCGGACACATGGCGAGGACGGTATCTATATCACCTATGAGGAGGACAATCCCATCGCCTTCAATCCGTTCTATACGGATTCCGGGGAATTTGACGTTGAAAAGCGTGAAAGCATCAAGACACTGATACTCACACTCTGGAAACGTGAGGATGAAGCCCCAAGGCGTTCGGAAGAAGTGGCCCTTTCGGGAGCGGTGAACGCATACATCCGCAGGATGACGGAAAACAGGGATGTCAGACCCGATTTCAACGGATTCTACGAGTTTGTGCGTGATGACTACCGCCGGATGATTGAGGAGAAGAAAGTCCGTGAGAAGGATTTTGACATTGACGGTTTCCTGAACGTGCTGGAACCGTTCTACCGTGGCGGTGATTATGATTTCCTGCTTAATTCGGACAAGGAACTGGATCTTACCAACAAGCGCTTTATCGTATTTGAACTGGACAATATCAGCGGAAACAAGGTGCTTCTGCCCGTGGTCACGCTGATAATCATGGAAACCTTCATCGCCAAGATGCGCCGTTTGAAAGGCATCCGCAAAATGATACTCATTGAGGAATGCTGGAAAGCCCTGATGTCCGCCAATATGAGTGAGTACATAAAGTATCTCTTTAAGACCGTCAGAAAATATTTCGGGGAGGCTGTCGTGGTCACCCAGGAAGTGGATGACATTATCAGTTCCCCTGTCGTGAAGGAAGCTATCATCAACAACAGTGACTGCAAGATTCTTCTTGACCAGCGGAAATACATGAACAAGTTCGACCATATCCAGCGGCTTCTCGGACTGACCGACAAGGAACGCGGACAGATCCTGTCCATTAACCAGGCCAACCATCCCGGACGTTTCTACCGTGAGGTCTGGATCGGTCTTGGCGGTACCCACTCGGCCGTGTATGCCACGGAAGTCAGCGATGAGGAATATGCCGTATATACCACGGAAGAGTCGGAAAAGCTGGAATTGCAGAAGCTGACCAAGGAACTGGGCGGAAATCTGGAACTGGCCGTGAAACGCATTGCGGAAATGAGAAGGGAAAGGAAAATGTCAAACGGTAAAGCATAACGGTTATGAATGACAGTTTTGAATCGGATGAAAGGAAGCGTAAGGAGATAATTGAATGTCTCTACCGGTCCCTGATGAACGGATGGGACATACCGAAGGATATCCGTGAATATTACGGATTTTCAGAAGACTATGAGCTGTATCACCGGCTTGAAAGTATGGAACCGGAAGATTACAGGGAAAGAAGGCTCAGAGGCGAGATACCTGATGCCGTGGAGGTCGATGTAAGACTGACACATGCTGTGGAGAAGGTCTTCGAGCGGCTTTGTTCCCCTCCTCCCGTACAGTATCTCGACAAGCTGTACGGGGAACTGGAAAAGCTGGGAGGTTTCATAGCCAACCCGAAGAATATTGACAGCCCTTTTATTAATTCCGGTTTTCTCATGAAATACGGCATTGACCGGAATTCTCCGGATGAAATCAGGCGGCAACAGGCAGAAAAGGCATATAAAGAACTTTATGCCAGGTTTGAAACCATGGTTGGCCTGAAGTCCCCAAACAAAAAGGACGATACCATTATCCGCAAGGAATGTCGGCAGCCAGCCTGTAAGGACAGACCGACCGGAAAAGTCCGCATCCCGGTCAGTCCGAAGCCAAAGAGACGCAAGATGGGACTTTGAGAGATTCAGTAAAACAAGAACAACATCATTAAAAAGACAATACATGAAAAACAGACAGTTGTACAGACTGGCCGCCTGCCTGATCGGGGCGGCATCATTGCTGCTACAGAGCTGTAGTGAAAGCAGGTTCAAGGACTGTGACCGCCTGTGCGGTTCATGGAGCAGTGTGGAAGGCAAGCCCGATGTCCTTATATATAAGGAAGGGGACGCCTACAAGGTGACGGTCTTCGCCCGCAGCGGAAAGACACGGAAGCTGAAGCCGGAAACCTATCTGCTGGTGGAAGAAAACGGTAACCTGTTCATCAATACCGGCTACCGCATAGACATCGCCTACAATGAGGCGGCTGACGTATTGACCTTTTCTCCGAACGGTGACTATGTAAGGAAGGAGGTACGTCCATGAGAAAAAGACTGCTGCTGCTTTGTGCAGGAACCTTTTTTCTTGCCGGACAGATACGGGCACAGTGGGTGGTGACCGATCCGGGAAACCTTGCCCAGAGTATCATCAACATGTCGGACAATATCGTGCATACCTCTTCAACTGCGACAAGTACCGCCCAGAATTTTGCGGAGACGGTGAAGATATACCAGCAGTACAAGAAATACTATGATGCCCTGAAGTCCGTCAACAATCTGGTGAAGGATGCCCGTAAGGTCAGTGAGATTATCCTGATGGTCGGTGATGTGTCGGAAATCTACGTGACCAATTTCCAGAAGATGCTGGGTGACGAGAACTTTTCTCCCGAAGAGCTGGATGCCATCGCTTTCGGTTATACCAAACTTCTGGAAGAGAGCAACGGGGTGTTGCAGGACCTCAGGCAGGTAATCAACGTCAGCACCCTTTCCATGACCGACAAGGACCGTATGGACGTGGTGGATGACTGTTATGCCAGTATGCGCCGTTACCGCAATCTCGTGAATTACTATACGAACAGGAATATAGCCGTGAGTTTCCTGCGTGCCCGCAAGAAGAATGACCTTGACCGTGTCCTGAAACTCTATGGCAATGACACCTCCAAATACTGGTAGCCTATGGTATTGTTATCTGTGGATTTCTCGAATCTCCATACCATTCTGGAGAGCCTTTACAATGAAATGATGCCCCTTTGCGGGGATATGCTGGAGGTGGCCAAGGGACTTGCCGGACTCGGTGCCCTGTTCTATGTGGCCGTCCGTGTCTGGCAGTCGCTTGCCCGTGCCGAACCGATAGACGTGTATCCGCTTCTGCGCCCGTTTGCGATAGGCATCTGCATCATGCTTTTCCCGACTCTGGTACTCGGAACGATGAATACGGTGCTGAGTCCGATTGTGCAGGGAACCCACAAGATGCTTGAGGGGCAGACGATGGACATGCAGCAGTACCGTGAACAGAAGGACAGGCTGGAACGTGAAGCCATGCTCCGTAATCCGGAAACGGCCTATCTGGTCAGCGATGAGGAGTTTGACCGTCAGCTGGACGAGCTCGGATGGTCGCCCGATGCCATGGCAACCCGTATGGGCATGTATATGGAAGTGGGCATGTACAATCTGGAAAAGAATATCCGTGACGCCTTCCGCAGTCTGCTGGAACTGCTTTTTGCCGCCGCATCCTTGCTGATAGATACGGTAAGGACCTTTTTTCTGGTGGTATTGTCCATCCTTGGTCCCATTGCCTTTGCCTTCAGTGTGTGGGACGGTTTCCAGTCCACGCTCAGCCAGTGGTTCACACGTTACATTTCCGTCTATTTGTGGCTTCCCGTGAGTGACCTTTTCAGCTGTATGCTGGCCAAGGTTCAGGTACTTATGCTGCAGAACGACATCCTGGAGCTCCAGAACAATCCGAACTATTCGCTGGACAACTCCAATTCGGTATATGTGATCTTCATGCTGATAGGTATCATCGGATATTTTACCGTGCCGACCGTGGCCGGATGGATTGTGCAGGCAGGCGGTGGCGTAAACTATAACCGCAACATCAACCGTACCGCGACCAAGGCCGGAGGATTTGCAGCCGGTGCCGCAGGTTCCGGACTGGGAAATATCGGAGGGCGTCTGCGTGGAAAATAAACAGAACAGGAACATAAAAATCATGAAAACAGATGGAATTCAAATCACTGACCAATATTGAAAGCAGTTTCAGACGGATACGTCTGATGCTTGCGGTCTTTGTCGGATGCTGTACGCTCGTTACCGTCTTTGCCCTGTGGAACTCATACCGCTTTGCGGAGAAACAGCGTGAGAAAATTTATGTACTCGATGGTGGCAAGTCACTGATGCTTGCCCTTTCACAGGATCTTTCACAGAACCGTCCGGCTGAAGCCAGGGAGCATGTAAGAAGGTTCCATGAGCTATTTTTCGGGCTGTCGCCGCAGAAGGATGCCATAGAGCACAATATCAACCGTGCCTTGCAGCTGGCGGACAAAAGTGCCTATCATTACTATGTGGATTTTGCCGAGAAAGGATATTACAACCGTCTCATTTCCGGCAACATCAACCAGGTGGTACGGGTGGACAGCGTGGTCTGCGACTTTTCCGGCTACCCCTACAGGGCCAGGACGTATGCCCGCCAGATGATTATCCGTGAGAGTAACGTGACGGAACGTTCGCTGGTGACTGACTGCCAGCTTCAGAATACCTCCCGTTCCGATGACAATCCCAACGGCTTTATCATCGAACATCTGATCATACTGGAAAACAAGGACATAAGGAGTGTAGAGCGATGAAAAGGAACCTGACGAGACAGGCGGACCTTCAACTCAGGAGGTTCTGCCACAGACTTACCGTGAAACAGCGCAAGGCCGTTCTCTGGATACTGTTTGTCCCGTTTGCCGCCGCATGTGTCTATACGGCATGCAGACCGTTTATAGGCAGTAAGAACCGGGAGTCCGGAATGGAATTTATGGAAAAGGATTCACTCCGTATGGAGTTCATTCAATCTATTGTAAGAAATGGAGAAAGAAAAAGTCAAGAAAGTAATGGAACGGCTGATGAAACCGTTCAGGCTCCGGTCCTCAAAGGACAGGAAGCCGCTGAGTGAGGAACAGAAACGCAAACGCGCCGGATTTGTGGTGTATCCGCTGATGTTCCTGCTGTGTCTGGGAAGTTTCTATCTGATATTCTCACCTTCCGGGCAGGAACGGGGGCGGCAGGATAAAGGACAGGGATTCAATACGGAAATCCCTTCTCCCGAGGACAGCCGCCTGGAAGGGAACAAGAAGGATGCCTATGAAAAGGCTCTGATGGAACAGGAAAGCAGGAAAAGGAAGACATTCTTTGAAGCTGCGGAGTCCATGTTTGCCAAAGAGGAACGGAAAGACAGTGTCCGTCTTCCCGATAATATTCCACCGGAGAGGAAAACAAACACGGAAACGGAAACAGAAAAAGGCAATGCCGGACCGGTCAGTTCCTCAGCCGGAGCCTACCGTGAGATGAACCGTACGCTGGGAAGCATCTATGAACCGCGGACCGATCCGGAAAAGGAAAGGCTTCTGGAAAGGATTGAGGAACTGGAGCGTATGCAGCAACAGCAGCAGAAACAGGAGCCACTGTCAGGCATGGAGGAAAAGATGGCCCTGATGGAAAAATCCTACGAACTGGCCGCCAAATACAATAACCGTCAGGCAGTGGAGACTCCTTCTCCCGTCAGAAAAGTGGAGGACAAAAAAGCCATGCCGGTGAAACAGGTCCACAATGAGGTGGTATCCTCGCTTTCCAGACCCATGAGCGACGAAGAGTTCATATCCGCCTTTTCGGGAGAACGCAATGCCGGTTTCAATACGGCTGTTGACCGGAAGACCGTAACGGAAGGCAATACCATTGCTGCCTGTGTACACGGAACACAGACCGTATCCGACGGACAGGCCTTGCGCCTGCGGCTTACCGAGCCCATGTCCGTTGCCGGACGTTTCATACCGAAAGGGACTGTACTGGTAGGTGGCACACGTATACAGGGGGAACGGCTGGAAATCATGGTCAATGCCGTGGAATACAAGGGAACTATCCTGCCGGTGGAGCTGGAAGTCTATGATCTGGACGGACAGCAGGGAATCCTGGTGCCGGGCTCACTGGAATATGACGCTGCCAGAGAGATTGCCGCCAACATGGGAACCTCGATGAACAGCAGCATCAACATTTCCACCGATGCCGGGGCGCAGATTGCCTCAGATTTGGGAAAAGGTGTGATACAGGGCGTTTCCCAGTACATATCCAAACGGATGCGTACGGTAAAGATTACTTTGAAGGCCGGACACCGGATACTGCTTCATTCACCGGAGAAATGAAATACAGTAAACTATGAAAGAAAAGACAACCATTAAACAAAAGCACATGAAGAAGATTCTGATGATGTTTGCCCTTTTGCTGGGCGTATCGGCTGCCTGGGCGCAGCAGAGTAGCGGTGATTATTATGAGGGGCTGACCCGCAAGATCGGTTTCAGCCAGATGATTCCGCCGCACGGACTGGAAATAACGTATGACAAGACCGTCCATGTCATTTTCCCGGCTCCGGTCAAGTATGTGGATCTCGGTTCTACAAACCTGATAGCCGGCAAGGCCGACGGTGCCGAGAATGTAATCCGAGTAAAGGCCACGACACGCAATTTCAGGGAGGAGACCAATATGTCTGTAATAACCGAAGACGGGAACTTCTATACCTTCAACGTGAAGTATGCCGATGAGCCGCTGCTGCTGAATGTGGAGATGTGTGATTTCATCCATGACGGAGAATCGGTGAACCGTCCCAACAATGCCATGGAAATCTATCTGACCGAGCTGGATAACGAGTCACCCCGTCTGGTACGTCTTATCATGAAATCCGTGTATGAGAATGACAAGCGCCGTATCCGTCATATCGGCTGCAAGCGTTTCGGTATCCAGTATCTGCTCAAAGGACTGTACACCCATAATGACCTGCTTTATTTCCATACCCAGGTAAAGAACTCCTCGAATGTGCCCTTTGACGTGGATTTCATTACGTTCAAGGTGGTGGACAAAAAGGTGATGAAGCGTACGGCCATGCAGGAGCAGGTGATTTATCCGCTGCGTGCCTATAATTATGTGACACGTGTAAACGGCAGGGATTCGGAATGCACGGTATTCGCCCTTCCCAAGTTTACGATACCGGACGACAAGAAACTGGTTGTGGAGATGTATGAGAAACAGGGCGGCCGTCACCAGAGTTTTGAGGTGGTCAACGAAGACTTGGTGCATGCGGAAACCATCAATGAACTGAAGGTACGATGAGAACGAAAGTATTGTATATGCTGGCATTGCTGCTTGTCCTTTCCGTGGGACAGGCAGACGCCCAGCGGATTCTGCCAAGGATGCAGGGTGTGGAAATGCGTGGAGGTATGGCTTCCGATAACGGATACTATATGGGAATGATATTTTTAAGCTATGCCAAAGGCGGGAACAAATGGGTATATGGAGCGGAATACCTGCATATGAAACACGGTTACCGTCATGTGACCATCCCTTTTGCGCAGTTTACGGCAGAAGGCGGTTATTACCTGAATTTCCTTTCCGATGCGGGAAAAGTGTTCTTCCTCAATCTAGGAGGATCGGCACTGGCCGGATATGAGACGATAAACTGGTCCGATAAAAAACTCTATGACGGAGCCACCCTGAAAAACGGCGATGCCTTTGTGTACGGCTGTGCCCTGACGCTGGAGATGGAACTGTACCTTGCCGACCGTGTGGCATTGACGGCTTCCTTGCGTGAGCGTTTCCTGTGGGGCGGAAGTCTCGGACATTGCCATCCCCAGTATGGAATCGGCATCCGTTTTATGATAAATTAGTGGGTTATGGAACTGGAACAGATTAGACAGATTTCCCTTGTCGGTTTTCTTGAAAATCTGGGGCATATGCCTGTATCCCGTAAAGGAAATGATGTCTGGTTCAGATCGCCTTTCAGAAATGAGAGAACCGCATCCTTCAAGGTGGATACGCAGCGGAATGTCTGGTTTGATTTTGGCCTCGGAAAGGGAGGTGACATCTTCCATCTTGCCGGAGAACTGACCGGAAGTACCGGTTTCATGGAACAGCTGGAGTTCCTTTCAGGGAAATCCGGCATCCTTCCCCTCCGGCCTTTACAGGAACGTAAGAAGATACCCCGCGTTTCCGGATTCGAGGACGTGAAAGTGACGGAACTGAGTCATGAGGCATTGAATAGCTACCTGAAAGAGAGAGGAATTGATCCGGCCATAGCCGGGAGATTCTGCAAGGAAGTGGCTTATGGAATACGGGGCAAACGGTATTTTGCCATAGGCTTCATGAACCGGAGCGGCGGTTATGAACTCCGTAACCCGATGTTCAAGGGATGCATCTCTCCCAAGGACATTTCCTGTGTGTCCCTGTCCGGAAAGAAACAGGATACGTGCTGTGTGTTTGAATGATTTGTGGATTTCCTTTCGGCATTGGTATTGCGGACTGTGGCGGACGAGGACTGCCTGGTGCTGAACTCTGTATCCAATCTGGAACGGTCGTATGCCGTTCTGGAGGGCTATGGCAAAATCCGGTGCTTTTTTGACCGTGACCGGGCCGGGATTACCGCATTGGAGACTTTGAACATACATTTCGGGAACAAGGTTACGGACTGTTCTGGTTTGTATGATGGATTTAAGGACTTGAATGAATATATGACAAAAACAAAGGAAAACAAATGAAGACAGGAAAGAATATAAGAAAAGGATTTGGGTTGGCAGGCAAGATTGCCATGTTCTGCATAGGTCTGGTCAGTCTTGTACTGACCTCGTGCGAATCCGAGCTGGAAATCCAGCAGAGTTATCCGTTTACCGTGGAAACAATGCCAGTTCCCAAGGAACTGAACAGGAATGAGACGGCGGAAATACGATGCGAGCTCAAAAGTGAGGGCGATTTTGACGGTACGGTCTATACGATCCGTTATTTCCAGTATGACGGGGAAGGTTCCCTGAAACTGGACAACGGTCTTGAATTCAAGCCGAATGACCGTTATCTGCTGGAGAACCGGAAGTTCAGGCTGTATTATACTTCACTATGTGACGAGGCGCAGAACTTCATTGTCGTTGTCGAGGACAACTGGGGAAACATGACGGAAATGGAATTTGACTTCAACAATGCAGGTGATGAAGAGACGGATGCCGTGGAAGATTCTTTGTCAGTTCAGGAAGGAGGTGCCCTATAATAACCGTTAGACTTCTAAGATCAGCACTGCCATTGGTGGTACTGGCCATGACGGTAACTTCCCTGCGTGCACAGGGGAATTTGGAAGACTCACGTTGGGAAACGGCTGTCAGGTGTATCAAGAAATACGAAGGATGGCATGGTCCGGAACATTATCCGTATGTTGCATACGGTCACCGTATCAGAAAAGGGGAAAAGTTTCCTGCCAGACTGACTGAAAGTGAGGGAGACAGTATTCTGAGAAAAGACCTGAAGGAAATGTGTGCATTGTTCCGACATCTGGGAAAGGATTCGTTGCTGATAGCCTGTCTTGCTTATCAGGTGGGACCATATAGGTTGCTCGGTTATGGTAGGATGCCCAAAAGCACGTTGATAAGGAAACTGGAAGCCGGTAACCGGGACATTTATGCGGACTTCATACGATATTGTCACTATAAAGGAAAGAAGATTCTGTCAATTGAAAGGAGAAGAAAAGAAGAATACAGATTACTGTTTATGCCATAGAGAACAAGACAGCCGTGAATTTGTCATGATTCGCGGCTGTCTTGTTATAATATCCTGTCTAAAAAAAGTGCCAGGGGATAAATGAATCGGTTATACTGTTTCATAGCATCCATATCCAGCTTCATGTTTTTGTAAGGATTTGAATCGTCTGTATAGAAATAGATGTCTGTTGTCTGGTTACCATTTTTTATAATTTTCCCGTTCAATGGTATCGCGTCAACATCCTCGAACTTTTCAAGGGGAAGTCTTTCAATAGAACCGGTTTCCTGTTTGCCGAGACTGTTTGTATAATGATTGAACAGTACAAATCCTTTCCGGGCATAATCAATGTGAATGCCGTATGGACGGTTGCGGTAAAAGTTTTCTCTGGCTTTTTCCTGATAATTTTCCATTATAATACCGGTTTGACAATTTCAATCTTCAATCCGAGCGCATCAATGATACGGCAGAACGTACTGATACCCGGATCTACAATACCTTTTTCAATTCTGGAGATATAGGACTTGTTGGTCCCGATTTTTTCAGCCAGTTCGGACTGGGTCATCTTTTCCTTCTTTCTGGCATCGCATATAATCTGTCCCATGCAGTAGGCGTATGCCTCCTTACGAAACTCCTCACGTTCAGGTGTTCCCGGCTTGCCGAATTCCGCATCCATGATAGCATCGATGCTGGTCAGGTTTTCATTTCTTGCTTTCATAATACTCCTCCTTTATCTTTAATGCCTTTTCTATTTCAGAAGGCGGTGTCTTCTGTGTCTTTTTCTGAAATCCGTTGAACAGGATTACGATGTTCCCGTCATCAAATATGAAGAATACCCGGAAGATATTGCCTCCATATTCAGCACGGATTTCATAGAGCTCTTCACGCAGATACTTCACGAACTTGCTGTTTACCCTTTCCTGTACTTTCAGCATATCAAGAATATAGTATATCTTGCGGGCTTCCTCTTTTCTGAGAGATGAGATAAAGTCCATAAAATAATTCTTGTATGCTGATATGGTACGTTCCTGTTTCATGCAGCAAAGATATAAAAAGTTTACATATCAGGCAACCTTGAAAGATAAAAAAGATTTTATGTTTTATTTCCCAAGTCTGTGAAGTTGATGCAACCCGTTACTATGAAATCCTCTTTTCCGTAGTCAGCCAGTGATTTCAAATCAGAGAGGCTTTTACAGTAGAAAAATATCGTATTATCATATTCTTCAGGTATATCAGTAATTGCGATGTTTACGTATTCAGTATTAAGACTGTCTTTCCATATAATCTCGCACTCTGCAAGTTCAGGTTTTCTCCCGTATGTTTCGACAAATTTCTTGAAACCGTTTTCAATATCATTTTTTACGGCTTCTATGTCGCAGAGAATGGTATAATTGTCACACTTCTCACACCATCCATATAGGAATGACTCATCATCATAATTATAGAACTGTTTTGTATTCGGATTGATGAAGGCATTGCAGATTACATGATTTGCTCCACATTTGCAACATATAACATTTTCTTCCAGTCCTGTATTTTTTATCTGAAAGATGTTAGTCATGGCTTCCAGTATCTCGTTAAGCCACACCGGATTGGCCAAAGCCGCCTCATGGCGGCTTGTGACCTTGTAATTTTCTCCGGTTATCTTATCATGGACTTCAAGTGTGATTCCTTCTCCGACGGCAGTTACCTTGTGTACGGAGCATTCGCACGGATCACCGGTCTTGTCAAACCAGATTACGTAAACCGGATTGTCATTGTCTGTCAATACGACTTCGGAAACCGAGTTTGCCTGCATCAGTGCAAGTATCCTGCCGATGATTTCATCGCACAGGTTTTCAATTCTTTTTTGGAGAATATTCATATTCAGATAAGATTTAGATGTTGGACTTCTTTTTTGTATTTCTCCAGTGAAGGCTTGTATCCCTGTTCATGGATAACGTCCTTCAGCTCTTTCAGGGTATAGGTCCGGGCTATGTCCAGTCCGTAGTCTTCCGCAAAGGCTTCTATTCCAATCAGACAATACCCCATATTGCGGTGTACCGTTTCTGCATTGATTTCCATAGAGTCATCTGTTCCTTTGGGGAGTACAGCCTGCTCCTTCAATTGACAGATCTTGTATTGCAGGCCGGAGGCGAGCCTTTCCATGTTCCTGTCATGGTAGGTCAGTCCGTCCTTGCGGATACAGTATTCCACTGTCTGTCCCATGAAAGAGTTGCGGAATATTTCGCATCCGAGGATGGTACGGATATGTTCCACCTCATAATACCGCATGGCTTGTACATCTTTCAAATCCTTTTGAATCTTCGGAATCCGGAATTGCGGGTCGTTGTCACATATTGTCTTTTCCAGCCATGTCCGGTGGAATGTGGTAATCTGTTTTCTGAACACTGTCTTGGCAGGCATATATCGGTTGGGATGGCGTGTCATGATAAGATAATATTCACTTTCATGCCATCCGCGTTTACATTTTTGTAAGGCGATGTAAGCGAGTCCTATACGGCAGTATCGGCGGCTGTCATCACGGTCTCTGATATGCTCGAAATCCGTTTCACATCCATAGAATTCGGCTGGAAGCCCTGTATATTTTTGGAATTCCATGACCCGTTCCTTGAAATACCGGATATTATCCTGGTCTTTTTGACATAACAACCTGGACATTTCAGGTGTGATGAATTCCATCCGCAGATAATGGAAGTATTGAGGCTTCTCCTTCAGAACCTTCTCGGCAAGTTTTCTGGTCTGTAGTTTCTTCGGCAGTTGAGGGAGCCAGCGCAGACTATGGCCGTATTCGGTGAAATATTCCACAAGTTCCCTGTTCCAGCGTTCCGATGGAATATCAGGGTAGAACGAATCCCTTCTGGCCAGTGCCATACAGACCTCTTTCGTCATCAGGTTCGGTTCAAGAATGAAGTTGTAACTGTTGATTTCTCTTTTTACTTCAAGTGTATGAATAAGTCTTTCCGGTGTCCGGAACCGTCCGGGAAGTTTGTTAAACAGGTTAGGTTCCAGCTCCATTGCTTTGTCAGCCATGGCATCATCCGCATGTTTGGAGAACCACTCGTAATGTCCGTATGAATCGAAAATGCCATGCAGGTTGCCTGTCTTGTGACAGATGGCCTTCCATACGGTGTCATAGTCAAGCCAGCGTGTATCCACTTCCTTGATACAGCGTATGGCCCATTCCTTGTAGTATGCTGCCTGTTTGAAACATTTAGGCATCATTTTGTCGATAGTCATGGTTGCGATACGTCCGTCATGGATCAGTTCTTTCCAAAGTCTGAAATCCTTGGCTTGTCGCGGAACGAAAGAAAGCATGACGCTTGTTTCATATAAGAACTGCTGTTCATACCTCTCTGAACAGTACCGGTAACCTCCGTTTTGCTGTACGTCACGGTAAAGGGAGTATATTGCATCACGGACTGTTCCGTTGTTCCATGAGGATGAAGGTATCAGATGCAGGTAGTGCATGAAATTCCTGTGTGCGAACAGCGATTCAAGTATGTCACTGTTCCTGTATTTTTCCGGTATGTCAGGAAAATTACTCTTTTCGGCCTTTATTGCCCTTAGACAAATCTGGCGGTTACGTTTTTCTTCAGGTATCTTCGAAAGCTGCCAGGAACGCCATCCGTAATCATCTGTTTTGAATATACTGTCAAGTATTTCAGAAGTAATATATTTCTCCGGCAGATAGTTGACCAGTTCCGGACGGTGTTCGGTCGCGGCCAGTTCAACCATTTCCATTGTGATGAATTTGTCCGGCATACATGATATAGCCGTAAGTATTCGATAAACTCCCTCGTATAATGGGTAACGTATGTTCATAATATCGTTTATTCATTTTATCGTTCTATGATTTATTGTTACATCAATTCAACCAAAAGATGTGCAGGGTTCTATAGAAGTTGATATTTTTCCTACTAATGGAGCGGATAAAAGGGAGTTTCCCCCCTTTTCCCTTATTTTCCTGTGATAAATGGGATAAAGCGGTATTTTTATCCCTGCTTTCCCGCCATAATTGGTATAAAAGGGTATTCTTTCCCTTATTTTCCCTATTTATCGGGGATAATGAAGATAAAAACGGCACTTTATTCCCTATTTTCCCGTCTTGATTGGTATAAAACGGTAGTTTTCCCGTGTTTAGGCGGGATTTATGAAGGTATCAGGAGTCTTTCTTGGGAGATTCCGGTGGCGTAACGGATAATATCTTGCCACCGGATAACAGATTGTCAGGTAATAATTCGGCCAGATCCATCGAGTAGTCATCGTCATAATCATGTATATGTTCAAGGAAGTAGATCAGCCACGTGCGGAAGTCAGCCCCGGCAGCCTTGCAGCAGCCGAAGAACGAGTAGAGCACCGCTGCATCTTCAGCGGCATCATTATTGCCACAGAACAGGTAATTACGTCTGCCGCACGCGACAGGCCGCACTTTATTTTCTATCTCGTTATTATCCGGTCTGTAGCGACCGTCAAGATGGTATCTGGAGAGTTTGTCGAACCTTCCGTATGTATATTTTATGGCTTTTCCGATAGGACTGCCTTTCATCACTTTGGGATATTCATTGACCAGCCATTTCTCGAAGCGCACAAGTATGGGATATGCAAGACGTGTCCTAAGTTCAGCCCTCTGTTCATAGGTCAGGCGTTCATCGTCAGCCTTGCGCTCCACGTCATAAAGCAGCTGTATCTGTTCGAGCGCATAGTCGGCACGCTGCGTGTCATTCTTTCTTGCCTCCCAAAAATATCTGCGCGCATGGGCCCAGCAGCCAAGAAGGATAATGCCTTTCTTGGCGTCCAGCATCTCGTACCTTTCGTACCCGTCCGTCTGTATGGCTCCCCGGAACTTGCCGAAGAGTTTCAGCACCACCTTTCCACTTCGGGAACCCTTGTCATAGTAAAAGAACTGACGTCCGGTCATGACGCTGCGCACAAGCCAGATATAACCTTTGACCGTCTTGTGTCTCTCGTCATTCATCACGGGGATTGTCGTCTCATCCGACTGTATGTAGTCAGTCTGCATCACCAGATCCCATAATCGGAAGTACAGGGGGCTTAGCAGATCCGCCACATCCTTGAACCAGTCGTTGACCGTTGACGCGGGGAGGTGTACCCCCACACGCTTGAACTGTTCCAGTTGTCTGTGGAACGGTATGTGATCCACATATTTCCCTATCATCATGTCTGCCAGCAATGAGGCGGAGGCATAGCTCTTTGCTATCGGCATGACGGGAAGCGGGCCGGTCCTGAACTCGTCCGTCCCCTTCCGTTTGGCTGTATGGCGCACTATCCTGCGGATATAGAACTTCTCGGGCTCGTGCATAAGGATCTCGGTCACTTCCTCTCCGGGAAGGAGCGTCCACTCCTCCGGATTATACCCTTCGGGATATATATGAACCTCCTCACGCGCAAGATTTTCCGGAAGGGATTTTCTCGTAGGATGTTGCCTCCTCGCTTTTTTACGGGCGATGATCGCTTCTCTGGTAGCCTTCAGCTCCTTTTCCGCTTCCTCTGCGGCTTCAGCCTCCCGGGGAAGCATGTCGAAGCCTTCAAAATCCAGCCAGCGGTCCTGGGCGTCAGGCTTTATGAACTTTTCCGCCTTCTTCCCGTACAACTGCCGTTCAAGATAGGATACACGTTGTTCCAGACTGTTGATTTTTGCTTCCTTTTGGGCGATTATGGCATCCTTGTCAGACAATAAAGCCTCATACGCCTCTTTGTCCGCAGCTTCAAGGGGCTGCGTGGACACCATCTCCTTCAACCGGCTGTTTTCTCTATACAGACAGTCGCATTTGTGCATGAGATCCTTTATCAGTAATTCCTTATCGGTTGGCATAATCGTTTAATTATGATGCCAAGATACTAAAAAACAGCCGGAATACGACATTGTATATGTTATAATTTGTTACAACTACAACCCATGGAAACCACTTCTTTTATAACGCCTGACCTTGCTGCCGTCCATTCCCTGGACCATCATCACAAGGTCATTCCAGAAGGTTTCAATCGCTTTAATCCGACCTTCCTCCGTATTTATGACCGGCAGATGGAAGTGCCCCTGTTCCAGTTTCATGTGGTATATCACCAGACCACCATATTCCATATGGAGGATTTTCATACAGGTACAGTTCGCATTGATAAAAATGAAAGCGTCACCGTCCCGTACATTCTTTCCCATCTGGTTGGTCACGATGCCGCTAAGCGTATAAAAGCTCTTACGCATGTCTGTCGGATACGGGTAAAGATAATATCTGTTGGATTCATTCAAAGAAAACATAGGCTAACGGTTTGAATTCAAAAATATCAGGGTTTGCAATACCTCCGGTGACAAAGGGCTGTTCAAGCGGACTGTGACGCCATTGGGATAGGAGATCTCACATAGCGGCTGGGGAATTGGCGACGGGCTGACCGGAGGGGCAGACTGAAGGGATTTCTCCTTATGGGGAAGACTGACCTGTCCCTTACTGTTTACCTTTACCGGGATAAAGCCGCCTTTGCGCAGCAGCTTGGAACGCCACGCGTAGAAACGTTTGGGACGAATACATTCATTCGAACAAAAATCTATAACTGAAAGTCCGCTCGACTTGAAACGGGCATAAATAGATTCAAAATCTTCCATGGTCCATTGATGTGACATAATGATTGAGCTTTTTTACTTTGGCTACAAAAGTAACATCACATTTTTAGAATGAAAGGGGGAGTTTATCGAATACTTACATATAGCCTTTGTCATATTGATTTCTTTCATGATTCCAGTTTTTTAGGTTTGATGACTTTTATAAGTTGTGTTTTGCGGAATACATATACCGTTTTCCCTTTTTCACTGACTCTTTTGGGAAGGCTTTTCCAGGTATCCCATCCGTTGACAATTTCCGGAGTGAATTCCAGTTTTCCCGTTTCGCCGATTACGGCAAAGGAAAGTCCTTTGTCCAGAGGGGAAGGTGTATGGTCCTTGTCGGGAACAAAGACAGAAAATTCAGGATTGCTGATTTCATAGATTTTTCCTTCATAGCCCAGAAACCATCTGCCATTTTCATACAGGTAAGTCCAGTCACCGAGCAGGAAGAACTTTTCCTTGCCTGATATTTCCTTTGCTTCGTGAATGGGATTCCCATTATTCAAAGGCCAGCAGCTTGTCTTGTTTTCATTTGATGAGAGGCTGCCTCCCAGATGGAGCAGGTTTCCCAAAGCGAGCAGTTTTCTCACCCTGTCTTCCGTACGGTAGAATGTCCTGAGTATTCTTCCGCAGTTTTCAAAATCCCCTTTTTCAAAAACGGTGATGTACCGTATTCCTTCCGGCAGGGACATTCCGATGTAAGTGTTTTCATTATTTGTCATAGTCGTATATTTTTATATGATTGTTTATGAATGGGATTCTTTGTCATTCCAAGTCTCTTGCGCGGACTGGATTATAGGGACAGGACTGTACCAGGTAATTGGTATTTCCGCCCTGAGTCTGACTGTGCTGTCTGAAACATTCGATGTCATCTTCCTCCAG
The DNA here is from genome assembly GCF_003602995.1 of Bacteroides sp. AF25-38AC. Lineage (NCBI taxonomy): Bacteria > Pseudomonadati > Bacteroidota > Bacteroidia > Bacteroidales > Bacteroidaceae > Bacteroides > Bacteroides sp. AF25-38AC. The sequence goes on along the minus strand of NZ_QTMD01000002.1, from coordinate 136,408 downwards.
TTTCAGTTTTCTTCTGTTCTTTTGCAGGAAGTCTGCTGCCTTTTCTATGGAAGAGAAGACCGCCTTTGGCTCGAATGAACTGTATTCGTGCCATGCGTTGCAGCTGAAAAGGATATACATTTCAGCCTTTATTCTGTTACTTGCTGCCATATCTTATCTGATTATTCGGGTTGATAAATGACAAAACCCGATTCCGCTGGTGACGGAACCGGGCCTGTCGTATTCGGTTTCAGGTTCTAATTCTGGTTATATGAAAGCAGGAAATCGGCCATTGCTCCGTTCTGTGGAATCATGGCAGGAAAATCAGTCTTTCCCGGTTTATAGATTTCTGTCGCTACATTGTAGACATCCCACGCTGTAATGCGTGGCTGTTCAAGTGAGAGTTTGAGCAGTTCTTCCGTAAACACGGAAATCTGTCCCTGGTTAAGTGGATAGGTGTCCACCTGTGATGCCAGTCTTTTGTCTGCACTGTCATGGGATACACGCAGAGCCGTCAACATACCGATGATCATGTACAATTCACCGGGTGTCAACACCTTTTCCTTGAGCCTTTGGATTCGGCTTCTGTCCGCATCCATGTCACGCTCAAAATTGCGCATCCAGTCATCCACCTTCCCGAGCAGTTCCTCGGTAGTCACCTTGTCCTTACCGTAGTTGGCAACGCTTCGTTCGGGTGAAAGGATACACTGGTTGTGGCAGATACGTACGCAGGGACCTATTGCCGCCTGGATACCGTCCTGATGGTAGGCTACCACGAGTGTGGTTGTCAGTTCGTCGGTATCCCCGTTCAGAATACGGATGGTGGTGAATATTCTGCGCAGTACATGTGCCTCTACCGCCTTCTCTCCATAGGTCTGTTCCACCTGTGGCAGGATGACCACTCCGGGCTGTGTCCGGTTCTTGTTCTGGGCGGCGAAGATTTCCTCCACCTCGTAGTTCAGGTTGTGACGGCGGCAGATGTCCGTCATGCGCTGGATGACCTGGTAGTGGTAGATTCCCCTGACCGGATTGCCGTAGATGTCGTTCTCCTTGTAGGTACGCTGTAGTGTTTCAAGGTCCATTACTTCGATTCCGTTGTTCTGGAAATCAAACTGTCTCTGATTGTTCAATGTTGCTAAAGCTTCCATAATTATATTTTTTAAATGGTTGGTAATTATTTGTCCAATAGGTTGATGATACGGACTGCCTCTTTGAAGCGTCCGATATTTTCCGGAAGAGGATTCCTGTATTCCTCTTCCTTCATGCGTCTTATAGAAGGTATTCCCGTCAAGGGCAGAGCCTGGTTGACTTTCCATCCGTCGGTGAATGCCTTCGGCTGGAGACTGTCATGACAGATCACTTCCCCGATACATCCGTGGATGAGCATGTTGCATACGGTCATCATGCAGCAGGTCCGGCTGATGTCTTCTCCGACCAGATAGTTTCCCGGATTGTGCGCATGGTATGCCAGCAGGAGCCTTCCGCTGCCGCATGTAGGGTCTCCCATCCTCTGTCCGGTCTCTTTTTTACCTGCCGCGCACATGACCATGAGTTCACAGATATGTGACGGCGTGAAGAACTGTCCGTTTGCCTGCTGTCCCGGTTTTGAGCAGTAGGCCATGTGGAGTTCACCGAAAGCGTCGAACCAGCCCGACCTGCCGATTTGTTTCTGCATGATACGTGTCCATTCGGCTGTCATTTCCATGAACGAGGCGTTTTGCTGACGCTTGTATTTCCAGTTGCTTATTGGCGGTGCTCCAGGAGAGAAGCCGTGGATGATGAAACGCAGCAGGTCGTTGAATACGGTCTGTATTTCATAGCCGCATGAGGAGGCAAAGCCTGTGATGAGCCTGTCGAGCGGCCTGACTTCGTTGGAGATTTCATATCGTGCCATATTCCTTTATTTTATAATTGGTTATAGACTGTCGTTGATTCTGTATACTGTTACGGTATGGTTTTCATTGTCCGTGTGGATTCTGACCGGACCGTATCCCATGAATTTCATGCGGATTTGTCCGTGCTGTCCCATACCGTTCCACTGCTCACGTGATATTTCCTTAATATCCATGCGGTATCCCCAAAGTACAAGAGAGTCAGGCAGGATTCCCTTGTAGAGTCTGCCTTTCAGGATTGCGGCCAGCTCGTCCAGCTCGCTCCGGCTGTATAGCGTAAATGAAACGCTGCGGAAGGTGTATTCGCCTGTCCTTTCCCTGTCCTGGTGTTTCATGATATGATAGCGGAACCAGTTACGGGTGGTGTAACCGTCATACAACGGATTCGGTTCTCTGTATTCCCATTTCCTGACCGGAGCATCAAACCTGAGACTGCCCGTATTGCTGCGCTTCCCGAATCCCCATGTCCTGAATATGCGGATTTCTGTACCTACGGGTTTCATGTTCCGGATATTGACCTGCGTCCAGGGACTTCCGGTGGTATCATAGGCGGCTTTTCCCATGTCATCGAAACAGAATACCGTTTCCGGTATCAGGCATATATCCGCATATTTTCCTGTTATCCGTTCTATATGAGCTTTTCCGAAATAGTCACCAGAACGTGAGACAAATTCCACGCAGTCTCCTTCTGTCGGGCACATCTGCCTGCTTCGGACATTCTCCATCAGTTCCAGCATACGGTTCACTTTCCGTACTTCCTTTTCTGTAATGGGATACCCGAAGTCACCGTTTGCCAGTTCAAGACTGTCAAGGTCATATCGTATCTTTGTATTCATCCTGTTCTCCTCCTGTTTTGTGTATAGCGTTCAACCTGTCGGGTGATCATATCACAGAATTTCTGGCCGTTTTCTTCCTCACCCCTGAAATAGGCGGCCATCATCAGCAGGTTCTTGTTGTAATAATGCACCCATTTGTCATGGAAATGTGCGCCGGGAACCTGTCCGAATGTTTCCTGAAACAGTTCCAGGGTCAGATTCTCGTCCTGTCTCCTGTTGTATTCCCATATTGCCAGAAGCAGCATGTCATTGTAATTCAGTCTCATATTGCGTTGGTATTTGAAATGCCATTATGATGTTGCAGCAACCGATTTCCCGGACATTCTCCTTCAGCTTTCCGTTGTTTACCAGTCTGTCGTATGCCTCATGCACAAACCTGTATGCAGGCGAATCATAGCCGATACCGTGCAGATGTGATGTCGTCGCCACATTTATCCGTGATGCCATCATGGAAAGTATGTCCTCTTTCCCTGCCCGGCGGTTGCTGAAGGCATCCAGTATATTCCTGTGGATGCACGTTCCGTATCTGGCACGGTAATATTCCATTTCTTCTTCATCGGTGAAGGAATACACCTCTTCAGCTATCGTATCCTTTACAAGACGGAATGTACGGCCTCCTTTTTTCAGTATGGCTGTAATCTGTGGAATATGCAGTGTTTCACAGTAGCCGCTTATTTCCATCGGATGCACGTACAGGCGTGTCTTTCCTTTTACAAGATACATGGCCTGTGATGTACAGCCGGTTATGTCCGTGTCGAATCCCTCTCCATGAAATTTCTCTTTTATTTCCTTGTAGAATGCGTCCGTTTTCTCATGGGAAAGACCTTTTCCCCATTCATATCCGCTTTCCAGACTGAAAAGCAGATGGAAGAGGGTTGTCCGTCCGGTCTTGCTTTCCCAGTAGCCGTAAAGGTCAGTCGTGCCGGATTTCGGTCCGAACCTGTATCCGTCCGGAGTATAGCTTTCCATCACTTCCAGGAGTGAGTTCATGAAATTTTCCGATTCTTCCGATTTCCACCATTCTGACGTATCGTCATCCATGGCATAAGCCGGTATATGGTTCATAACCTGCAGGTATTCCGGAGTCTCTTTCAGAATGTCCAGCATCCTTGTGACGGCTTCCTTCCTTTGTCTGATGGAGAACAGTTCCGTTCCGGTATCCGCGTGAAGCCTGTTCTGTGTCTTCTGGTCTGTAATCATGACTTCTGATATTTATTGTTATACATTGTCTGCCTGTAAGGTACAGGCATTCTTATTTCTTGTTGTCCCTGTTGTCTGTTTGCCCGCATCCCTGCAAGGCTTGGCGGAAAAAAATACCGGAGCGAAGCGAGGATGATTTTTTTCCAGACAACCAGCCCGGCAGGGCCGCCTTGCGGGAGTTGCGCGGCAAACAGCTATTTTTGCAGCAAGAAATGAGGATGCTGTCATCATGTCTCCGGCATAAAAAAAGGGAACCCCATATTGCATGAGGCTCCCCGATACAGACTGTCGCATATATGTCAGGTATGTATGCTCCATCCGTGGAAACGTTCCATGATGACGGCAAAGGACTCGTCCGGATTTCCATGATACAGCAGTCCTCCGACAATGCCTGTATTCCCGTCCGGATAACGTTCGCAGAATCCGAACGAATACGGCGCATGGTCGTAATAGAGTTCGATTTCGCATGGACGGTTCTCGTTCTTCTCCCATTGCTTGAGACGTTCAAGACAGTTTTCCAGTGTCTTGTCATTGATGGATTTTGCATACTGTACGACCTCGTCGTAATGCTCTTGTGAACAACAGATTTTCATATTTTTGTAGTTTTTAGTGGTTGAAATGTTTATTGTATTATCAATATAAAATATCAAGTTCGCTAATGAATACTTCAGCTTTACCGAATCCGTCACCTATAAGAATAATCAGATCATCATATTCAAGTTTTTCATTCGTCATTTCTTCTATATCAGGCATTATCAGAATTTCATAAATGCCTGAAGTCTCTCCGGCAGGGTCGTGCCAGTAAACTTTTGTTCCTATTGACAGTTCTTGTATATCTATATTTTTCATTTTCTCGTTTGTTTTTCAGTCAATCCAGAAAGTACCGCAATGAGGGCATCTGCATCCGGCAGGATATTCATTCGAATACCGCACGTCACGGTGGCGTTTGTAGTTCATGTCACCGAAGGTGCATTTCCCGCTTCGGAATGTCTGCTCGTAAGCGGCTTCCTGTTTCTTGTATTCAGCCATCCGGCTTTTTCGGACAGATCCGGTAAAAGGTATCATGCCCGTTTCCCATTTTGTGGAATCACACCAGTCATTGGTCATGCCGCAGACTTCATTGGCATAGGAATAGTGTACCTGTGAATCGACAAACAGGTTCTCCCTTCGGAAAGGAAAAGTGATATCCAGCGGAATCCGTACATGATGTCCGGAACCGTTCCGGCTGTCGGCAATGGCCACCACTACATTCCCGTGGAAACGGATGCTCTTGAAATCGTTCTCAGGGTCTTTGCTGATGAGCCTGTCAAACATGGCGTTGAAGTAGATGCGCAGTTCTCCGCCGTATGTGGCATTCTCTACCAGTTCTTCAATCTTCTCGTCAAACTGCCCCTTTTTCAGATGCAGTGCGCGGCGTACCTTATGGCAGGCCATGGCGACTGATTCTCCCCGCAGTGAACAACCGGTCAGATATCCGCTGATTTCCACTCCGAGCGAATAGAAGAAATTAGTGACGGACGAGTTGCGTATCAGGTCCTTTACCGGGTCGGAATCGTTCCGGTCGTAGATAAGTTCCCTGATTTCATCTTCATGCTCTTCAAACTCTCCGGCAAGATTGTCCGCTTCCATATTCTTTCTTGTCTCCTCTAGATAGTCGTGCATGTTTGAGCTTTCCTGTTCCTCATACCATTCGTATGCCTTTTCATAGAGTTTTTCCATATTGTTGGAACGGATGCATTCCTCCTGGATGTCTTCATGTTCATCAAGGTCATCCCGATAATCCACGTAGTAGAGGCTTACATACTGTGGTATATAGTCTGTAAGTTGTAATGTCTGGTTCATGATTCCTGATTTTAAGAGTTATACAAACGAAAAAGCCCTGCTTGTCGTGCAGGGCCTGATTCTTGTGGAACTGAAACCTTTGGAATGTCTGTTTGTATGGTATCTCCATGTCTCAAGCAGATAATCCTTGGTTCCCTTGATACTTCCGTGTACCATACATCCTTTTTCATCGTACAGGTAGCAGGTGTTAAGTAGAACCGGTATGCCGTCATGCACCTTGTACATGTGCAGCTCAATATCATTCTTTATGGCGGCAGACTTTTCCTTTTCCATTTTTCTGTGTATGGCTTTTCTGACCTCGCCGATATGGGGTGAGGTATAGCCGATTATTTCCGAATGGAATGCAAACTGATATTTTCCCATAACACTTTATCCGTATTAAAATTCTGATATAAGTTCATCTTCATATACCTCCAGTTCAAGACCGCTCTCGACAATCCTGACCAGCCAGCGGCATTCCAGTCTTTCCATCAGTTCGACGGCACGGTATCCCTTATAGGGACGTCTCAGAAATACAATGTCTCCGGTTTTCATATTTGTTCCTCCTTTTTATTGTGCGTAGATTGTTTCTATCAGTTCTGCATCCGTAAGATAGCGCAGTTCCTGTGTGGAGCAGAACAGGCAGATGCCATCCAGCAGTTCATATGCCGCAGCATCCAGGTTCCGTACTCCTTCGATCAGAGATTCTTCCAGTTCCTTGCTTGAAACAAGATATATTCCGTGAATGTCTTGAACAGTTCTCAAAGGGAAACGTCTTTCCTGATAGATGATGTCCTTTATCATGTCATCCTGTGGTGGCAGTTTGGCGCTGATTGTCTTGAACTGTTCGGGTGCGAGTTCCTTCAACCTGTCAGGATTGAAGCGGAACATTCTGAATCCCTGATATTCAAATCCGGCAGGTTCTGCTATTCTGTTACTGGTCAGAAAATCATGCACATGTCTGTTGCAGTCCCGGTTGTCCACATAGGCATGGAACGGGGGAAGGGAATTGAGGTTGACGGTGATGTCCGTGTAGGATTCCCAGCATTCCGGATTCTCCTTAGACCGGGATTCAAGTCCTACATACAGATTGTCATTGTCGATATAACTGTTCAGGACGAGTCTGACCTCAATGCGTTCAGCCGGATCTGTGGCTGTTTTCCAGTATAGAGTGTTTGATTTGTTCATACTTGTATTGTTTTTATGAGGGAATACGGCAATTATTCTACCGCATTCCCCCGAATGTTATGATTTGATATTTATTTGTTCCTGTGCGGACTCCTTTTTCACGGTCCTCAATCTTTTTAGGAGATACAGGAAATATTCACGGTCATAGATCCGGAAAAGAAATTCCTCTGATGTCTCCTTGATGTGTCCGATGAAAGTTGCGGATTCCCTGCCGGGAGGATATTGAAAGAAATGTCCGTCGGAAACAAGGGTGAGCTTCTTTCCGGATACATGGTCTATCAGTTCGTCCGGAGTTTCGTAATGTCCTTTTTCTTTATAGAACTGATAATGGTTCCGGCGAAGACTTTTCAGGGTATTCGCCATGTCCGTCCTTGCTTGTCTGGAATCTGATTGGATGACAAGGTTGCAGATGAATACGGGCTGTTTTCCGTCCAGTGAAAAATAATAGGGAATGAGTCTGGTTCCGGTTGTGACCGTTTTACTTGTTTCCTCTTTTGAGATCACGGCTTTCCGGTTGATGATTTCCATGTGACGGTCTATCTGACTGTCCAGTTCGGATTGCGGAGTAAGTACGGAGCGTAGGCCCTTGAAATATCTTCCTTGACGAGTAAAGCAGAAAGAGTACATATTTCCGTAATACGGTTCTCCTACAAAGAACGAGTTTTGTCTCATGCGCAAGGGTGGCAGTACATCCAGCAGGTCATAGTATTCTTCTTCAGTGATTTCCTTGAACGGTTCGGACAGGGACTGATTGTATAGCCGCAGCTTCTTATCCATCTCAGAAGGTGTTACGGCTTTCAGATAGGGATTGTTTTCCTGTATGCGCAGTTCTTCGATTGTCTCCCCACCATAGTCATTGTGGAATCCGTCACTCATACTCGTCAGGCATGTTCCGTCGAAGTAGCGGGAATCGATTACATATTTCAATCGGTCTTTCATGTCTTATAGGTTTTGAAGGTTCAACACTCTTTTGACTGCATATACGGCATTCTGTGTAAGTTGCCGTTGCCATGCCTGGTATCTCGGCGACCATTTGAAACCGTATGATTTCAGTTCCTTGCGCCTCTGGTCATCCGGAATATTGTCAAACTGGATTTGCAGGCGGTCTGCCTCATAGTTCCATACCAGCGTTCCGCCTTCAAATTTCAGTTCACGGTTTTCCCGTTCTCTGATTTCCTGAAGTTTCAGTCTGGCCTGGCGTGCCATTTCCGGCAGTTGGAAGAAACGGTTCCGCGGAGTGATAACCGGTTTTTTGCATTGTGCATTGAAGTCTGTAATGAAGTCCACCGCTTTCTGTACGATTTCCACTTCTCCTTTTCCTGCATAGGTGCTTACTTTATTAAGGATACTGCTGACAAACAAGGCACGGCTGTATCCTCTTGCTTTACCGGTATCAATATCATGAATGGTCTGTGCGCTGCTTGCAATGTCACGCTTCAGGCGGTTCCATGCCTCCTCTTGCTTCTGTTCTTCCGGTTTGGCAGCCTCTTTCATCCTTTCCATGGCAGCCTTGAAGCGGTTACGCCAATCATGAAATTCATCAAATCTGTTCTGGTATGCATCCAAGGCTTTGTTGTTGCGCTGGCAGTTGAATTTGGCAGGCCCTGTCACCATCGGACTGGCACATCGTGAGAGACAGCCCAGCAAGGCAGAGAACTTGCTATGGTATGCACTGACATACTCGTTCTGCTTTTCTTCCGGAATCTGTTTCAGATCCTCTACAAGTTGTTTTTCATATTGCATGATGTCTGTTTCCGCCCTTGCTTCAGGTTCGAAAGAACTCCATCTGTACGCGTTGTATGCAGCATCAAGCAGGTCTTCCAGATAGCCGGGATACAGGAATTCCACAGCTTCCCATTTTTCAAATTCAGACGGATGAAGTTCTGTTTCTCCGTCTGCCGCTTCGATTGTGTGTACATAGGAGCCCATTCCCGTACAGCGTTTACGGAAATGAAAAAGGACAGCTTCGTCATCCGTCCCTTGTTCTCTGATTTTCTTCACTCGGTAAGCATTCTTTCTTGTCAACGTGACAACCGTCTGTTTTCCGGTCTTGTCCTTCATGAGGTCTGCTACTGTACCTTCACATACCTTCTTTCCAACTTCTTCAGTCATATTCTTTTATTTAAATTAGACATGACCGGCTCCGTGGAGCCAGTATTTCAATTTCTTACTGGCCCGGCTGTTCTTTGCCAATGACCGGTGCAAGGCTTGGCGGAAAAAAATACCGGAGCGAAGCGAGGATGATTTTTTTCCAGCCAACCAGCCCGACAGGGCCGCCTTGCACAGTCAGTGGCAAAGGGCGATATTTGCTGTAAGAAATGAAATAATGGTTGAAAATTATATTGCGAACTTGTTTTGCAGTACTTTCATTTCATTGGCAATGGTAGAATTCATTATTTTGGCATAAATACGAGTTGTACGAATGTCTGTGTGTCCTAACATTTTGGCAATGGATTCCAAGGAAACCTTATTTGCAATAGCCAGTGATGCAAATGTATGTCTTGCAATATGTGTGGAAAGATTCTTCTGAATACCACATACATCAGCTATTTCTTTCAAATAACTGTTCATTCGTTGGTTGCTGGGAACAGGAAGTAATAATCCTTTTTCATTGCAGATTGGATTTGACTGATATTTCTCTAAAATAAGTCTTGGTATATCCAACAATGGAATGTCGCACATATTATCGGTCTTTTCCCTTGCTTTTCTTATCCACCATTCACCATTATCAGCCTGTACAAGGTGTTCCTTTTTCAGATTCTTTACGTCTGTGAAAGCCAAACCGGTGAAACAACAGAAGATGAATATGTCCCTTACGGTTTGTAATCGTTGAATATCAAAATCTTTATTGATGATTTTGCGAAGTTCCATTTCGTTTAAGAATTCACGGTTACACTTGGTCTGTTTGAAGTGTATTTCTGCAAACGGATCATCAGTTATCCACTTCTTTATCAATGCAGTTTTGATGATTTTCTTTAAATTTTTCAGATATTTCACTGTCGCATTTTGCGCACAGTTTTTCTGTATTTTAATGAAATGTTCGAATTTGGTTATAAATTCATAGTTGATTGATTTTAATGGAATATCAGCCAGTTTATATTGTTCACTGATAAACTCCTTCAAATATCTTGCTGTACGTTCGTATCGAAGTACAGTACCTTCGGCATATTCCTTGTTCATTAATTCCCGATATTCCGAATTGTGTTCCTGGAATACTTCAAGCAGCATTTTGGGAGTAGAGTGTTCTCCATAATAGATATTTTTTATAATATCTGCTGTAATAGGTTTACCGTCCTGCTCAAGTTCACGGTGAATTTGAAGGATTTTAGTTCTTATCGTATCAAGATAGTGGTTTATTTCTTGATACTTCTTTTCCCTGCCAATCGCGCATTCTTTTTGCGTATTCCATTTTGTAACATCTATACTTCGCTTGATTTGTACCTCTGCACGTTTTCCGTTTATTGTGATACGCATACAGATTGGTGCTTCTCCATTTTTAAGCAGCTTTGATTTCTTCAGGAAAAACAATACCGTAAAATAGTTTCTTTGCATTGCCATACTCTTCTTTTTTTGATGGTGTAAAAATACATGTTTTGAAAAGAGTTTGTTTTATGCAAAACGCAGAGAATCAGTGAAATATAATCCAATCAGGTGGACTTGTTTTTATGTGGAAATTAAGTCCACCTATTTCACCTCCAGTAAAATGCGGTATTCTGCTTCAATTTGCAGTATGGATAAAAAGAAAAACCGCTGATAATGATTGATTATCAGCGGTTTTCATTGTTTTGCTTTTTGTTTGAGTGATCCGCCTGGGGCTCGAACCCAGGACCCCAACATTAAAAGTGTTGTGCTCTACCTGCTGAGCTAGCGAATCAGACCTTATTACTGTTAAGCGGGTGCAAAGATAGGCACTTTTGTTTAAAAAACAAATGGATTAAGGGAAAAAGTTTTGAGAACGACTTCTGCTTTTACTCTTCTTGTTGATTATCAGTCTGTTCAAACTTGTGAATTTTTTCTCTGTTTATGATGAAACGTTGATAGTAGGAGAGCATAAGGGTGGTAAGCGGAAGTGCTATAATCATACCCAGCATCCCCATCAATGACCCCCAAATCGATAAAGACAGTAAGATGATGGCAGGATTCAGGCCCGTAATCTTCCCCATGACACGCGGTACGATGAATCCGTCTTGAATGGCTTGTACTATGATGAATACCGCAAGGGCCGATGCAATGATAATCCAGAAGTTTCCTCCCGTATCCGCTGCTTTCAGTATGGCCAGCACGATGGTAGGTATAAAGCCGATAATCTGCAAATAAGGTACTAGGTTTAAAGCGCCGATGAATAAGCCGAGTCCAATGGCCAGTGGGAAATCAATAATCAGAAAGCCTATACTGAACAGAATACCGACACACAATGCCACGAATGCTTGTCCGCGGAAGTATCTGTTCATGCCGTCTTTCACATCGTTCATTACATTGATTACGAAGGGCCGGTATTTCTGTGGTACCAGGTGGGTCCACCCTTCGGAAATGCTTTCGTAATCCAGCAATATGAAAACTATATAGAGAAGAATGAGGAAGAAAGTGAAGAAACTGAACAGCAGATTGACGGATTCTGACAACAAGGACCAGAGCCGGGGAACGGTTTCCTTGATGGCGTTCAGCATATTCTCTTCCTTGAACAATTGGGTGACAAACTGGGTGTCTATGTTCTCACGAAGGAATTCAGAGAGTGTTTTGGGCACATTGCCGTCGTGGGTTCCGTTGGAAAAGTAGTCTATTACCAAATCTTTTACCCTGACGAATTCGTCCATCATGGGAGGCACAAGCAGATAGAAGGCGGTTCCTCCTACAATCAGAATACTGAATAAGGCGCAGAAGATGGATATGACCCGGTTCTTGAGCCTTAATCTGTACTGGAAGAAGGTGACCAGGGGGTATATCAGATAGGCAATGAGCCATGCGATGAAGAATGGCAGCAATACGCCGCTTAGACGCTTGAAGAGCATAAGGATGCCGATAATGATGACACCGAGTATGACACCGCGGATAAAACTGTCGAATGTAATCTTTTTGCGTTCCATAATGCTCTGTTTTTTGTATTTGTTAATGACCGATTTCCTTTTGGTCGGCTTGGATGGCTTGCTGATAGCACTCTCGGCATAGCGGTTCATATTCTTCGGTTTCCCCCAGCAGTACTTGTTTGTCGTTCTTGACGGTACGGTGGGAGAACGAGGCAAGTTGACCACATTTCACACAGATGGCATGTACTTTGGAAACTTCGTCTGCAATGGCACACAGTCCCGGCATAGGGCCGAATGGAATACCGCGGAAGTCCATATCCAGTCCGGCTACAATGACGCGTATACCATTGTTGGCAAGCTGGTTGCATACATCAATCAGGCCGCTGTCAAAGAACTGGGCTTCGTCAATGCCCACTACATCTATCTCTGAAGTGAAGAGCAGAATGCTGGCAGACGAGTCGATGGGAGTGGAGGCTATGGAATGACTGTCATGCGATACGACATCGGCTTCGGAATAACGGGTGTCTATGGCAGGCTTGAATATCTCTACGCGTTGTTTGGCAAATTTTGCCCGTTTCAGTCTCCTTATCAGCTCTTCGGTTTTGCCGGAGAACATGGAACCGCAAATGACCTCAATTCTTCCCCTGCGTTTGGTTTCCTGTATATGATCTTCTGAAAATAATACCATGTTTTCGAGTGTTATATTTAAGCGCAAAAGTAACACTTTTGTTTGCTTTCCGATATTTTTTCATTATTTATTTCTACATTTGTAGCGTTAACACGGACTGTGTAAAGGATATGCAAACCCTATTAAACGACATAGAATTAGATATTCAGGAATTGAAATGTTTGATGCAGGCCATTTCAAGTGATGCCAATCCGACATTGAAGATTGTGGCAAAACGGAATATCCAGCAGATGAAGGCACGCTTGGAGGCGTTGCAAGAACTGCTTGAGGAGGCGCCAACGGCTGTTGTGTCGCCCCTGGAGGAACCCCCTGCTGTTACTACTCCTTTGACCGAATCGGTTTCTCCGGTCGAATCGGTTATTCCTGATACAGTGAAGATGGTATGTGAGGAACCGGAAACAGTTCCTATTTTGGCAGAACGCATCAAGCCTGCCAAGGATTTGAAACATGCCATCAGTCTGAACGATTCATTCCGTTTTGTCCGCGAACTGTTCGCAGGCGATGCTGCACGGATGAATGAAGTGGTACGACGTTTGGGTGAGGCTCCTTCTTTGGACAAGGCTATGGATATTTTTGCTTCGGAAGTGCACCCGGATGAAGAAAATGAAGCCGCCGTCGATTTTATGGAACTCCTCAAAAAATATTTCAGCTAAACAACCGATAAGTATGGGAAAACTTTATGTAGTGCCTACCCCGGTAGGAAATTTGGAAGATATGACATTCCGTGCTATCCGGATTCTGAAAGAAGTGGATTTGATACTTGCTGAGGATACACGTACCTCCGGCATATTGCTGAAACACTTCGAAATAAAGAATGCGATGCAATCTCACCATAAATTTAATGAACATAAAACGGTTGAAAGTGTTGTTAATAGAATAAAGGGGGGAGAAACTGTAGCTTTGATTTCGGATGCAGGTACGCCGGGTATATCCGACCCGGGCTTTCTGGTAGTCAGAGAGTGTGTGCGTAACGGCATCGAAGTGCAATGCCTGCCGGGAGCGACAGCTTTTGTACCGGCATTGGTGGCTTCCGGACTGCCGAATGAGAAGTTCTGTTTTGAAGGTTTCCTTCCACAGAAGAAAGGAAGGATGACCCGCCTGAAGGCATTGGCCGAGGAGTGTCGTACCATGGTGTTCTATGAGTCTCCCCACAGATTGGTAAAAGCTTTGACGCAGTTTGCCGAACATTTCGGTGCCGAACGTCAGGCTTCTGTTTCGCGGGAAATCTCAAAGATGCACGAAGAAACGGTGCGTGGAACGCTTACAGAATTGATTGAACATTTCACGGCGAACGAACCGCGCGGTGAAATTGTGATTGTAGTAACAGGAATAGACGATTAAATAACTTCATTAACCAAACGTAAAACGAAAGCGTATGAAAAAGTTAGCAGTTTTAATTGTATGCGCGGCTGTAATGGCTTCGTGTGACAGCTTCTCTGGTGGCAGTAAGAACCAGCTGAAAGCTGAAAATGATTCTTTATTGATGGAACTGACTCAGCGTAATGCTGAATTGGACGAGATGATGGGCACTTTCAATGATATTTCAGAGGGATTCCGCCAGATTAATGCAGCAGAGAGCCGTGTGGATTTGCAGCGTGGTGCTGTGGCAGAAGGCTCTTTGAATGCCAAGCAGCAGATTGCGTCGGATATTGAGTTTATCCGTAAGCAGATGGAAGAGAACAAGGAACAGATTGCCAAATTACAGTCCATGCTGAAGAATAGTAAGAATAACTCTGCCCAGTTGAAGAGGGCTGTGGAGTCCCTGACTCAGGAGTTGGTGGCAAAGACCCAGCGTATCGAGGAATTGCAGGCTGAGCTGGCTTCCAAGAATATCCGTATCCAGGAACTGGATGCTGCCGTAACCGGTTTGTCTACTGAGAAAGAAGAATTGACTGCCGAAAATGAGGCGAAGGCTCAAACCGTTGCCGAACAAGATAAGGCACTCAATACGGCTTGGTTTGTATTTGGTACGAAGAAAGAGTTGAAGGACCAGAAGATATTGACAAATACCGGACTTTTCAAAAAAGGCCAGGTGCTGAAAGATTCTGATATCAACAAGGACTACTTTACACAAGTGGATATCCGTACGACAAAAGAGATTAAACTATACTCTAAAGATGCTGATATCTTGACTACTCATCCCGCTGGTTCTTATGCGTTGGAGAAAGATGATAAAGGACAGCTGACTTTGAAGATTACAAATCCGAAAGACTTCTGGAGTGTGTCCAAGTATTTGGTAATCCAGGTAAAATAACACTGTTATAGACTGATACAGAACGGACGCAGGTTATTGGAATTGATAATCTGCGTCTATTTTTATATATCCCTTTCCTTTAAATTATGGCATCCCAATATAAGAACCTATTTTTTGACCTGGACGATACGCTTTGGGCATTTTCCCTTAATGCACGCGATACATTCGAAGAGATGTATCACAAGTATGATTATGACCGTTTCTTTCGTTCTTTCCAGCATTTCTATACGCTTTATCAGCATCGTAATGTAGAGCTGTGGGAAGAATACGGCAGAGGGCAGGTCAGTAAGGAAGAGTTGAACCGCCAGCGTTTTCTATATCCTCTGGAGGCAGTAGGGGCGGGGGATGCTGCTTTGGCCGAGGCTTTTTCTGATGATTTCTTTTCGGTCATTCCCACAAAAAGTCGGCTGATGCCGCATGCGTATGAGGTACTGGAATATTTGGCGGGGAAATATAACCTCTATATCCTTTCCAACGGCTTCCAAGAGCTGCAATGTCATAAGATGCGTTCGGCAGGCATTGACCACTTTTTTAAGAAGATTGTTCTCTCTGATGACATCGGTATCTTGAAGCCCTGGCCCGAAATTTTTCATTTTGCCCTTTCTGCCACACAATCCGAGGTGCGTGATTCTTTGATGATAGGCGATAGTTGGGAGAATGATGTGGCAGGAGCCAAAGGAGTGGGCATGCACCAAGTGTTTTATAATGTAACAGGGAAGGAAGAACTGCCTTTCCAACCGACTTATCATATCAGTAATCTGAAAGAATTGATGCAGATTTTGTGACATTGAAATTTTTAGTTGTACTTTTGTCTGCAGAAACGTATATTATACAGCTATGGACACAATCTTACCTTTCGCTTTACTTTGTTTTACCTCCTTCTTTACGTTGACAAACCCTCTCGGCACCATGCCGGTGTTTTTGACCATGACGCATGGAATGACAGACCGTGAACGGCAGTCGGTAGTATCGCGCGCCACTTTGGTTGCCTTTATAACAATTATGGTCTTTACGTTTGCAGGGCAGTTCCTCTTTAAGTTCTTCGGTATCTCTACCAATGGTTTCCGTATTGCCGGTGGAGTTATTATCTTTAAGATTGGCTTCGATATGCTGCAAGCCCGTTATACCCCAATGAAGCTGAAAGACGAGGAAATCAAGACTTATGCCGATGATATTTCCATTACTCCTCTTGGAATTCCGATGCTTTGTGGTCCTGGTGCCATAGCCAATGCCATTGTGCTGATGCAGGATGCCCATACCATTCAGATGAAAGGAGTTCTTATAGGAATGATTGCCTTTATTTATCTGATTACCTTCTTCATATTGCGTGCTTCCACGCGGTTGGTCAAAATCCTGGGTGAGACGGGAAACAATGTGATGATGCGCCTGATGGGACTTATCCTGATGGTTATTGCCGTTGAGTGTTTTGTCAGCGGAGTGAAACCGATATTGGTGGATATATTGAAAGAAGGAGGCATACCATCACTGGCACACCTCCTCTAAACACTTTATTTATAAAAACACATTGGGAAAATTCCCAAGTTTCTTTAGGCTACTATTGATTAATAGCCTGGATTTTGTTCTATGTTCGGATTGGCATTGATTTCACCGACGGGAATCAACGGGAGCGCTTTCTTGGAGTCGCGGTTGAATGTACGCGCTTCTTCGCTCAATACGTCGTGCCATCCTCTGTCATTAACGTCCGTGTAGCGTGTAACGGTTTCACCTCGGCGCATAACATCGAAGTAGCGCTGTCCTTCACCTACAAGTTCCTTGCGGCGTTCGATGTAGATGCGGTCTAATGTGATGTTTCCGCTGGTTACTTGTTTGCTTTCATCCGTTGTGCGGTTGGAGATGATATCGTTCAGCAAGTTGGCAGCCTTGTTCTTGTCTCCGGCTTGGAAAGCTGCTTCTGCTGCTGACAAGTAAACTTCTGACAAGCGTAGCAATGGGACATTGGAGTAACGCACATCTCCGTTTACAGCTGGCATTTTGTTGATGTAAACTTTGCGCTTGTCAAATCCTCCTGCTGCCGCTGCCAATAATATGTCGTTACGGATGTCTGCCGGGTCGGATGTAAGCATGTCAGAGAAGTCTTTTGTGACAATTACATCTCCATATCCGGGAGAAGCGCCAGCCTTGTCGGCATATAAATAGGCAATACCTTCACGGTCTGTCCAGTCAGTATTGTTGTTGATGGAAATCTCGAACATGATTTCTTTTGAATGATTGGCATCGCTTTTGCTCCATGCTGCAACATATTCTGACGGTTCCCAAAGTTTGTAAGACGAGTTTGATATGATGTCTTCTGCTACGGATAGAGCCTTGCTCCATTCGCCTTTTGTCATATATACACGTACCTGCAAGGCTTTGGCAGCCCAAAGGTTGACATAACCCACTTCATTGGTTTTGGGCAGTGCATTTGAGTTGATTGCATCTGTCAAATCTTTTTCAATACTCTCATAACATTGAGCTACCGTGCTGCGGCTTGGCTTTTCTGTCGATTCTAGTGGGGAGGTAGCGATGGGCACACCGAGTGAGCTGCCTTGATCTACCGTATAAGGTTTACCGTAGATACGTGTAAGGTCAAACAGTGCCATGGCGCGCAGAACTTTTGCTTCTGCATCATATTGGTCAATAGTGGCTTTTGCCTCTGCCGCATCGGTCAGGTTGCCACTTTCTGCTGCCTGAATCAGACGGTTGGCGCGTGCAATGACTACATAAGGCATCTGCCATACGGCTGTTGAGGTGGTGAAATTGTCTGCAGTTGTATATTCCATATAGTAGTAGAAGTTTGCTCTTCCACTTCCCCCGTTATATTCATATTGGATATCTTCCCCTCTCATGTCACCGTATACGAACATGAGGCGTCCATAATAATTAATCAGGCTACTGTTACCTTTAACGGCAGCATAAAGTCCCGTCCGCACATTGGCCAAATCATCGCTGTTCTTGATTGCGGTTTCAGCATCTATTCCGTCTGCGGGTGACTGATCCAGCCAACTGTTGAGGCATGATGAAGTGCTGACTGCCATAGCTGCGCAAAGCGTTGCTGTGTATAATGTCTTTAATATTTTCATTTTCGTATCTTTATTAGTTAGAAATTCAATTCTATTCCGAATGTATATGTTCTCAATGCCGGAGTCTCAAATGTGCATAGTCCGTCTACACGCATTTCCGGATCTACAAATAAGTCTTTAGACTTCCATGTAAGCAGGTTGGAACCAGAGAAGTAGATTCTGGCTTTGCTGAGCCCAAGCTTGCTGATATAGTTTTGCGGAATGCTTACACCTAATGTGAGGTTCTTCAGACGTAGATAATCAGTAGGCATCAGCCAGCGTGAAGACAGTGAAGCAGCGCTTCCATATTCAAATTTAGGCAATGTGGCATTCGTGTCGCCCGGGCCTGTCCACATCTTTGAGATGTCATAGTATGTCGGTACGGCACCACCGTATAGATATGAACCGCCATTGGAGTGCTGCCAAGTGGAGTAGTCAAAAGCATCACCACCCAATGAATAAGTGAAAGTGAAGCCCAAGTCGATAAACTTCCATTTGAGGTTGTTGGTAAGACCGCCTTCTATACTAGCCTGATGCTTGCCTACAATAGTTTTGTTGGCTTCAGAGATATTTGTAGTTGTCTTGCGGGCATTCTCTGTTCCGTCATTCAGATAGAACATTTCTTTACCGGTCTCTGCGTCGACTCCGGCGTATTCATAAACATAGTATGAATAGTAAGGTTCGCCTACACGGTGAATCAGCGGTCCTGATACGATTTCATTCTGCTGGCCATCCAATTTGGTCAGTTTGTTGCTGTTGTGTGCCATGTTCAGAGAAGTGGTCCACGTGAAATCCTTGTTTCTGAAATTGGTTGATGTAATGGTCAACTCAAAACCGGAGTTCTTCAGTGAACCGATGTTTTGCGGGGTGGTATACCCATAATTGCCATCATAATATCCGCCGACTTGTGATACGGGGAGGTCATATATAAGGTCGCTGGTTTTACGCTGATAGTAGTCGAATGTTACAGAGATACGGTCGATGAATGAAAGGTCGAGACCGATATTCCATGTTTTGTTCTTTTCCCATTTCAGGTCCGGGTTTGCAATTCCGACGATTGACATTCCTGACTGTCCATTGTATATGATTCCGTATTTATAAAGATTCATATAAGCATAATAGTCTGATGGTTGCGTTCCGTTTACACCGTATGACACACGGAGCTTTCCATCTGTCAATACACTCTTGACAGGATTCAGGAAACTTTCGTCTATGAATCTCCATGCTCCGGAAACCGACCAGAAACTTCCCCAACGGTTTTCTCTTGCCAGACGTGAACTTCCGTCGGTACGATAGCTGAGACCGAGATAATATCTGTCTGCGTAGTTATAATTGGCACGTCCGAGGAACGAAGTCATGCGATAGCTCTGTCTGTTGGTTTCGGCACTTGTTGAACCGGCATTTGTCAATTCGTACAAATCACCCGGATAGTCTTGGCCTGCCATGTAGTTGAAAGCATATTCCGTATCTTGTGTTTCAAAACCAAGCAGGGCGTCAATATTGTGTAGACCGAAAGAGTTGATGTAAGAGAGCTGGGTTTGTGTATTCAGCTGGTCATTACGATTGACGATACGCTGCATGACACCACCGGGGGCACCATTGTTTGAGTGTCTGTCCCAAAGAACGTCATTGGTTCCTTGTGCGTAATCATAAGCAATCTTTTCACTTAAATTCAACTTGTCCCAAATATTGTAGGTCAACTTGATTGTATTGAATGCCTTCATCAGGGTATAAACGTCAGAGCTGTGTTCTCTTTCATACAAAGGATTGACTCCAAATACGCCGCAACCATTGTTTAATGTGCCGTCTTCATTATAAGGGGTTGATGAGGGGCTTTGGAAGAATGCGTAATTGGCCACAGGTCCATCATAGGAGGTAGCTTCATTAGTTTTGTTTTGTCTTACTTTTGAGAATTGGCTTGTAACCTGAACTTCAAAGTCTCCAAACTTATGAGTGAGGTTTGCATTACCAGTGAAACGTTCCAGACCTTGTTTGTAAATGATACCTTCCTGATTGGTATAAGCTACTGAGGTGTAGAACTTGGTACGGTCATTGCCACCAGATACGCTCAGCTGGTAGTTCTGATGAGAACCGTTACGGAAAAGCAGGTCTTTCCAATCCGTCCATCCGGTTGAGGGTTTTGAAGCAAAGTCCTCGATGTTCTGGTCTGCAAAAGTTGCGGCATCTGCATCGGACATGTTTCCGGTGTATAACCCGTAATTCTTGAGACCGGTCCATAAGAGTTCGCGGCGCGAGTCACCGTCAAGCATAGGACGATAATCTATTGCCATGTTTGAGAAACCCCAGTCGGAACGGAAACTTACATTTGTTTTGCCTTGTTTTCCGCTTTTCGTCGTAATGACCACAACACCGTTAGCAGCACGCGAGCCGTAAAGAGAGGCAGCAGCCGCATCTTTGATAACTGTGATAGACTCGATGTCATTGGTATTGAGTGAAGACAAAATATCAGTTCCTGCATCACTATAAGTGAACTCGGATAAGTCTCCACTTGTGACCGGTGTTCCGTCAATAACATAAAGCGGATTGTTTCCGGCATTGATGGAACCCATACCACGTACACGGATACTGCTTACAGAACCCGGATTACTTGAACTTGAGCCAAAAGTAACACCAGCGACATTACCAGAAAGTTTGTCGGCAACAGAAAGAACAGGTACATCTTCCAAGGTGGAAGTGTTTACAGTAGAAGCAGCTCCAGTAAATGATGCTTTTTTAAATGTACCGTAACCGGTAACCACAACCTCTTCAAGCAGCTCAGAATCGGATTTCAAAATTACCTTTACATGAGGTTTAATCGTTACTTCTTGGGTTTGCATACCAACAAACGAAATCACCAGAGTTTTCGCGGAACTACAATGTGTATAATATATTGATAATAAAGAATATACAATAAGTCAAAGAATTGGCTAAAACAAGGAATACTCTTTTCAAAGCTGTCCTATATGGGTCTACAATAAACAAAACCTTACTTATGTGATACCATTAATAAATGTAATATTTTGATTAATAGCTGTTTGAGTATCAATTAATGTACTACGGTTGTAAAATTAGTATTCCTCTTTTTAAAAGAATGGGTAATTATGTCAATATCTATTATTTGTTTATTTTTCGTTGAATATTTACTTGTATTACTTATTTCATCCATAAGAATATTGCATTTCATGTAAATACTATTTCAAATTACAGAATAACCATTCCCATTTCAGATAGAGATAAATATTAGTTTATTCCTATTTCAAATATAGGAAATCTGTGTTTGCTGTATAAAAAACTAATGAACTTATGAGATCATTTCTAAAGGAGCTTAATAAATTACTTTATAGTTTCTTGTGTAAAAGTTCAAGGAGAAATTCATTTTATACAAATTATCGTCTCTAATTGGTATTATCGTAATGTGCATTACGATAATAGTGGACTTGATGTAAAATGATAAGGTGTATTATGAAATTCTATAGTCGAAAAAAGAATTGGCAGTTTTAAAGAATATAGCAGAACAGTCTCAAGAAGAATCGTAAATGACGGTTTTAGGCGTATCGATAAGACCTCACTTTTATTGAAGCCAACGGATGGAAGACCGGCATTGTATTTTTTCATTTTACGAATTGGTAAAAATTGAACACAATAATGAACGGATAGATTGGGGAATATTGAAGAAAAAAGGAGAATATTTTCTCACAATCAACAAAGAATGGGAAAACTGCTCTGTTTCTTATAAAGGGCTTTTTTTGGAAGATATGTAATCTTGAAATAACACTTCCCCTGAAGTCTTTTGTAGGATTAAGAGAAGAAAAGCCACCCATTTCACAATGAGTGGCTTCTCAAAAACACTTTATTATGAAATTCCGGTATGTTCAACCGGATGAATCATCATAGTTGTCGCATTATTATTGTTGGGGTAATGCAGCTTGATTAGTCTGCACAGATAGCGCTTCTGTGTTATTTTTCCGTATAACATGTCCTTTGAGGTATTAATTCTGGTCGCTCGGAGAAAGCTGAGAATTATTCTCTATTTCAGAGAGAGGTAATTGGTAAAGGAACGGCCTGTCTTCTTGGTTATAACGGAACTTACCGGCAGAGAAGTGATTATTATTTTCTGCGCCCCAAGTTTCATCTGTACGATCTACAGGAATATTCAAACGACGATTATCAATATATTCCAAACCTTCACCCCAGAACTCTACACGTTTCTGATAAATGATTTCCTCTATCAGGTCAGCCTTATTCGTGAAAGTGTAATTATAATCGGGCTGGCGAGTCTTCATAAAGCTATTCAGTTCAGTCACTGCTTCTGCAGAACCCTTGTGAGCCAAAGCTTCCATTTTTATCATGTAAGCTTCTTCTGAACGCAGGTAAATATAATCTCCCAGTTCCCATCCGCTGAACACACCGGCCTTGATGTTATCACGACCTGTACCGATAAATTTTACAGCTTGGTATTCCACGGCAACTGGAGACTGAGTGTCACGAATCAATGTTATACGATTACCGGAAGCATCTGTTACACCTGTAGAACGGTCGCAGCAGAACCATTGCAGACGGATATCAGTATCCGCGATACGGTCTACTAATGGCTTAAAGGCAGCGCGCCATACACCGATGCCGGCATACCCATCACCATAAGTATCCATCTGCGAGAAGAAAGACATATAAGTCGTACTATTGTCTGCTGTAATATCACATCCGAATACTACATCCGGTAAGCTGATATTACTGAATCCCTGGAGTATCTGGTCTTCACTCTGCAATATGGGGAAATTATCAATCACCACTTGCGCATACTTTATCGCCTCATCCCATTCATGGATAACCATATTTGCACGAGCCAAATGCATAGCTACCACGCAGCCATCCATATCAGTGGGTGAGGAAGTACGCGTCATATCCAAATTCTTGAACAAATCGAAAGCAGTAGTAAGGTCACTCTTGATTTGTTCATAGATTTGGGCTACAGTAGCACGTGGCTGGTCACCTTCCGTATCCTCTGTAATAAGCGGTACACACGGAGACTGGGAGAAGTCATATTTCTCTCCACGGCCCCATTTCGTTCCATCCGCACCGGTATAGTAGGAATGCTGATATAAGTAAGTCAGTTGTAAGTAGGCATAGCCACGGAAACCAAGGGCAATGGCACGATATTTCAAATTGGCGGGATCTTCACTGCTGGGGTCAATCAGCTTGAGGATATTGTTGGCATTGGCTATGACGCGATAGTACTCTTTCCAACGGTTGTTGGTCGGAGTATAGTTCTGTTGCCAGTAATCCAGCAAATAATGATACATACTCATGGCGAAACGTCCGGTCATAATCATATCGTTGCCCATCAGCGATGTTAAGTAATCAAAACTCTTTTGACCGAAATAGTTGTGACTCATATTGACGTCAACATACTGTTGCATATCAGTATACATACCTGCCACAGCAGCTGAAAAAGCCTTATCAGGATCTTCCTGAGCCACATTGCCCAGTTGGTCTTCAGTCAAATAAGCGGTAACATCAGCATCTTCAATGCAAGATGTAAGCAGGCCCCCAGCAAGAAGCACCTGCATCATATATTTCATTATCTTCATATACAATTTTATTTTTTAGTTTAGAATGTAAGGTTGATACCTCCGGAAATCACACGCATCGGAGAATAGCCTCCATATTCATCATCAGAACCAGCCATTGCCACACGAGGGTCAAATCCCTGACGTTTGGACCACAAGCCGAGATTATCTGCCGTAGCATAGATACGCAGTTTCTCAACACCCAATTTCTGCGTCAGGTTCTTCGGCAATGTGTAGCCCAAAGTGATGTTACGGATGCTGAAGTAGCTGGCCTTTATCAGATTGAGGTCTGATTGCTGAGTGAAAGAGTTGGAAGCATTGTCAGCATTCCAAATAGGAAGTGAACCTTGACCGGTCTCAGGGTTGAATGTTTTCCACATATCCTTATTATGACCTACGTAGAATGAGGAGCTCATGCCGGACAGATAAGAATAGTCATAAGCATAGCCACCAATTTGGAAAGCCGTTGCTATAGAAAGGTCAATTCCCTTGTAAGAGAAAGTAGTGCTCAAACCACCGTTGAAATCGGGCAGTGCAGATTTTCCAATGAAGTAGCGGGTTGCGTCTGCATAAGTGGTGGTGGTAGTACGGCCTGTCACTTCCCCTTTCTCGTTTGTCTCATCCATGTACCACATGGCATTTCCTTTTTCGTCCATGCCGGCATACATATAAGTATAGTATTCAAAGCGGCTCTTACCTTCGCGCAGGTTGAACGGACCGGAAGTGATACCATTTTCACGGTTTTCTTCGGGCAGTGTCACGATGCGGTTCTTGTAGTGAGATCCCACGAGCGATACCGTCCACTTTAGGTCGGGCTGATTGAAAATATCCACATTCACTTCAAACTCTATACCAGTGTTTTTCATCGCACCCAGGTTTTCCCAATTATACGGACGTCCGGCTGTAGAGTAAGCTACAGGGCGCTTGAAGAGCATATCGTCTGTACGACGATAAAAATATTCGAATGAACCGTATACTCTGTCGAATAGACGGAAATCTACTCCCACGTCAAAAGTCTTCTGCTTTTCCCAAGTCAAGTCCGGATTACCGTAGAATTCCGGTGAATAACCCAACTCTGAACCATTCCAAGTAACTGTGTATTGGTCTTGATAAGGCGTGTACACATAGGCATAGTCATACTCCGAAAGGATGCTTTCATTACCTTGGGTACCATAAGACGCACGCAGTTTCAAGTCGTTCAACCAAGAGTTTGTACCCTCCATGAATGCTTCGTTGGAAATACGCCAAGCGGCACCTACCGACCAGAAATTACCCCAGCGGTCCAAGAAGCGGGAAGTACCGTCGCGACGGAAGGCTGCAGAAAGATAATATTTGTTGCTATAGTCGTAGTCTGCCATACCGAAATACCCCTCGATGTTATGGTTTGCCGTGTAGCTGTTAATGTATTGCATTTGTCCACCGTTGTCCAGTTCCGGATTGTTCGGATTAAAGAAATTGGTCTTCTGTCCTGCTAAATACTGATATTCATACTTATAGTACTCGTGACCTATCTTGGCCGACAAGTGGTGGTTATCGCCAAAAACATTGCTGTAGGCCAGAATCTGGTTGAAGTTGGTAGTCGTAGTGTTGTAGCTTCCTTTTGTACCACGACCACCGAAAGACTGTCCGTCACCGATGAGCGGAGTGTAGAATACTGTCTGGCTACTGTTCGTGAAATCATAACTGTAGTTTGCTGTAAACTTGAAATTCTTCAAGAACGAGATTTCCAGATACGAGCGTGAAGTCAGATTATTGTACACAGTTTCACGAATATCCTCTTTCATATTGGCTATCACATTCTGGTTAGTAGCCGTAGGACGTTTAGATGTACCGTCTGTCTCACCGTTTCCGGCATCATACATAGGACTTCCGTCCTCATAATATTTCATATTACCTTCTGCATCATAGGCATGAACCGGGAAGATGGGAGCCCAAGAACGTGCCACCTCAAAAGGATTGGAGGCAGCTCCGGCATTCTCTTGTACACCATTCTGAGTTGCTTTGGAATAGCCTACATTGGTACCTACCTTCAACCAGGATTTCAACTGAGAGTTAACGTTGGCACGAGCCGTAAAGCGCTCATAAGAAGAACCTAGCACATAAGAGTCATTGTCCAGAAAGCCCATAGATAC
Source organism: Bacteroides sp. AF25-38AC (assembly GCF_003602995.1). Classification (NCBI taxonomy): domain Bacteria; kingdom Pseudomonadati; phylum Bacteroidota; class Bacteroidia; order Bacteroidales; family Bacteroidaceae; genus Bacteroides; species Bacteroides sp. AF25-38AC. The sequence goes on along the minus strand of NZ_QTMD01000002.1, from coordinate 110,768 downwards.
ATAGTAATCTGTGCGGTCATTACCACCCGATGCAGATACATTATACTCTTGACGGAAGGCATTGTCGAACAAGGCATCGGCAAACGAATCATTATAACGCAGACGTGCATTGGGGTTAAGTTTTCCATCTGGTGTTACCAGATACTCTCCTTGCGGGATGATATAAGCATTGTAATTACCCAGTTCGCCCAGCAAATCCTGACTGGCTGCTAAATTAGAGTCTTCAATGGATTTTCCAGCCGCCCAATAGGTGTTACGAAGACCATACCAAGACAAACGGTAGAACTCTCCCGGATCAGTAGCCATATCATAGTCCTTGTACGCACGCTGTGCCACACCCCAGGAGCCGTTAAAGTTGATGGCCACCTTGTCTTTGCGTCCGGTCTTGGTAGTAATCATGACCACACCACCTGCTGCACGGGAACCATACAAAGAGTTGGATACAGCATCTTTCGACACGTTCACTGAAGCAATGTCTGTAGGGTTGATGTCCGACAACTTGCCGTTGAAGGGCACACCATCTACTACAATCAGTGCATTGTTGCTGGCCGAAATAGAACCGATACCGCGTAATACGATATTGGCATCTTGTCCCGGCTGGCCGGAAGAACTTACAACTTGCAAACCAGCCACAGCTCCTTCTAATGCATTGGACACGGATGTAGCTTGTGAATTACTGATAATCTCATTCTTTACACTGCTGATAGAACCCACCAAATCTTGTTTACGTTTAGTGCCATAAGCCACTACTGTTACTTCATCAAGTATCTCTGTATCAGGCATCATAACCACTTTTACGCTCGGTTTGATTACCACTTCTTGAGTCTTCATACCGATGTACGAAATCACCAGAGTTTTCGCGGAACTACAATATGTGTATCTTGTTGGTAATAAAGGAGGTACAATAATTCAAGAAAGTTTCAAAAGGAAGTGTTCCCCTTTGGGAGATACTCTATACATGTTCACTATACATGACAATCTACTTATATGATACTATTTGTAATAGTAATGTGCTGATTTATAATAGTCTGATTCTGTACTAATATGTTATAATCATAACGTTAGGATTTCTTTTTTTTAAGAATGAATGCTTATGTCAACATCTATCGTTTAGTTGTTTTTTGTCAATTATTTACTTGTATTGTTTGTTACATCCATGAAAACGTAAAGCATTATATAAAATATTATTGAAATTATAAAGGTTACATAGATACCATCTTACCCATTTATCCATTTTATGCATAGAACACTATGCAATTGTCCTTATTTTAAATGGAGATATCCGTTTGTTTATTCCAAATACAAAAGTAATTGAAGTAAAGAACTCTGTAACTGCGAAAAACTACTATTGGAAGTATGTCAAAAATGTAAACCTGCCCTTTTCGGATGGAAAAACGATTGTTCAGTCAAGGTTTAGTTCTTTAATTCCCCAAAGATTTATGTAGTAAACAATGTTTTTGGTTTCTTGTTTGGGATTATATTTTTCTGATGAGGAATACCTATTATGAGAAAATATAGTCTACATGAAATTACGTCGCTTGGGTGGAGATATTTTTATCATAATCAGGAAATGCAGAATATGCTTTTGTGACCCACTCTAGCTCTCATATCGTGCGGGCAATCCAGGTTTGCTGCTTATTGAAGAAAGGATACTCCTATTGTTTCAGTTCTTCTCCATAAAGTTTACGCAGCATGATACGTGCAGGTACACTTTTAATTTCTCCATTGGGCAAGCCTTGTATAATGCATTCATTGCGCAATGCTTTTTCTTCAAGCATACGGCGTTCGGCTAATGCCAAACCGAAATGTAACTTTTCGCTCAGTTCTTTTCTTTCATTCTCTGACATAACTTTGTATTTTATTAAATCGTTCAATATGATGTATATGCATCTCCATCCCCCGTCCGCCTTCAGCAACAATAATACGGGGTGTCTCGCTATTATCTGCCAATAGCCAATAGTCCACACAGGGCATATAAATATTGAAAAAGTTATTGATACCTGCTTGATAACGCCGAATCACAACCTCTTTGGGAATGTCGTGCCCACCATTACGTACACGTTGGGCTACACGCTGAATAGCCAAGTCGGGCGAACTCAACCAGAAATATATTAAATTGACTTTATATCCTTGCTCTTGCGCACGATGGACAAGGCGGGTGTAAGTTCTTGTGGCAAGTGTGGTTTCTATAGAAAAGTTTTGTTGATTTCTCAGCAATTCATTAATCCTTTGTAACATCAACCGTCCGGCTTCAATAGCCATACTTTCGGGATTGAAAGGAGATAATCCACGAGCTATTTCATCTGCATTAACAAACTCCTTGCATTCCAGAACATCCGGTAGCACAGTGTAAGATGCCGTAGTCTTACCAGCACCATTACAACCACTAATGATGTAGAGCTGTTTTTTAGAATCCATATTCATGCATTTATCTAATTGCAAACATACGACATTTTTATAAGATTATGGATAATTGATAGTTATTGTTTTTTAAAAGTTGATTGTTCCGCAGGTATGAGAAGTACAGGACTCTTTTGAGAACTCCACATTTCTCACATATCATCTATCCTTATTTTCTTCTTGATGAAATATCTGTTTACCAAAGTACGTTTTACGAATTGAGGTGGAGCAAAGTACTTGCCTTTCCCACTTGCGCTATATAGATAGCCCTCCCCTCTAGTGATCATTGATGAATACCAAATGGCAGGCAAATATCCTGAGAATAGTGTGGAAACGCTTTTATTGTTCTCCTCTAATAACAGAGGGAATGCTTTATAGCATCCCCTCTCTCAAAAAACACTTTATTTATAGAATAATTCCGGTAGAATTATTTTCCTCCAAGATTCAACTCATCGTTGTAATCAGTTTCATTCAAAGGTACATCCCATGTCCATTTGTTGACACCGGAGGCAGGAATGGTTTTTGCAACGGAAATGTGAGCATTACCACCTTCGGCAAAACTGTGACGGACTATGTCGCGGTTCCATCTCTTGTAGTCGCTCCATGCAAAACCTTCACCCCAGAGTTCCAATTCGCGATAGTCCATAATTTCATTCCAAAGAGCTTCGCCACTCTTGTCGCAAGTGTATTCAGGATTACGTCCGGAAGTGGCATTCAGTTCTACCAGTGCGGCACGAGCAGCAGTCTCGTCATTCAAGAAATAATTAGCCTCTGCCTCTACCAATACCATTTCCGATGAACGGATGAAAGGCAGGTAGCTGACGCCCGGAGTGTCGAATACATAAAACTTCAGTTGTCCCCCCAGATACATATAACCAGCCTGATAAGGAGCTTCCAGGCCACTGACCGCCATTTTCTGGCAATAGGCAGCTGCTTCTTCCCAAAGAGCATCTGCTTTTTTCTCATCATCTCCCATTCCAAGAATGCCGTAGCCTAAATCCATGGCTGAACCGTCATTGAAGTTATAGCCGGGGAATTTGTCTTCGGTTAGGAACAGTGCCTTACGAGCATCGTTGTTGGGAATGCGATTAATCAGTTCACGACCGATAGAGCCTGCACCGTTTGCCGCCCCTGCCGCATTGGCATAATATCCGTTGCATGCATACTGAGTACCATAACTCCAATACCAGTTATTCTCTTGTGCACTACCAAAGCTTCCGAAAATCCATTCACTGGTTGGATTACAGAACCCTGCATGATATTCTGCATTGCTCATGAGTGGGTAGTTCTGGCGAGCCAGCTTAGCTTCAGTCAATGCTTTGGTATAATCTTGCTTGGTAAGAGCGGCACGGGCGTAGATGGCATGTGCCACATTGATGTTCGGCATCCATACTTGTGAGGCATTACGGTCCATACCGCTTTGCTCAAACAGCATGATGGCTTCGTCCAAATCTTTATAAATCTGTGCATACGTTTCAGCTAATGTGGCATAACCTTGTCCATCGGTAGATTCGTCCAAACGAAGTACTATCCCCTGCGAAGCGCCATTGTTGGAATCTTGCCAGCGCCAGCAATAGTAGTGTATCAGTTTCTCGAAAGCGTATGCACGGAAAGTCAGTGCAGATGCCTTGACAAAATTCCTTTCCGCTTCCGTACCTTCGGCATTGTCTATATTGGCAAGAATGGTGTTAGCATTACCTGCTATGGTATAATAGTAATACCATGCGTAAGCATCGTAAATGGAGTTGGTACGCGTATGGAACTCTTGATTGAAGATAGGAGACCATCCGGATGCATAATAATTGTAATTGTAATTTTCACTTGGGTAGCTTTCGTACTGAATCATTATGTTGTTCTCACCAGCAAATCCACCTCCAAAATAGGAGTGTTGTGTCGTCATGATTTTGGCGATACCGTTCAATGCCTTCATGGCATTGGCCGTGGTACCTACGGCATCGGTTGCTCCGGTTGAGTCAGTAGGTGCTGTATCCAGATAGTCACCGGCGCAAGAAGACACCAGCATCATACCTGCCAATAGGCTTCCTGCGAACAATTTATTGATAATCTTTTTCATTTCTAATACAAATTATATGGTTATACCTTTAGAATTTCACAGTCAGTCCGAAGTTATAAACACGGGCTGTCACATACGTATCGTCCGAACCTCCGTTGAAGGAATACTGCGGATTCAATCCTTTGCGTGAAGTCAATGTAAAAAGGTTCTCTACACCGGCAGTCAGCGAAAGGCCTTCTATACCTACACTTTTTAGCCAACGCTTGGGCAAGCTGTAGGAGAGATTCAGGTTCTTGAATACGAAGTAAGAAGAGCTTGTCAGCCAGCGGTCACTGGTGGCATTCAGGTCGGACGATTTGTAAAAGTCGGTGCGCGGAGTTCCATTCGGATCAATGCGATTGGCAGAAGTTTCTGTCATTCCCGCAGGAACTTCTTTCCAAGAATTCAGGATGTCCTTGTGGTAAGCGCTACCGGCAGCACCGGATTCAGACACCCCCATCAAGCTGGCATAGCTACCATCGTATGTTTTACCGCCTAAAGAATAAGTAAACAGCATGTTCAAATCCCAGTTTTTCCAAGAAAGAGCTGAGCTGATAGAACCGTAAACCGTAGGAAGTGCGCTGCCGGCCCAGTCACGTTTGGCGTATGAAGTCGCGGTAGCATAGTCCGTACCGTTGATGGTAGTCAATGCACCGGCTTCTTGGGCGGCGGCTTTCTTGTCCGGATCCAGTGTATAGAGAGAAGTACCGGTCATCTGGTCCACACCTTCGAAGTGGTAAGTGTACCATTCGTAGATGGAGTGTCCTTCGGAGTAGTTTTGCATACCATGCAAGATGTCCTTTCCATCGGGCAGTTTCACGATTTTATTCTTCAGGAAAGTAGCGTCTACGCCGATGTTCCATTTCCAGTCATTGTTGTTGATGACATCGGCATTCAAAGAGATTTCCCAGCCACGGTTGGACACGGTACCGATATTCTTGTATTGCGTCAGGTTCATCGGGGCAGTATCGGCAACCCAAGGATAAGAACCGGCAGAAAGCGGTAGGCGTACCTCAAACAGTAGGTCTTTGGAACGTTTGTCGAAATAGCCTATTTGGAAGTTCAGACGGTTGAACAGACGCCCCTCTACGGCAACATCCACCGTCTGTGTAGTTTCCCACTTGATGTCCGGTGCTGAAAGTGATTGTTTTACCAAAGCGGCTTCACCACCGTTCTTGTCAATGGTATAAAGAGCCATGTGACCATAAAGGCTTACGCCCATATTGTTACCGACTTCACCATAGGACGCGCGCAACTTCAAGGCATCCACCCAATCTACATCTTGCAAGAAAGCTTCTTGTTTCATGTTCCAGCTGGCACCAACAGAATAGAAGTTACCCCAGCGATTGTCCTTGTGGAAGCGTGAGGAACCGTCACGACGGAACGAACCTTCTACGAAATAACGGTTGTCATAATTATACTTTACGCGTGCCAGATAAGACTCCGTCTTGTCCTCATCATCACTTCCGGAAAAATAAGAGTTGTTAAGGAAATTGCCCATAGTAAGGTTTCCGTCTACAGCCATACCGGTGTTCATTCCGGAAGTGTACTTGCGCTCCCAACTATAGTTCTCGTGAGCCACCATAGCTTCCACGTTGTGTACCTGATTAAATTGATAGTTCCAGCTCAGAATTTCCTGCAAGGTTACAGTCTTGTATTGGTAGGCATAACTTGTCAAACGACCGCCATTCGTAGCACCGTCTCCAATTTCGGGATTGTCATATTTCTTATTGTTCGAAGTGCTGTTGTTCAGGTCACCTTTTACAGTTAATGAAAGTCCATACGGCAACGAGATGGTGGCAAAAGCTTGTCCGCCCAATACGTTGCGCACACTTTCCTGCTTATTATACAACATTTCGTAAGCGATGTTGCGGTTACTCAGATAAGATGAGGTGGTGTCATAAATTTTGTTACCATCGGCATCCAGTTGGTATGTACCGTCGGCATTGTGCATAAACAACGGATAGACCGGAGCCATATAACGAGTAATATAGAACGGATTGGCGTAATAGTTGCCACTGGCATTACTGTTATAGTCACGCTTGGTCCACGAGCCAGTCAGGTTCACGCCACCCTTGAACCACTTGTTAGGTGTATAAGTAGTGTTGATACGCCCGGAGAAACGTTCGTAACCTGTGGCTTTTACATATCCTTTCTCATTCAAGTAGCCTATGGAAGAATACACGTTGTATTTCTCTCCCGAAGTGGCGGCAGAAAGATTGTATTCCTGACGGTGTCCCGTGCGTTCGATGGCATTCTGCCAGTCCAAGTCGTCATAGCCAGCCAGGCGAGTGGCAATCAGTTTACCGTTATTGTCAAACAACTTATCACCAGCGGCATTGTAGATATTACGACCGATAGATTCACTAACCACGTGTCCCGTGGCATATGCGGCAGCATCGCTTGCCGACATGCCGGCATTGCTCATCATGGCATTCTTCTTGGCCATCCAGGTAGCTTCCATCCAGCGGTCTGCATCCAGACGGTCGTACTCGGGAATACCTCTGTTATACATACCTTGATTCATTTGCAGCGTAATACTCGGTTTGTGAGTGTTTCGTCCGCTCTTGGTTGTAATGATGACAACACCGTTGGCAGCACGGTTACCGTATAATGCAGCCGAAGCAGCATCTTTCAAGATGGACATGCTTTCAATATCATTAGAGTTTAGTTCGGCCATGTTTCCATCGAAAGGGACTCCGTCCACTACATACAGAGGATCTGAAGCACCTGAAACCAATGTACCAAAACCACGGATACGGATGCTGGGGGCAGAACCGGGTTCACCATATGTATTGTTCACTTGTACACCCGGTGCGGCACCTTCAAGTGCACCGGTTACGCTGGTTGTGATGCGCTTCTCTATTTTCTTATTGTCAACCACCGAGATAGAACCGGTCAACGATTCTTTTTTAGCAGTACCGTATGCCACTACCACAACCTCATCCAAAGCTTCTGCATTGCTTCTCATTGTCACTTTTACACTCGGCTTAATCGCCACTTCCTGCGTCTGCATACCAATATAAGAAATCACCAAAGTTTTCGCGGAACTACAATATATGTATATTGCTGAAAATTAATAATTTACAATCATTATAAAACAAGGCTTACTCTATTATATATTCTATATAAAGGTATATGGCGAAGGGAGGTAAGTGGTTTGAAGTACCCATTTCATACCATTTTGAATAATTAAAAGCTGATAATAAGCACGTTATTATTAAATTTCATTCTACCCTTTTAATTTGTGATGTACTAATTAACCCAACAAATGTTTTTTATTCAAGAATAACGATAAATTATATAGAGGAATTTATCTTGAAATATAGATTTTATCCATAAAAGTCCCAAAATTCTTTTTTGTTGAGAAATATTTAGTTTACATATATTATTTATAATGTATGAATGTGGAATATACATAGAAATATTCAATTATAATTGAAATATTTTATATCTTTGCATATAAACTAAATCATGTTTGAATATGAAAAATTATATCTCCCGTCCTTTATACATAAAGAGAATTGAACCGTTTATTGATAAAAGTATAATAAAAGTAATAACCGGCCAACGTAGGATAGGTAAAAGCTACATTCTTTTACAGATATCAGATATCATAAAGAAAAACATACCGGAAGCCAATATCATTTTTGTAGATAAAGAGCAACTTGCCTTCACGGAAATTAGGAACTACATGGATCTTTATCAATATGTTTTAAAGAAGGTTACTGGGTATAATCATAACTATCTTTTTGTAGATGAAATCCAAGAGATTGAAGAATTCCAATTGTGTCTGCGGAGTTTATTGAACGAAAATAAATGTGATATCTATTGCACCGGAAGTAATGCTAAAATGCTGTCCAGTGAACTTGCTACTCAATTGGCAGGAAGATATATAGAATTTCCCATTCACTCACTTAGCTATGGGGAATTCTTAACTTTCAATCAACGCCAAGACTCCACCGAAAGTCTAAAACTCTATCTTACATTCGGAGGTATGCCATACATTCATAATCTAACAATGGACAAGAATGTCATATTCGAGTATTTGAGAAACGTTTATTCTACTATCCTACTAAAAGATGTGGTTGCACGTGAATCAATCCGGAATGTATCTTTTTTGGAGAATCTCGTAGCTTATCTGATAGATAATACCGGCTCTCTTTTTTCTGCCCAGAATATTAGTAAATATTTAAAGTCGCAACACGTCAACATTCCCACGCAGACAATTCTGAACTATCTAAAGGCACTGTGCAATAGTTTCTTTATTTACAAAATTCAACGAGCTGAAATCCGAGGGATGAAAATCTTTGAGATTGGTGAGAAATATTATTTTGAAGATTTGGGATTACATAATTCCATACAGCATTTTGATTTTCGAAAAGACATCAACAAGTTAATGGAAAATGTTGTATGCATTGATTTATTAAGATATGGATATGAAGTATATGTCGGAAAGAGTGGCAATAAGGAAATTGATTTCATTGCTTCCAAGGACGACCATAAAGTCTATATCCAAGTAGCATATATGCTTCCCGATGATGCAACTGTTAGGCGAGAATTTGGCAATCTTTTGGAAATAGCAGACAATTACCCCAAATATGTAGTTACAATGGATGAAATGCAAAGCGGGGGAAATTACAAAGGAATTAAACAGATTTCACTGCGAAACTTTTTGTTGGCAGAGGATAAAGAAAGATTGTAAATCTATAATTTAATTTCCAATATGAGAAGAGTAAATCAACAGATTTCCTCTGACAGATTATATGAAACAAAGTTGGAGAATCGATACAAAAGCATTGTGATATTTGCATTATAATAAGATTATAATTTTTTTTGTATAAAGCATTCACTTTATGGAGAAGAATACCCTTTCATAACCAATGGATATATATCCGCTGAATATTTTTGTGACCGTGTAGCTGAAACCGGAACATTAACCCGTTATATCACAAATGGTAACAATGTAGCTTTAATATCTTCTCGTCGTTTAGGAAAGACGGGCTTAATAGAACATTGTTTTCATCAAAAAACATATCGAAAAGGAATATTATATTTTCTTGATTGATATATATGCGACTAAGAATCTTCAAGAGTTTGTTTTTGAGCTTGGCAAAGGAATTATGAATGGTCTGAAACCACGAGGTAGAAAAGCGTGGGATTTGTTTTTAAGTTGCTTGTCATCGCTTCGGGCGGGAATTTCATTTGATTTTGCAGGAAATCCCGGTTGGAATTTGGAGATGGGAGATATAAAAACTCCTTCTATTACTTTGGATGAAATTTTTTATTATTTGGAGAAGGCCGACAAGCCCTGCCTGGTGGCTATTGACGAATTTCAAGCTATTGCCAAATATCCGGAAAAAATATTGAAGCTGTATTGCGTACCCATATTCAGCATTGCGCAAATGCAAGATTTATTTATGCAGGTTCCCAACGGCATATGATGGGCGAAATATTCACAAGTCCAGCACGCCCTTTCTATCAAAGTACAGCCATCATGGAATTACATCCAATAGACATAGGAACTTACACAAAGTTTATTAGGAAACATTTCCTCATAGCCAATAAAGACATTACAGAAGAAACTGTTCAGAACGTATATGAACGTTTTGAGGGCATTACATGGTATATTCAATTCATCTCCAACTCATTGTATGCAATGACAGCTACAGGTGAAATTTGTACGGCAGACAAAGTGAGCATAGCGATCGAAAACATTTAGTCTCAGTTGAATTTTACTTATTCCTCTCTTCTTTATCAACTTCCTCCCAAACAAAAGGAGGTATTGTTTGCCATTTGCAAAGAAGGAAAAGCAAGGGAAATAACTTCTTCCAGATTCTTGAAAACCTATAAATTGACAGCCAGCTCAGTACAAGGAGCTATAAAAGGATTGTTGGACAAGGATTTTGTTACTTGTGAACTTGGAGAATACAAGGTTTACGATAAATTCTTTGAAATATGGTTATTGAAGCAGTCTAAATAAGATTGATATGTCAGTGCATCTGCAATGATTTGTGTTGCCCTCTTTATACAACAAGAACCAGATTTCGTTATATTAAAAAAGGAGAGTATTCTAAATTTAGATACTCTCCCTCTTTTATTCATCTGATTTGCACAATCTAATGTGGCACTTTATCATTTCTGCAAATTGGGATTATTCGTTACTTCACGCTCTGGAATTTCAAAGATCAATCTGGAGTCATCGTATGAGATTGTTTCACCAGTCAATGCGTAGTTGTTGTCACCACGTACCATTGATTTGTGGAAACGTTTCAAGGTAAGTAAACCTCGTCCTTCGGCCCACATTTCTACACGCCAGTTGTAGTATATGTTTTCCAGTAATTGATCAGCATTCATATTGTCCACTTCTGCAGCCGTGGCCTGATCCCGCTGTTCTAATAGAGCCTTCAATGCTGCTTTTGCCTCGGGCAGATGATTTGCCCGTGCATTGGCTTCAGCATTTATCAGGTACATCTCTTCAACTCGCATGTAAACAATATCATTTGTCCATGTACGGTCTCCCATTGCTTTTCTTCCGGCATCATAAAATTTATACCAGCTAATCAATACAGACGGATGAAACCACTGTTTACGAGTATCTGTTTCAGGTATTTCATTATACAGATTATGGTCTATCATTTTATAATCACCTGCAGAACAGTAGCTATAAGTGAAATAATCTACCTGTCCCCAGAATGTGGGCAAACCTCCGGTGTTATCTTTGGTAATATCAAATGCCCACATCCATGAACCGATATTGATACTCCGGAATCCAGATTCGATAATTTCAGTTTCACTCATCAAAGGATATCCTGAGTTATTGATAATATCGGAAGTTAATGCAGCAGCATTCTCATATTCACCTTTGGTCAAATAAACATAGGCAAGTATTCCTTTAGCTGTCCATTGGTCGATTTGGTCCTTAGTGCCGTTGGGACGACCAATACCTGCTGATTCCAACTCTTCCAAAATATTTATTGATTCCTTCAAGTCGATAATAACCCGTTCATACACTTCCTCCACTGTGGAGAGTCCTAATGTCTCTGCTGTGGTTTGAGAACGGTAAAGAGGTATGGCCTTAGCATTTTTATCAATATCGTAAGGTTTTGCATATAAATTCACCAAATTGAAATACGAATGAGCCCTCAAAGCTTTTGCTTGTGCATAATAATTTTGGTTATCCTCATTAGCCGGTACACTTTCATCTCCTCCTACAGTGTCAAATATTTCATTGCAGGCCTTGATGATGCGGTAATAATACCTCCACAGCATGTAGGTTCTATTTTTTGTGGTAGTATTACACTGCAATCTAGCTGCATCGCTAAACCAGCCGTAGGTTTCTCCGCTCATTGCCAGATCCCCACTCATTAAATCTGTGGCAATATCAATGGATTTTTGTCCGAAATCGTCGTGATTCGTCGTACCGCCTGTCTGCCAGGCAAATGTTGTGGAATACGTACCTAATGCCTGACCTAACATGATATTAGGATTCCACACTGCATTTTCTTTTATCTGGTCAGATGAAATATATCCATTTGGATCTTCCTCCAGAAAAGATTCTTTACAGCCAGAAAGCACCAAGGCTACTAATGCAGAACAAGCTGCTATTTTATATATTACATTTCTCATATTCAAATGATTTTATTGTTAGAACTGAATCTTAATACCTCCCATAATAGTACTCAATGGAGCATACTGACTTCTGTCAGAGCCTCCGGAATCCTCATTAGGATCTGTACTGACGGTATTTCCTGCCATTGAGACAAATCCCTTACGAGCCGAAATGAACATCAGGTTGTCACCGGAAACATAAACCGACAAGGAACCAATGTTCATTCTATTCATCCATTTTTTAGGGAATGTGTAGGATAATCTTACATTGGATAAATTCAAATAAGAACGACTGGTAATGAACCGAGTAGAAGATGCATTTGTATATTCGTCATATCCGGAAGTTAAACGTGGCACGTCTGTTATATCACCCGGCTTTTGCCAACGATTTTCAATGTCATTATGCCAGTTTCCACTACCAGGTGTATTGTTAGACATTAATGTAGCATATACACCGTCGTAAGCATATCCTCCTAAGCTATAGGAGAAAGTCGTATTTAATTCGAAACCTTTAACAGCTAAATCAAAACCGAATCCCCCTTGTAAAGTCGGAATACCTGATTTCCCGACATATTTCTTAGTTGCGTTGTTATAATCGGAGGTCTTTTCTACTTCCAAACGCTCTATCTTATTGTTTTGCTGGTAAGTTACCATATCTGTAATCAAGTCCTTGCTTCCATCGGCTTTTACATTATAGTATGAGTTGTATAATGCCATACCGGTTTCTGGATCTACACCGGCATATTCTCTTATATAGAAATCATACAGAGAATGTCCTTTCGACCATCCGTAAGCACCTTGTATCTCCAATGGCTTTTCTTTTCCTGTGGTATCATCCATAGGCATCTGGGTCATTTTATTCTTATAATGTCCACCATTAACACGTAAATCAAGACTTATATCATTCGTTTTCACAAGATGTGCCACCAAAGAAAATTCGAGACCCTTATTGACCATTTTACCGTCATTGACGGGGTATTGTGCATATCCCAGCGATGGAGATACTTGCTTTAGGAACAACATATCTTTGGTAGTCTTATTGTAGTATTCCACTTCACCTTCCAAAATATCGGCTATATTAAACTCGATACCAGTATTCCATGTTTCGCTGCGTTCCCATGTCAAATCAGGATTACCTTTATATTTAAAGCTAAAACTGATTTCATCATTCAGGTTACCGATCGTATACAAATCATTGTAAGGATAATAACCTGCAATGGTAGGATTGGTGATAAAGTCTTGGTTACCCAACACACCCCAACTTAACTTGTATTTCAAATTCTTCAACCAGCTCACGTCTTTCATGAAATTTTCGTTAGTGATGGCCCAGGCGGCGCCGATAGAACCGAATGTTCCCCATTTCTGCCCTTTGGCAAAACGTGATGAACCATCACGTCTTAATGTTCCATGAAAGAAATATTTATCGTTATAATCATATCTAATTTGTCCGAAGTAGCTTTCCATGTCAAACCCGTAGGTTTGAGAATCCATATAGTCCATAATTACAGCATTAGACCATTCTGTATTGTTAGGACGAACAATCTTTGATTTCTGGCCATAGTTGTCAGATGACTTGTAGAATGTAGATTCATGCGCAACGAATGCATCGAGATTGTGCACACCAAAACTTTTCTTCCATGACAATATCTGGTTTGACGTGAAGCTGAAGAATGTACTCATGTTTTTGAAAATACGTCCTAACCCCTCTGCATCACCATAATATGGATTTGTCAATTCATTGTTTTTTGTACCAAGATATTGCAATCCAAAGTTTACCGTTCCTTTGAAGTCTTTCAAGAAAGTTGCTTCAAACATGGCATTTCCGTTGAATGAATGAGACTGGTACTCATTCTTGTCCAATTGAATCGCTCCGGCTGGATTTACGCCTGAAGCGTAAGGACGTCCATAACCTTCAGCCATACCATAATCATACAGATATCCTCCGACCACATTATCCTTTATTTTATTGCCATCTGCATCACGTTGGAATACCGGAAATATGGAAGGCATAAAATTAATGAATTGGAAACCATTGTTCATGTTGTCACCTTGACCGGGCTTATTCAGTTCCATATAGCTATAAGCCATATTAACATTTGATTTCAACCATGAGGTGATGTCTTGAGACAGATTGGAACGGGCATTAAAACGTTCAAAATCCGAACCTATATAGTATCCTTCATCTTTCAAGTAACCGAAAGAGGTATAATGTGATAACTTGTCGCTACCTCCTGATATCTTAACATTGGCTTCTACTTTTTCTCCTGTACGGAAAATATAATCTTCCCATTTCTCCGGAGTAAATTTGCGGACTACACCTGCCTTCATTCTTCCAGTAACAGGATCTATCAGATTTTTACCTTCAGCCTTCCACATATTATATACGGGGGCAATACCGTAATCTGCATCAAAAAGGTCTTCGCTTGCATATTGTTTGGCAGTAGCTTCATCCTTAGGATTGTTCGCGCGGTACATATATTTGTTTTTAATACCTTCCCATGTCAGTTCAAGAAACCTTTCAGGATTTTCCATCGTGTCATAAAGAGGAATTATACGGGTGTTGATACCATATTTTACATTTGCCTCAACCTGCGTTTTTCCTTTTTTACCTCTTTTGGTGGTCAGCAAAATTACTCCATTGGCAGCTCTTGAACCATATAGAGCTGTTGCTGTTGCGTCCTTCAATACGGTAGTTGACTCTATGTCTGAAGGATCAATTCCACTTAAATCTGAACCAAAGGGGATTCCATCCACTACATACAGCGGAGCACGGCTTGAATTTACAGAACCTAAACCGCGAATTCTGATGCTTGCATTTGAGCCGGGTTGTCCACTAGTTGAAATAACTTGTACACCTGCTACTTCACCGGTTAGCGCTTTAGATAATTCGGACGGATTTTTGTTAGCAATACGGTCTCCTTTAATTTCAGTAGCGGAACCTGTGAAGGATCTTTTTGTAGCAGTACCATAGGCAACAACTACAACTTCATCCAAAAGTTCAGTATCACTCTGCATGACAACCCGTACATGCGGCTTAATTGTAACCTCTTGAGTCTGCATGCCGATGTACGAAATTACCAAAGTTTTCGCGGAACTACATTATGTCTATATTGTTGATAATAAGCAATATAAAATAAATAAAAAGAGCTCCTGAAATAAAGTATTCCTCTAGAGAAGATACTCTATACATATCCACTGTAAATGACAATCTACTTATATAATACTATTTGTAATGGTAATATCCTGATTTGAAGGTGTTTAATTCTGTACTGATGTGCTATAATCATAACGTCAGGATCTTTTTTCTCAAAAACTAGAAGGGCTTTGTCAATATCTATCATTTAGTTGCTTTTTGTCAATTATTTACTCGTGTTGTTTATTCCATCTATGAGAATGTAAACCCTTATGTAAAATACTATTGAATTTATAATGGTTACATAAACACTATCCTACCTATTTATCCATTTTATGCATAGAACACCATGTAATTGTCTCTATCTTATAAATGGAGATTATTCCAAATACAAAGTAATTGGAGTAAAGAATTCTATAGCTATGAAAAACTACTGTTTGGAGCATGTCAAAAACGTAATGAGGAGATTTTCTTGTAAGAGAATATAGTCTACATAGAATAACGAAGACTGAGTGGATATATTTTTTATTATAATTCAGGGGAATAAAGAATGTACTTTGTAATCCGCGCTGACTCTCGTGTCATGCAGACAATTCAGGTTTGCTGTTTATTGAAGAGAGGATATTTCTATCGTTTCAGCTCCTCTCCATAAAGTTTACGCAGTATGATACGTGCCGGTACACTTTTAATCTCTCCATTGGGCAAGCCTTGTATAATGCATTCATTGCGCAATGCTTTTTCTTCAAGCATACGACGTTCGGCTAATGCCAAACCGAAATGTAACTTTTCGCTTAGTTCTTTTCGTTCATTCTCTGACATAACTTTGTATTTTATTAAATCGTTCAATGTGATGTATATGCATTTTCATTCCTCGTCCACCTTCAGCAACAATTATACGGGGTGTTTCGCTATTATCTGCCAATAGCCAATAGTCCACACAAGGCATATAAATATTGAAAAAGTTATCAATACCTGCTTGATAACGCCGGAGCACAACCTCTTTTGGAATGTCGTGTCCACCATTACGTACACGTTGAGCTACACGCTGAATAGCCAAGTCGGGCGAACTTAGCCAGAAATATATTAAATTGACTTTATATCCTTGTTCTTGTGCACGATGGACAAGGCGAGTGTAAGATCTTGTGGCAAGTGTGGTTTCTATAGAAAAGTTTTGTTGATTTTTCAGCAATTCATTGATTCTTTGCAACATCAACCGTCCGGCTTCAATGGCCATACTTTCGGGATTAAAAGGAGATAATCCACGAGCTATTTCATCCGCATTGACAAACTCCTTGCATTCCAGAACATCCGGCAACACAGTATAAGATGCCGTAGTCTTACCAGCACCATTACAACCGCTAATGATGTAGAGTTGTTTTTTAGAATCCATATTCATGCATTTATCTAATTGCAAACATACAATATTTTTATAAGATTATGGATAATTGATAGTTATTGTTTTTTAAAAGTTGATTGTTGTTGCGAGAGTCTAGAATAAAAAATGAGGTTGTGCAGTTCACATTTTGACAACCTCTATCAAAAACACTTTATTTTCCAAACAACTCCGGTGGAATTATTCCCTTCCAAGGTTTAACTCATCGTTGTAATCTGTTTCATTCAGATGCTGTTCATAATTTAATTTGCAATTCCATATAAAAAATAGGTTCCTTTGTTACAAAACTTTCTATTGGCAATCGAAAGTTTCTCTATTTATATCATATTTTTTTGTATATTAGCAATATATATAAAGAGAGGAAGATTGTGTGGATAAAAGTCTATTACGCTAAGTTATTTATGAGCAGAGAAACGAGCAAGGTGTTTGTTGCCGGCAGTAATGCCAATCTACTTAGTAAAGAGTTGGGCACTTTTCTTACTGGCAGATATGTCACTATGGAACTTTATCCTTCTTCTTTCCATGAATTCCTGAAACTAGAGCAAGTAGCAATAAAACAAGATACATTTTATGCTGCAGAAGGCAAGGTGCTACTCCTTAGTGAAATACAAAAATACCTAGGAATAGGAAACTTTCCTCAATACATTCAGTCAGATAATGATAACTACTTGCTTTCACTCTATACCGACATCATTTATAAGGATGTAGTGGTGCGAAACAAGATAAGCAATGAAAGGCAGCTTGGAGAGATGATGTATTATTTGGCAAGTAACGCTACTCATCGCTTTGCGTACAATTCTGTAACTAAGGCTGTCGATGTTAAAAGTCCGGACACGATAAAATCATATATAGGATTTGTGGAAGATACTTACTTGGTACGACAACTATCAATTATCTAAAGGCATAATTATTACTTTGGAAGACGAGGAAGAAATAACCGTTAATCCCCGGCAGCAGATTTCTATACGTCCTATTTGGAAATGATTGTTGCAGAAATAAAGTGGAAAAGATAGAATAACAAAAGCCGCTTACTTCACAGTGAACGGCTTTTAAAACACTTTATTTAGAAAACACCCTATCAAATAGAGATGTTTTGAAAGTTCAGAAATCAGATATACTCCTTCTTACAGACTTATTTATAAGCAGGATTCTGATCATTATTTGTCAGTTCTCCATTAGCATCAATCTCTGCTTGCGGAATAGGTAATTCAAATCTATCAGAACCAGCAGGAAGGTCTAATTGACTGGTCCACAAATCGTGTCCGTCAACTCCAGTTCTTGTCAATGCTAAACCTCTACGTTTCATGTCGAATAGGCGATGTCCCTCTGCAAATAATTCACGCCTTCTTTCTTGTTGTATCTCATCTGCTAAACCGGCATCCGTTCCACTATATTTATCCAATCCACGAGCTATCCGAACAACATTTAATGCTTCTTTAGCCACATCATAATGCTGTTTGTCAGCAGCTAATTCAGCAATAATAAGATACATCTCAGAACCACGCAGCATATTGAAAGAGCCTTGTCCCATTTCATTATTACGACTATGAATCTTTGTTGTCAAGTATCCTGTTTCACTGATATAATCGTTTATTTCAGAATCTTTCGGGAACTGAGTTTTGCGTATATCTTTATCTTCCATTAGATTAATCAAAGCCTTTGAAACTCGTAATGAGCTATAACCAATAACAGCATCTTCATAATCATCTCCACACAAATACCAGAAAGAGGGTAATGAAAGATAGAATTGATTATCATCAGTTGGACATTCGAAAGCCCAAAGTGTTTCTGAGTTAACTTCACAGAAATCAGCTGTGTAAACTGCCGTATTCATCAAATTAACACCTTTCAATGCAGCATTGGCATGTTTGATACCATTTGTTTCATCACCTAAATCCAAATACAAACGTGCAAGAATTCCATGAGCAGCATTCGCACCGATATATGCCTTGGATGAAGAAGAATGTTGGTCCAACAATCCACATGCTTTTTCCATGTCAACGACAAGCTGATTATAAACATCTTTTACTGTAGCACGAGGAAGGTCTTCTGTTCCAGAAGAAATACGTAAAATTATGCTCGGATTATCCGGGTACTTGTTTACAGGTTTGGCATACATTCTTACTAAGAAATGATAAGTATAAGCTCTTAGAGATAGCGCTTCACCTTCAATTCTGTTACGCTCTGCACTTTCTGCCAGGTTTCCGATATTATCCAAAATGGCATTCGTATTATCTATGATACTGTAACATCCCTTCCACGGGTCATCAGTATAGGTACTTCCTGGAGAAACTGTATATTGATAAGGAGACACAAAACGTCCATAATTGTAGTTGGGGTCAGGTGTCACCAATGCGTCATCTCCCATAATGTCAGGCAAGAAGAAAATATATTGGTTGGTCATATGAGCCAACCAGCCATTGGTCAACCAGTCATAAGCACCGGTCAACACTTGCTGCGCACCGTCTATCGTAGTAAAGGTGTTAGAATCGGACATTTGGTCCGAAGAAGTAGTATCCAAAAAATCATCACCGCAATTTGCCAAGCTAAGACCTATTGCAAGTGCTATTATAGTTTGCTTTATTCTATTCATCGTAATCTCAATTTTAAATTAGAAACCAACATTTATACCAAATAAGATTGTACGAGGCAATGGAACCGTACCTGCACCGTCCAATACTCCGGTTACACCTCCCAATTCCACATCGTAACCTTTGAAACTACCATCCAAGTTCCATACACAGATATTCTCCAGACTTCCAAAGAAACGTACTGTCTCCAACTGTATCTTCTGTGTCCATTTTTTTGGTAGAGTATAACCTAAGTTGATATTTTTAAATTTAATGAAATCTGCATCGTGCAAATAGCGGCTTGATGTAGAATGAGAACTTGAAGTGTTATTGGGCAAGAATGCAGGATTCGGAGCGTTTGGATTCTCTTTTGTCCAATAATTCGCTTGATCTTTGATGGCTTGATAACCGTTGTTGTTACCATCATTCAGCAAATTGGCTTCGTACGCATCATATATCTTTCCTCCAAAACTATAAGTAAAGAGGAATGAAAGGTCTAATCCTTTAAATGTAAATGTATTATTCAAACCTCCAAATACATTGGGAAGTGCAGAACCAAGTTTGTATTTGTCTGCAGTAGAGTAAGTTGAAGTGGTAGTTCTTTCACCTGTCGGATTACCTTTATCATCTTTTACGTCTTTATACCAAAGTGGAGCACCGGTTTCTTTATCTACTCCGGCCCATTCTTGCATGTAAAATTCATAAAGGCTGTAGCCTACCGTACGAACTTTTGTACCAACAACTTCCTGTTCTTCGGGATAAGAAGTGATTTCATTCTTGTTAAAAGAGATATTGAAGTCGGTTCCCCAATTAAAGTCTCCGGCTTGAATATTCAGGGAATGCAAATCTACTTCTATACCAGAGTTGCGCATACCACCCAAATTAGACATAATTATGTCCAACCCCGTAGAACCGGCTAAAGGTTTTTCCAATAACAGTTCATCAGAGTTTTTGATATAATAGTCAATGGATCCATGTAGGCGACTGTTAAGTACTGCAAAATCTAACCCCACATTGAAGTTTTTGGATTTTTCCCATGACAAATCAGGATTTGCTAATTGAGAATGTCTGAAGCCAGACTCTCCGTTATAATTGGCTCCACCTTCATAGAAGGCTTGATAACCATATAAGTAATCAGATGTTTTGTTACCTGAAGTACCATAGCTGGCACGCAGTTTCAAGTCATCGAGCCAAGTAATATCTTTCATGAAGTTTTCTTCGCTGATACGCCAATTTAATCCGACACTCCAAAATGTACCATAACGATGTCCCGGTGCAAAACGTGAAGAACCATCGGAGCGGATACTGAATGAGGCAAAATATTTATTCTGATAATCATAATTTAATCGACCAAAATAAGAAAGCATGCGCTCTTTATCTGTTACAGAACCTACTTCTTGCGGAGTAGCAGCTACATTCAGCTCTGTCAAACCACCAATCGGAAATTTTGTTCCTTGTGCATAAGTGCGCTTGTACTCTTTATTATAGATTTCATAACCAGCCAATACCGAGAAGTGATGGTCTTCCTTTATGTTGAAATTATAATTTAATGTACTGGTCAATCCAAAAGTGTTGTTCCAAATGGCATATTTGTACAAGCGTCCTTGTGCAGCTTTACCATTACCATGTTCCGCATTATACCATTGCGTTTCATCCAAATTGATATAATCATATGAAAGACTTGTTTTCCAATGAACTCCATAAAAGTTGAAATCCACGTAGGGATTTACCAAAACACGGTATGTGTTAGTTGCATATTTGTCAGTTTGTGCAAATGATATAACATTCATATCCTGAAATATGGGATTCTTGAAGTTATAAAGAGGTTTGCCATTTTCATCATATTGCATTTGGAAATTTTCATCCAAATCATATACAGGAACAGCATTGGGTAGGAAAATACCATTAGTCAAAGGACTAGCACCGCCACCTCCACCTACAGGAGTGTTTTGTTTTGCCAAAGAGAAAGTGGAATTGATACCCATACTGAACCAAGGTTTAATTTCCGTTGAGACATTTGTACGACCTGAATATCGTTCAAAATCCGAACCAATCACAATACCCTCTTGATTCATATATCCCATAGAAATGAAGTATTTTGATTTCTCGTTTCCTCCATTTACACTGATATCGTATTCTTGTGACATCCCGGTTCTGAAGACTTCATCCAACCAATCGGTATCAATCATCAATTGAGCACCAGATGTCAAGTCGCCAGAAGCATCCAGAGGGTTAGCAACATTATATGGATTTCGCCCATACATGCTTTGTGTGGATTTGTTGGCTGCAGCGGAAGCTTCTTCTGAGGACATGCCTTTAGCAATATTATTATTATAGAAGCCTCCATAATACAGAGCATAATGTTCGGAGGCATTCATCAAATCATAACCACCAGAAGGGAGTTTGGAAGATGACATTTGAGCTTTAAAACTAACCTTGGCTTGTCCTTTTTTACCCTGCTTCGTTGTGATCAGAATAACACCATTGGCCGCACGTGATCCGTACAAAGAAGCAGCAGAAGCATCTTTTAAGATGGTAATAGACTCAATATCATTCGGATTTAAGTTTGAAAGTGGATTTGCACTTGTTCCATATTTACTGGTATTTGCAACTTCACTTAAGTTTGCAGCTTCAATAGCAACTCCATCTATAACATAAAGTGGGGTACTTGAGGCAGACATAGACCCGATACCACGAATACGTACCTGTGTAGACGAACCCGGTTGACCGGAGACACTTGCGATCTGCAGTCCAGGCGACAATCCTTGTAATGCTTTCTCAAATGAAGTAACTGGAAGCTTTTCCATATCACTGGATTTGATAGTAGCAACAGAACCTGTTAGTGAGTTCTTCTTTGCAGTACCATAAGCTATGACTGTTACTTCATCAAGAATTTCACTGTCGGACTTTAAGATGACTCTTAAAGAAGGTGCGACAGCCACCTCTTGCGTTTGCATACCAACATACGAAATTAGCAGAGTTTTCGCGGAACTACAACACTCTTATTTTATTAATAATCAAGCGATTATACCATGTAATAGAAATCACTATAGCGAAATTTCCTTTCTCACAAGGTGTATGTATAGGGGTACAATGTATAAAACCTTACTGCTGTGATACTATTTGTTGGATTAATGACTTGGTTATCATATGTATATCATAAAGTTAATACGTTGCTTAAAGATTTTAAATGATTCTTCCTCTTATATGAAGAATATCTTTTGTCAACATCTATCATCCTAGCTGCTTTCAATGAAGCATTTACTCTACATTGTCATTTTATTAGCGAAAGTACTAAAGTCTATGTAAAAGAATATTTCAATAGCTTCAAAAAACAGTAAACTCAAAACTTTGTGATTAGCTAAACAATCAAGACAACTGTTGTTTCTTCATAACAGTTTTCATCATTTTTGCTTCCACACTTCCACCCGCTCCTTGTATCCCTCTATTCATCGGCATTACAGACGCTGTGGAAGCAATGCAAAAGTGTGGAAGCAAAATTTGCTTCCACACCTCCAATCAGTCTTAAATATTGATAACACACCAATGTCAATCTTCTATTTACACTATACTATACTTAATTGATTCTCAGTAGTTTCTTACTGCAAAATTTTGCAAACCTATTGCAGCGATACTGCAAAGCTGTTGCAGTGGTACTGCAAACTAATATGCAGCGCGGCTGCAAGCAATATGCAGTGATACTGCAAACAATATGCAGTGGTACTGCAAAACGTATGCAGTAAGTTTGCAGCGAGCAAACTGAAACTGAATAGTGAATGAACAGACTTTAAAGGAGAAGTATATGACTAACGATATGAAAGTGTAGTATTGGCTATGCTAAGTTCGTGTTTTTTTAGGCAAAGGCATGAGTGCATGGTTCTTTTCTAAATCATGCACTATAGTCATATCCATTACATTTGTATACACTTGTGTGGTTTTAACACTTTTATGCCCCAATAATTTTTGCACCGTTGTAATGTTTACTCCATTATAAATCAATAGAGTTGCATTAGTATGGCGAGCAGTGTGAAATGAAATTTTTTTTGATAAACCAGCTAGGCGGGAAATCACAATTAAATCCTTGTTCACATTAGAGTTATCCCTTAAATGAAAGAAGCTTTGTAAGTCATCCCGATATTTGTCCAGAATAACAAGCCCTTTTCCTTCGAATAAGAGATAAAGAGGTAATCTGACTTCTGTACTCGTCTTTATGGATTTATAAATTAGCCAGGTTTCTTGACGAATCTCCACGATGTTATCGGGTGATAAACTGATAAAATCAGAATATCTCATTCCTGCATAGCAACAAAACAAGAATGCATCTAAAGTCTTTTGCAATTTAGTATATCTGCCAGCCAAGCTTAATTTCTCCAACTTCTCCAACTCTTCAGGAGATAAGTGCGTATGCTTGTTTTCTATAGTTTTAATCTTGTACTTTCGAAAAGCGTATTTTTGTATCTCCATATAATCCTTGTTGATGGCGACATTTATATGTCGCTTCAGATGCTTCATATGTTTGGCTATCGTATTTGTGTGATAACCTCTTGATTGCAAGAAATATTCAAAGGAGGATATGAATTCGAATGTTAAATCAGAAAAGGTTACATCCTTTTTGAACTGTTGTAATAATGAAAGAGTGGAGAGATGATTTCGTTTTGTACTTTCTTTTAGAGTAGAGTTTGCTATCTCTTGCCTAAAAAAAGGAATAAAAGAGGTTTTGTTTTCGCTTGTGCTCAAAACATCCTTTAGTAACTCTAATGAAATACGCCTTCCTTGCTGCCACAATTCCAACTCTTTTTTTTCTATCATAGCCATGAACTCATATATCAATCTATTCAGCGCATCTGCATTAGGATGATTCTTCACAATAAGCTTTTTATTGTCCCACTGTTCTGGCTTTAAATAAACTTTGGTTGAAAAATACTTTTTCTTTCTGTCCAAATAGGCTTCTACTTGTACCAATGCCATTCCTTTTTTATTCAGGCTTCTTTTTCTGTTGTACACTAGATTGTAAATAATCTTACTCATTTTACTTGATTTTAATTAATACCAATAACAAATAAGACGATATTCTGTGCTCGATGGGATTAGAATAAGAATTAATATCTCTAAAAAGTGTCTTTTTGTGTTTAGCTATTAATCGGTATTTAGCCTCCGGGAACTCTCAATTTGTTTCAAAATCAGGTCCGTTCTCTGTTTTAGCGGCTTATTTATTAACCATTTTGTTTTAAAATATGTGTATTTCTTGGAAAAATCATCCTAAAAGAGGGAATCATAGTGATAGTAAACATAAGCCAGTTTAGGTTTTTTAAGTGTGAAAAATCTGTTATTAAGCATAAAGTGGCATGTTTAATTAACAAATTGATAGATTTACAAGGTTTTTTCAATAAAATAGTTGTTCGTTTCAGTTTTATTAATATATTTGCACTTTGTTAGAGTAAAGAAACAATTAATGTAAAGTTAAACTTTAAGAGAGAATTTATGAAAAGAAAATTAATGCTGTTATTGGCCTGTCTTTTTGTCGGAATAGGCCTAGTAACTGCCCAAACCCAGAAGGTTACAGGTGTTGTAATTTCTGAAGAAGACGGGCAGCCAGTTATTGGAGCCTCTGTATTGGTAAAAGGTACACAAATTGGTGCTATTACCGGTGTAGATGGTGATTTTACATTACCAAACGTACCAAGTTCCGCGAAAACTCTGGTAATTTCGTATATTGGTATGCAGACCCAGGAGGTGGCAATAAAATCCAGCGTAAAAGTGGTGATGAAGTCTGATACTGAGATGCTTGATGAGGTAATGGTGGTTGCTTTCGGTACAGCAAAGAAGTCTGCATTTACGGGTTCGGCTAAGGTGGTTGGTACCGAAAAGCTGGAGCAGTCGCAAGTGACGAATGTTACCGATGCTTTGGCAGGTGCTGTGCCGGGTGTGACATTGACTTCCAATGACGGTGCTCCAGGTGCAAAATCATCCATCAAGATTCGTGGTTTTAGTTCTATCAATGCAAAGAATGACCCTCTGATTATTGTGGACGGCGCTCCTTATAGCGGTGATATTAATAATATCAATCCTAACGACGTTGAGTCAATGACAGTATTGAAGGATGCAGCTTCGAATGCACTTTACGGTGCTCGTGGTGCTAATGGTGTAATTATCATCACTACCAAAAGAGCCAATATGTCGGGAGAGGCTAAGGTGACTTTTGATGCTAAGTGGGGTGCTAACACTCGAGCGTTGCAGAAATATGAAGTGATTGACAATCCTGGCATGTACTACGAGATGCATTATCGTGCCATGAACAATTATTATAAGTCAACGGGAATGAATGACCAAGCTGCATGGCTTGAGGCAAACAAGAATCTGTTTGGCTCCAACGGTGGATTGGGATACAATGTATATACAGTTCCCGATGGGCAATTCCTCATCGGTCAGAACGGTAAACTTAATCCCAACGCCACATTGGGTAGAGTTGTGAATTATAAAGGACGTGACTATCTGCTGACTCCGGATGATTGGGAAGATGTGGGAATGCGTACCGGTCTGCGTCAGGAATACAACTTCTCGGTGAGCGCAGCCAATGAAAAGTCCTCTTTCTATGTTTCTTTAGGTTATCTTGGAAATGAGGGTATCACTGAAGGCTCTGACCTGAAACGTTTGACAGGCCGTTTGAAAGCCGACTATCAGGCAAAGAAGTGGTTGAAGATTGGTGGTAATATGGGATATGCACGTTTTGATTCTAACTCGTTGAGTAACAATGGTACCAGTTCGTCTACCGGTAATATATGGGCGTTTGTTACCCAAATGGCTCCCATCTATCCCGCCTACGTGCGCAATGCTGACGGCAGCATCATGGTGGATAATAATGGTATTGGAATGATGGACTACGGTAGTGGTATCAATGCAGGTATGCAGCGTCCTTTCATTGCTGATGCCAACCCTATTCTAGACAATAAACTAAATACCAGAAACTCTGAAGGAAATGCCATTAACGGCAACGCCTTTGTAGATATAACTCCTATAGAAGGCCTAAAGGTGACATTCAATGGTGCTTTCAACTTGGATGAGACACGTCATAGTTACGTTTACAATCCTTACTACGGGCAGTTCGACTCCACTGGCGGTACAGTGAGTAAGTATCATACACGTACTTACGATTACAACCTGCAACAACTTGTTTCTTATGCCCGTTCGTTTGGCGACAATAACTTCGATATTCTTTTAGGTCACGAATATTATGATTATCGCTACTATGAACTTGGGGCCAGCAAGTCGCAGATGTTCTCTCAAGGCAATAAGGAATTGGATGGTGCCATTATCGACGGACAAGGTGCTTCTTCCTATAAAGAGCGTCGTAACAATGAAGGTTTCTTCGGCCGTTTGCAATACAATTATGACGAACGCATCTTCGGCTCGGCTTCTTTGCGTCGTGATGCTTCCAGCCGTTTCCATCCGGACCATCGCTGGGGTACATTCTGGTCGGTAGGCGGTGCGTGGCTTATCAACAAAGAAAGCTGGTTTGATGCTTCATGGGTGCAGGAACTGAAGCTGAAGGCTTCTATTGGTTCACAAGGTAATGACAATATCGGTGACTTCCTCTATACGGATAGATTTAACATTATCAACTCTAACAACAGCCTTGGTACTTCATTTAAATCTAAGGGCACTAAAGACATCACTTGGGAAACCAACACTAACTTCAATATCGGTGCAGAGTTCCAGTTGTGGAACCGTGTAACCGGTAGCATCGAGTACTACAGACGTAAGACTTCGGATATGTTGTTCTCATTTACCGTGGCTCCATCATTGGGTTATGCTTCCTATATGGACAACGTTGGTAACATGGTCAATAGTGGTGTGGAAATGGACTTCAATGTGAATATCTTCGATACACGTAACTTTACGTGGGATGTGAATGTGAACATTTCAACCTTGAAGAACCGTATTACGATGCTTGATCCTGATAAGTTGATTACTACTGAGTATACAGCTGATGGAAAAGGATATAAGGGCTATTCTAACGGAAGCTTCTTCATTGGTGAGGATTTGTCTATGTTTACATGGCGCTTGAAGGAGTATGCCGGAGTGAATGAAAAGGGTGAGTCTTTGTTCTATAAGAATGTCAAGGACGAGGCCGGCAATATCACCGGACGTGAAACGACTACGAATCATGCTCAGGCTGACTATTACATCACAGAGGAAAGCTCAATACCTAAGGTGTATGGTGGTTTCGGTACCAAACTGAAAGTATATGGCGTGGACTTCGGCATAAACTTCACTTACCAGATTGGTGGTAAGCAATATGATGGTACGTATGCTTACTTTATGTCGTCACCTTATGGTACGGCTGGTTACAACTACCATAAGGATTTGCTGAACTCATGGACTCCTGAGAACACAAATACTAATATCCCTCGTTTCCAGATGAACGACCAATATTCAGGGGCAATGTCTACGCGCTTCTTGACAAATGCAAGCTTCTTGAATATCCAGAATATTAATGTGGGCTACACGTTACCTTCCAAGTGGACAAGAAAGTTGGCCATCAACTCATTGCGCGTGTATATGTCGGCAGAAAATGTTTTCTATTGGTCTAAACGTAAAGGGTTCGACCCACGTCAGTCATACGACGAGACAACCAATGCTACTTTCTATTCACCGATGCGTACCATCTCCGGTGGTGTGTCATTTGAGTTCTAAACCTAATATATAGATTACAATGATTATGAAGAAGAATATATTCAAACTATTTTCGGTTATGGTCGTATCGGCCACGGTATTGACCGGCTGTATAGAAGAGGTTTTTCCCGAAGATTCTACAGCGACCTCCGATCAGATTGGTGCATCGGCAACAGCGATTGAGGCTTCGCTTAATGGCTTGCCATCGCAAATGGTACAAGGCTATCTAGTGTACGGTAAGCAAACACATGAGACCGACCTTGCTTATCCCTCATTGATGTTGGCCCAGACAGAACTGCTGGGTGATGTCGTGGCTACGGATTACGGATATGACTGGTGGTGGCGCTTCAATGCCAATAATGGTATGAACGACACCGGCTATTATTCATATTTGCCTTACTTCACCCTATATAAGTTCGTTAAATCGGCCAATGACGTGATTGCGGCCGTTGATGTGACTGATCCCACAATTACCGATGAAATGCGTGGGCTTGGAAGTATAGCCCATGCTTTCCGTGCATTGGACTATTATACGCTGATGGTACTTTTCGAACCGGTAGAAAACATCTATACCGATTGTAGCAAGGTACTGGGGCTGACGGTGCCCATCGTGACTGAGGCAACAACTAACGACATTGCGAAGAGCAATCCGCGTGCAACCCACGAAGAATTGGTGAATTTCATTCTTGCCGACCTTGACAAGGCAGAGATAGGTCTGGAGTCTTATACACCTGTCAGTAAGAACTTCCCTGACTTGGCGGTCGTATATGGTCTGAAGGCCAAAGTATATATGTGGGATGGTCAGTTTGCTAAAGCTGCCGAGTATGCCCGCAAGGCTATTGATAAGTCGGGAGCAACACCTATGAGCGAATCACAGTGGCATAATCCCACTACCGGTTTCAATACGGCTACTTCTGCATGGATGTGGTACCTTCACCCCACGGCTTCCAATATGGGTAATCTTGCTAATTTCATTGGTCACATTTCCAATGAAGCGGATTGGGGATATGCTTCTTTGTCTAAGCTCCAGATGGCACGTTCACTTTATGACGCGATTCCTGCTACCGATTTCCGCAAATATTCTTACCTTGACCCGGACAGAAGTACTTACGCTTACCAGTCAGTGAGAGGCAATGCATGGCTGGATGAACAACCGGATTATATGTCATTGAAGTTCCGCCCCGTGGGTGGTGACTATAACACTTATTCTGTGGGTGCGGCTGCAGATATTCCCGTGATGCGTGTGGAAGAGATGTATCTCATAGAGGCTGAAGCAGTAGGTGCCAGCCAGAATGTGGCAGCAGGCGTACAGTTGTTGAATAACTTTATGAAGCAGTACCGCCAGAGCAATTACAATTTCAGTACGGGTGATTTGCGTAATTTCCAACTTGAGGTGTTGAAACAGATGCGTATCGAGTTCTGGGGTGAGGGAATCGCATTCCCCACGGCTAAACGTCTGAAACCGGATGTCATTCAGAATTATGAGGGTACCAACTTTATAGAAGATATCTTCAAGATAAACTGTAAAGGTGTGAAGCCCAACTGGACATTGATGATTCCTAAGACCGAGGTCGATTCAAATACTGCCCTTCAGGGAATGAACAATCCGGACCCGTCCGGTGCTATTGCTAAACGTCCTACTCCGATAGGGGAGTTTGCACCGGGTAACAATTAACCAATGAACTAACTTTTAATAGAATTTGTATATGAATAAGATATTCAATAAATTGTTTTTGGGCTTGGCCGTATGCGGTTTGGCTATGACGGCTTGTTCAGACGGTGTGGAGTGGGAGCCTTCTCCGGTTCCTACCGAGGGTGTACAAGCTTATATTTATGCTGATAACACTGATTTGACTTATTATCCGAATGATGAACAGGTTTTTGTGGTCAAAATCGGCCGTCAGAAAACGGATGCGGCTGCATCTATTCACTTGACTACAGATGCGGAGAGCGTAACAGTGCCGACAACGGTTGATTTTGCTGCCGGTGAAGCACTCAAAGAAGTAAAGATTGCGTTTGACATAGCTGTGGGTACTACTGCATCTTATACTATTGCCATTCCTGAAGAAGATTCCTATGTTTATGGTTCACCCAAGGTGACGGTCAATATAAAGCGTGACTATACTTGGCTCAATATAGGTACAGGCTACTATACATCTCAATTATTTGGAGAGGGTTGGGATCAACCTGTGCTGAAGGCTAAAGAGGCTAATATCTATAAGCTGGAAGATTGCATTACGAAAGGATATCCCATCATGTTTACGCTAAGCGATGACAATCAAGAACTGATAGGTTGGGATCCTCAACCTACTGGTTATGACAAGACGGACTATGGTATGCTATACTTTGCAGCAGCAGGTATGGAGCGTAAAGGAAACGTGTTGTCTTTCCCGATGCAGGGCTTGGTAGTACTTGACAGTGGTAAATGGGGAGTACTGTATCAGGGATTCACGGAAACGTTGGAGATGCCGGAAGGGTTCTGATTATTCTGGCAATTAGATAACATGTAATTTGAAATGGCATGTAAGATGAAGTTCGACTTCATTTTACATGCCATTTTTCTATTGTGTCTGTTTTTATTTTATTCCCCTTTTTAAGGCGCTTCCGCCAAAATTATTTATATTTGCTGCCCGAACCAACAATACGTATATATAATAAGGTATAGAAACTATGAAAGAATTTGTAATCTCCGAAGCGCAGGCAGAAACAGCGGTATTGGTAGGTCTTGTCACGAAGACTCAGGATGAGCGTAAGACCAATGAATACCTGGACGAGCTTGCATTCTTGGCTGAGACAGCCGGGGCGGAAGTAGTGAAGCGGTTTACCCAGAAGCTGGATGCAGCGCATTCCGTGACTTATGTCGGCAAGGGCAAGCTGGAAGAAATTAAAGAGTATATCCGGAATGAAGAAGAAGCCGAACGCGAAATCGGCATGGTGATTTTTGATGATGAACTCTCCGCCAAGCAGATACGCAATATAGAAGCTGAACTCAAAATCAAGATACTGGACCGTACGTCCCTGATTCTCGATATCTTTGCCATGCGTGCCCAGACTGCCAATGCAAAAACGCAGGTGGAGCTGGCGCAATACAAGTATATGCTTCCTCGTCTGCAACGTTTGTGGACCCACTTGGAACGCCAGGGTGGTGGCTCCGGTGCCGGTGGAGGTAAAGGTTCCGTGGGACTTCGCGGCCCGGGTGAAACGCAGCTGGAAATGGACCGCCGTATCATCTTGAACCGTATGTCATTGTTGAAGGAGCGCTTGGCTGAGATTGACAAGCAGAAGTCTACCCAGCGGAAGAACCGCGGACGCTTGATTCGTGTGGCATTGGTGGGATATACCAATGTAGGAAAATCCACATTGATGACTTTGCTTTCGAAAAGTGAAGTCTTTGCAGAGAATAAGCTGTTTGCCACGTTGGATACTACGGTGCGTAAGGTGATTATTGAGAACCTGCCGTTCCTGCTATCCGATACGGTGGGCTTTATCCGTAAATTGCCGACGGATTTGGTAGACTCCTTCAAGTCTACTCTGGATGAGGTACGCGAGGCGGACTTGCTGTTGCATATCGTAGACATCTCTCATCCGGATTTTGAAGAACAGATAGAAGTTGTGAACAAGACGTTGGCAGATATCGGTGCCGCCGGTAAGCCCATGATTCTTGTATTCAATAAGATAGACGCTTATACTTATATAGAGAAAGCGGCTGACGACCTTACCCCCAGAACCAAGGAAAACTTGACACTCGAAGAACTGATGAAGACGTGGATGGCTAAGATGGAGGATAACTGCCTCTTTATTTCTGCCCGCGAAAAAATCAATATGGAGGAACTGAAGAGTGTAGTTTATCAGCGTGTGAAGGAATTGCACGTGCAGAAGTACCCCTATAATGACTTTCTTTATCAGACCTACGAAGAAGAAGTTTAATTTTAGTTATGAGTTATAAGTTATGAGTTATTTGCTGGCAGCGGTTTGAATCGGTAGTGCCGGCAAAGGCAATAACTTATAACTCATAACTCATAACTCGTTATAAGGATGAATTACAGAAGACTGACCGAAGATGAAATTCTCCGGTTGAAGAGCCAGTCATGTCTGGCTGATGATTGGGGGAAAGTAACCGTTGCAGAAGAGTTCTCAACGGAATTTGTGCATCATACCCGTTTTTCGGGTGAGGTGTGTTTGGGAGTGTTCCATTCAGAATTTATGTTGCCGGGAGGAATCAGGAAGCATTCCGGTTTGCGGCATGTGACGCTGCATAATGTAACGGTGGGAGATAACTGTTGCATTGAGAATATCCAGAACTACATTGCCAATTATGAAATAGGGCATGACACCTTCATTGAGAATGTGGATATTATTCTGGTAGACGGTGTGTCGAAGTTCGGTAACGGGGTAGAAGTGTCTGTCCTGAATGAGACGGGAGGCCGTGAGGTGCTGATTAATGATAAACTCTCCGCACACCAAGCCTATATTCTGGCGCTTTACCGCCATCGCCCGGAGCTGATTGCACGGATGAAGGAAATCACGGATTTTTATTCCAACAAACATGCTTCTGCTGTAGGAAGCATCGGGAACCATGTAATGATATTGAACACCGGTTCCATAAAGAATGTGCGCATCGGTGATTATTGCCGCATCTGTGGTACATGCCGTCTGTATAACGGAAGCATCAACAGCAACGAGGTGGCGCCGGTACACATCGGGCATGGGGTGATTTGTGATGATTTCATCATCTCTACCGGGTCTCATGTAGATGACGGAGCTATGCTGAGCCGCTGCTTCGTGGGGCAGGCATGCAAGTTGGGACACAACTACTCTGCTTCGGATTCTTTGTTTTTCAGCAACTGCCAGGGAGAGAACGGGGAGGCGTGCGCTATTTTTGCCGGACCTTATACGGTGACACACCATAAATCCACGTTGCTGATTGCCGGTATGTTTTCCTTTATGAATGCCGGTTCGGGGTCCAATCAGAGCAACCATATGTATAAGTTAGGGCCTATCCATCAAGGCACTTTGGAGCGTGGTGCCAAGACGACTTCCGATTCGTACATCTTGTGGCCTGCAAGGGTGGGAGCGTTTTCCTTGGTAATGGGGCGCCATGTCAACCATTCTGATACTTCGAACCTGCCGTTCTCTTACTTGATAGAGCAGAATAATACCACCTACCTTGTACCCGGTGTCAACCTGCGTAGTGTGGGTACCATCCGTGATGCCCAGAAGTGGCCGAAACGTGACGGGCGTACCGACCCGAACAAACTGGATTACATCAACTATAATCTTCTCAGCCCCTACACGGTGCAGAAAATGTTCAAGGGACGGGAAACGTTGCAGAATCTGCGTCATGCCAGTGGCGAGCTTTCGGATATCTATTCTTTCCATAGTGCGAAGATACGTAACTCGGCTTTGGTGAAAGGTATCCGCTTCTATGAAATAGCCATTCATAAGTTCCTCGGAAACTCTGTCATCAAGCGCTTGGAAGGCATTGACTTCCGGAGCAATGAAGAAATACGTGCCCGTTTGAAGCCCGATACTGCCATTGGCAGCGGCGAATGGGTGGATATTTCCGGATTGATAGCCCCAAAGAGTGAGATAGATGCGCTGATAGACGGTATTGAGTCCAGCAAAGTCAATCGCTTGAAGTCTATCAATGCCGAGTTTGAGAAGATGCACAGCAACTACTATACCTACGAATGGACCTGGGCGTATGAGAAGTTGGAAGAGTTCTATGGTATCAAGCCGGAAGGTATGACGGCAGAAGACGTCATACATATTGTCGAAAAATGGAAAGAAGCAGTAGTTGGCCTCGACCGCATGGTGTATGAGGATGCTAAGAAAGAATTTTCACTGGCTTCCATGACGGGCTTTGGAGCTGATGGCTCACGCTTGGAAAAGGAACTCGATTTTGAGCAGGTACGCGGCGACTTTGAAAGCAATCCGTTTGTAATGGCTGTGCTGAAACACATTGAGGTGAAGACGGCGCTGGGCGATGAACTGATAGGGCGGATGCAGCGGGTGTCAGAAAATTAATTATGATTTGTTGCGTTTTTACTCTAATTAAAGAATTATTTCAATAATAGTTTTTACCTTTGCTCGGTAAAGGCGGTTTTGTGCTGCCTTTGCTACCCGAATCACTTTTAAACATTAAATATACGAGTAATTATGGCAACAACACCTCCGTTCAAGTATCAGCCCATGTTCGAGAAGGGGAAAGATACTACTGAGTATTATCTGCTTACAAAAGATTACGTGTCAGTAAGCGAGTTTGAAGGAAAACCTATCCTGAAGATTGAAAAAGAAGGTTTGACGGCAATGGCCAATGCGGCTTTCCGTGATGTATCGTTCATGTTGCGTCGTTCGCACAACGAGCAGGTTGCTAAGATTCTGAGTGACCCCGAAGCAAGCGATAACGATAAATACGTGGCACTCACCTTCCTGCGC
Organism: Bacteroides sp. AF25-38AC; assembly: GCF_003602995.1. NCBI lineage: Bacteria > Pseudomonadati > Bacteroidota > Bacteroidia > Bacteroidales > Bacteroidaceae > Bacteroides > Bacteroides sp. AF25-38AC. The sequence goes on along the minus strand of NZ_QTMD01000002.1, from coordinate 76,497 downwards.
AATGCAGAGGTAGCATCCAAGGGGGTACTTCCTTTCTGCCAGGATACGGGTACGGCAATCATCCACGGCGAAAAGGGACAACAAGTATGGACCGGCTACTGTGATGAAGAAGCTCTCTCACTGGGTGTTTACAAGACTTATACCGAAGAGAACCTGCGCTATTCGCAGAATGCTCCCCTCACCATGTACGATGAGGTGAATACGAAGTGCAACCTTCCCGCACAGATTGACATCGAAGCTACGGAAGGTATGGAGTACGAGTTCCTCTGCGTAACCAAGGGTGGTGGCTCTGCCAACAAGACTTATCTCTACCAGGAGACAAAGGCTATCCTCAACCCCGAAACATTGGTTCCCTTCCTTATCTCAAAAATCAAGACTTTGGGTACGGCAGCTTGTCCTCCCTATCACATCGCATTCGTTATCGGCGGTACCTCTGCCGAAAAGAACTTGCTGACTGTGAAACTGGCTTCCACCCACTTCTACGATAACCTACCCACTACCGGCAATGAGTTCGGCCGCGCTTTCCGCGATGTGGAACTGGAGAAGCTGGTACTGGAAGAAGCTCATAAGATTGGCCTCGGTGCCCAGTTCGGCGGCAAGTATCTGGCTCACGACATCCGCATCATCCGCCTGCCGCGTCACGGTGCGTCCTGTCCCGTGGGTCTGGGTGTTTCCTGCTCTGCCGACCGTAACATCAAGTGTAAAATCAATAAAGAAGGTATCTGGATTGAAAAGCTCGACAGCAATCCGGGTGAACTGATTCCCGAAGAACTCCGTAAGGCCGGTGAAGGCGACGTGGTGAAGATTGACTTGAACCAGCCGATGGCCGATATTCTGAAGGAACTGACCAAGTATCCGGTTTCCACCCGTTTGTCTCTGAATGGAACCATTATCGTAGGCCGTGACATCGCACACGCCAAGCTGAAAGAACGTCTGGACCGTGGCGAAGACCTGCCGCAGTACATCAAAGACCATCCCATCTACTACGCCGGTCCTGCCAAGACTCCTCAAGGCATGGCTTGCGGCTCCATGGGCCCGACTACTGCCGGACGTATGGACCCGTATGTAGACCTCTTCCAAAGCCACGGCGGCAGCATGATTATGCTTGCCAAAGGTAACCGCAGCCAGCAAGTGACAGATGCCTGCCAAAAGTATGGCGGTTTCTACTTGGGCTCTATCGGTGGTCCTGCCGCTATCTTGGCACAGAACAACATCAAGAGCATTGAGTGCGTGGAATATCCCGAACTCGGTATGGAAGCTATCTGGAAGATTGAGGTGGAGAACTTCCCTGCATTCATCTTGGTGGACGATAAGGGCAACGACTTCTTCAAGCAACTGAAGCCCTGGAATTGCAGCAAGTAAAACAGAAGCCTTTTAGAAAGGCATAATATAAGGAAAGCCGTAACGGAGAAAATCTTGTTACGGCTTTTTTGTTTTGTAGAGGAAAACAAAGTGTTTCGCGGCATAGAACACTCTGTTTCATCAAGCAAAACAAACTGTTCCTTTATGTTGAAACAAACTGTTCTTTCATGTTGGAACAAAGTGTTCTTCCCTATTGGAACACTCTGTTCCGCCTTGATAAAACAGATTGTTCTCTATAGGAGAATAAAACTGAAACTCGTTTGTTGTCGTATTTTTGTTACATTCTCCTTTTCATTTCTCGGTTAACTTCTTTATCTTTAGCCCTCCAAACAACCAATTTAATAAAACATGGAACTGACTCTTACACGACAAACTCCGGCACAACACATCGTATGGCTGGATGTGGTACGCCTTGTTGCAATGTTTACAGTAGTTTGCTGCCATTGCACAGACCCTTTTAACTTCTATCCGGGCACATCGCCCGACATTGTTGACATCAAGTTCTGGGGAGCTGTCTACGGTGCGGCGCTCCGTCCTTGCGTACCGCTTTTTGTAATGATTACCGGTGCATTGCTGTTGCCGGTACGGGGTGACGCCTCGGCATTCTACAAGAAACGTATCCCCCGCGTATTCTTTCCTTTCCTCATCTGGTCTGTGATTTACAATCTGTTCCCCTGGATAACGGGACTGCTGGGAGTGGAGCCGAAAGTGATTCTGGATTTCTTCCCTTATTCGGGTGAGGAAGTGATGCGCCAGTCTCTGGCAGTGAGCCTGGGATATATTGCAGAAATGCCTTTTAATTTCTCTCTATTGGATGTACACATGTGGTATATCTATCTGCTGATAGGGCTTTATCTCTATCTTCCGATATTCTCGGCATGGGTGGAGAAGGCCTCGGAACGTGCCAAACTATGGTTTCTTGCAGCATGGGGAGTGACACTGCTGCTGCCTTATTATACCGAGTTTGCCGCTCCGTACCTTTGGGGGACTTGCTCGTGGAACTCGTTCGGTATGCTGTATTACTTTGCCGGTTTTAACGGCTACCTATTGTTGGGCCATTATCTGAGGAACCATAACTGGACGGGCCGGCAACTCTGTGGCATCGGCATTCCCATGTTTGCCATTGGCTATGCCGTAACATTCCTTGGTTTCCGTCGTATGACCTCCTTGCCGGATTTTACGGATGAGATGCTCGAACTCTTCTTCACCTACTGTTCGCTGAATGTAGTAATGATGACCATCCCCGTGTTTATGCTTTGCAAGCGGGCCAATTTCCGTTCGGAGCGCATCAAGAAAGCATTGGCAAACTTGACGCTCTGTGGTTTTGGAGTCTATATGATACACTATTTCTTTACCGGACCGAGCGTAGTCCTGATGCGTGCTATCCATGTTCCTATCTATCTTCAGATACCTTGTGCCGCAGTCGTCGCTTTCTGTACTTCCTGGTTTCTGGTGGCAATGGCATACCGTTGTTTCGGGAAGCGGACCAAGTGGGTGCTGGGGTAGTTTGGATGAAAGATTGTTTATCTTTAAAGGAGGAGATTTAGGGCTTATTATCTTCTCCAGATTCTCCACATATAGTAAGCGCAGTGCGTGAATGCGAAAACAAACGAGATAATCAGCAGCACTTTGCTTTCTCCCCATCCCACAGTCTGTTGGTGCCACAGTCCGGTGATGACACAAAGAACGGCAAGGATAAGTCCAATCATGTTCAAGGTCACCTGCCCGTGGCGGGTGTCGCCTCCATGCTCCAGCTTACTGTGCTTCATGCCGTAGCCCACGTAGATGTCCAGACCGATGAGCATCCACAGCACCAGGCGTATCCATGTATCGGCAGGAAGGAACAACATCATGCAAAGGCAAGTAAGAATACCCAGTATGGGGATAAGTGGAACAAGTGGGGTTTTAAAGGAACGGGGCACGTCAGGCATGGTTCTGCGTACTACCAGTACAGCGGCACAGACCAGCGTGAAGGCCATCAGCGTGCCGATGCTTGTCATCTCTCCGGCCAGCCGTGCGGGTACAAAAGCTGCCAGCAGGCCCACAAGTACCATGAAGAGCAGGTTGCTGCGTGCCGGAGTACGGAACTTTTCGTTGATATGCGAGAAGAAAGGAGGCAGCAGCCCGTCGTGGCTCATGCTCAGGAATACGCGGCTCTGTCCCAGCAGCGTCACCATGATGACGGAGCAATATCCGAACAGAATGGACAGCACGATGGCACGGTTCAGCCAGGGATAGTCCGGCTGGATGATACCTGCCGCATCAGCCTGCCCCATGTGCTCTATGGCTATGGCAACGGGAGCAATGCCTTGCTGTCCGCTGAAGGCGGTGTAGTGTGCCACTCCCGTCATGACGTGGGCAAAAACCATATAGAGCACGGTGCATACCAGCAGGGAGACCAGAATGCCGATAGGCATGTTCCGCTTCGGGTTCTTCGTCTCTTGGGCAGCTGTGCTCACGGCGTCGAACCCGAGGAAGGCGAAGAATACGATGGCCGCCCCTCGCAGGATGCCGGAGAAGCCATATTCGCCCAGCACGCCCGTATTGGCAGGGATGTAAGGTGTATAGTTGTCGGTATTGATGTATTTCCAGCCGAGTATGACAAAAATCAGTATGACGGAAACCTTCAGGAATACAATGAAGCCGTTGAAGATGGAGCTGCCTTCCGTACCCCGTATCAGGAAGAGGCTCATCAGCACGACGATAAGGAAGGCGGGGATATTTACGACTCCGCCATCCCAGGGACAGGCGGTGAGGGCTTGCGGTAGATGTATGTCCAGTCCCTCGAGAAAGACGACCAGATAGCGGCTCCAACTGATGCTTACCGTGGTTGCGGCTACGGTGTATTCCAGTACCAGGTCCCACCCGATAATCCAGGCGATGAGTTCGCCCATCGTGGCATACGAGTAGGTGTATGCGCTGCCGGCTACGGGTATCATGGACGCAAATTCCGCATAACACAGTCCGGCGAAGCAGCATCCCAGTGCGGCAATGGCAAAGGACAGTGTGATGGCCGGTCCCGTATAGCCTGCCGCCACCGTTCCGGTGATGGAGAATAGACCCGCTCCGATGATGACTCCCACGCCCAGGGCAACAAGGCTCCACGGACCAAGTACACGTTTCAATGTTTTCTTTCCGGAGGCATTAGCCTCCGCTTGCAGTGCCTCGAATGGCTTTCTGATGAATAATCCCATTATGCTTCAATTCTGATAAATCGGGCGCAAAGGTACGGATTATATTGCTTATTCCATATAGCGCGCTACTTTTCCACTGATTTGCAGTAGGGAGATTTCACATAATTTGGTATCATATTCTGCGGAGAGAATACGTTCTTCTGCATCCAGCAGACTCTTTTGGGCTTCGCGCATCTCGATTCCCGAGAGGTTGCCCAGCATATATCGTTCCATGGCAATCTCGTGGTTCTCCTTGGCAGCCACAAGGTTCTGGCGTTCCAGGTTCAGCATTTGCAGGTTGTTTTGGTAGGCCTGCCATAGGTTGCTGAGGTCGGCGCGCAGGGCTTGCTCCAGTTGCTCCCGTTCCAGGCGAGCGTTCTGCACGGCAATGCGGGCATTCTTGCGTTCGCGGCGCCGGTTGCCGTCGAACAGATTGAAGCCGACCGTGACGCCGAAGTTCAGACCGAGGTTGCTGCGGCGGCTGTTGGCAGAGATGTCATACTTGTTGAGGGTGTAGCCGTATCCGCCGTTCATCTTCACGTATGGGTAGTCGCGCGAGCAGACTTTCTTGTAGTCCAGACGGGCCAGGGTATTGTTCTGTTCGGCACGTAGCAGTGAGGCGTTGATGGTGAGGGTGGCGTTCCACAGCTCCTCGAAGTTCAGGGAGGCGGTCACGTTGATGAGGCTGTCTTGTATGATAAACGGCTGGTCTACATCTTTGTTTGCCATGAGTTCGTTCAGCTGGATACGTGAGGTGTGCAGCAGTTCCTGCTGTTTCATGTATTGGGCACTGTCGGCATTGAAGTCCACTTTGGCCTGCTGGTAGTCCAGGCGCGAGAAGTTACCGATGTGGTAACGCTCTTCCACAATGCGCAGGCGCTCTTTGGATAGCGATACGGCATAACGGAAGTTCTTCAAGCGGATTTTTTGCTGAACATAGTTATAGTATTCGGCGGCTATGTTGGCTATCAGGTCCTCGATGGCGATGCGCGTATTGGTCTCGCCTTGGCGTTCCAGCTCCTTGAGCCGTTGGTAGTTGGCGGTAATGTTGAAACCGTCGAAGATGGTCCAGTTCAGGTTGATGCCTGCATCGAGAGTTTGGTCAAATACTCCGTTGTCCTTGGTTGTCTCTCCGGTGGCTCGGGCTTTGGTCTCGGTATTGTCTATGGTTCCCTTGTAGCCGGCGGAGAGGTCCAGTGTGGGCAGGTAGCCCGCATTGCCCAATGTGGCGTTGTTCTTGCTGACCTGCTCTTCATTGCGGACAATGCGCAGGGAGTAGTTGTTCAGCAATCCCTGCTCCAGGCAGGACTTCAAGGTGTAGGTAGGCGCAGGCTGTGCATAAAGGCCCAGCGCTGTGCAGGCAGTGGCTATGAAAATTAAAACAATGCGTTTCATTCGGTCTTCAGTTTACTTCGGTTCGTTGATACATAACTATATATGGCAGGCACGATGTACATCGTCAGCAGTGTGGAGATGAGCATGCCGCCTACGACGGCAGTACCCATGGCGATGCGCTGGTTGCAGCCTTCGCCGGTGGCGTAGGCAAGCGGTATCAATCCCAGGATGGTGGAGGCACTCGTCATCAGGATGGGGCGCAGACGTTGCAGGGAGGCGTCCTTGATGGCTCGCATCTTGTCTTCACCCGCTTCCTGCTTCTGATTGGCGAACTCCACAATCAGGATACCGTTCTTTGCTACCAGACCAATCAGCATGATGATGCCAATCTGGCTGAATATATTCATCGTGATGTCTCCGAAATACATGAATACCAGCGCGCCGGCAATGGCGAGAGGCACCGTCAGCATGATAATCAGCGGGTCTTTGAAGCTCTCGAACTGGGCGGCCAGAATCAGGTAAATCAGCACGATGGCAAGGATGAAGGCGAACATCAGACTGGAGGAGCTTTCGCGATACTCCTTGGAGTCTCCGGTCAGTGCGGTACGGAAGGTCTCGTCCAGTGTCTCCTTGGCAATCTTGTCCATTTCGTCCAGTCCTTGCCCGATGGTCTTCCCGTCGGCAAGCCCCGCGGAGATGGTGGCGGACACGAAACGGTTGTAACGGTACAGTTTCGGAGGGGCGATACCGCCGGTCAGCTCTATCAGGTTGTCCAGCTGCACCATGTTCCCGTTGTCGCTTCGGATATAGATACCTTTCAGGTCGGCGGGCTTGTTGCGTTGCTGGCGGTTGATTTCGCCCAATATCTCGTATTGCTTTCCGTTCATGTAGAAGTAGCCCATACGCTGTCCGCTCAAGCCGTATTGCAGAGTTTGGGCAATGTTCTTGGTGCTTACGCCCATGATACTCGCCTTGTCACGGTTGATGTTGATGCGCGCTTCAGGCTTGCTGAACTTCAGGTTTACGTCTGCCATCTGGAATACCGGATTTTCGTAGACCTTCGTCATGAACTTGGGGAGCACCTCCTGCAATTTCTCGATATTAGTTGCCTGCAATACATACTGCACGGGCATACCGCCGCGCCGTCCTCCGAATGAGGAGGACTGCTGTACGAAAGAGCGTGCCATGGTCTTTTTCTGCACTGCCTTCGACAACTTTTCGGCAACCTCCATCTGGGTATAGTCACGGTCTTTCATGTCTTTCAGTGTGATACGTACGTTACCGCTACCACTGGATACACGCGCTGTTACCGCTTCTGCATCCGGGATAATGGAGTCCACCAGATGATTGATGTCTTCGGTATAGTCGCGGATATATTCGTAAGTCACTCCTTCGGCACCCATTGTATTGATACTGATTTGCGAACGGTCCTCCAATGGCGCCATTTCAGCCGGGATAGTATTCCAAAGGACTCCGATAAGCAGGATGGTGACGATGGTGAAGGGCAGGGCAATCCAGCGCCGTTTCAGGAAGGCGGCCAGTGACTGGCTGTATACCCGGTTCATCCCTTCGAAGAAAGGTTCGGTCTTGCGATAGAACCAGCTCTGCTGTTCCCTTTTGATTAAAAGTTTGGTGGCAAGCATCGGCGTAAAAGTCAATGCGGCGAAGGAGGAGATAATCACCGAACCGGAGACCACGATACTGAATTCGCGGAACAGTCGTCCTGTCGTACCGTCCATGAATACAATAGGGAAGAATACCGCCACCAGCGTAATGGTAGTGGAGATGACGGCAAAGAAAATCTCCTTGGCTCCTTCTATGCCGGCTTCTTTCGGTGGCATCCCTTTCTCGATGCGGACATAAATGTTCTCCGTCATCACGATGGCGTCGTCCACCACCAAGCCCACGGCAAGCACCACGGCAAGCATGGAGAGCACATTGATGGAGAAACCGGCCAGATACATGACGAAGAAAGCTCCAATCAGCGAAACGGGGATTACAATACATGGCACAAGCGTCACACGCCAATCGCGCAAGAAGAGGAAAATGATGATGATAACCAGTACAAAGGCCTCATACACCGTCTGCTTCACCTCGTCGATAGAAGCGCGGATAAACTTGGTATTGTCAAAACCGTAGTTGTAATGAACATCTTCGGGAAGGTCTTTCTTCATCTTCTCCATGCGGTCATATACGGCGTTGGCTATTTCAATGTGGTTGGCACCCGGCTGCGGAATTACTACGACACCTACCATGGGCACACCGTTCATCTTCATATAACTTTTGATGTCGGCTGGTCCCAGTTCGGCACGTCCAATGTCGCTGAAGCGGACAATACGGTTACCGTCTTCCTTCAGGATAAGATTGTTGAACTCTTCGGCTGTATGCATCAGACCCAACGTACGGATGGTGAGCTCGGTAGTGTTTCCTTCGATACTTCCGGAAGGGAGCTCTACGTTTTCGTTGTCCACCGCATTCTTTACATCCAGAGGAGTGATTCCATAGCCGGACATCTTGATGGGGTCCAGCCAAAGCCGCATGGAATAGCGCTTTTCTCCCCAGATGCTTACACTACTTACATCTGAAATAGTCTGAAGCTGCTCCTTGACAGTCAGGTCGGCTATTTCACTGAGCTCCAGTAGGGAACGTTTGTCGCTTTGGAGGGCAACCATTAGGATAGGGGTGGCGTCCGCATCGGCTTTTGATACGGTAGGAGGGTCACAGTCACGAGGCAGATAGCGTTGTGCACGCGACACTTTATCACGTACGTCGTTGGCGGCGGTTTCCAGGTCAACGGAAAGCTCAAACTCTACTGTAATGCGTGATGAGCCTTGCTGGCTGACACTGGAGAGGGAGCGTATGCCGGGAATACCGTTGATGTTCTGCTCCAGAGGCTCCGTTATCTGGTTCTCGATGACATCGGCGTTGGCACCCGGATAGGAGCAGGATACTGATATGATGGGATTGTCTACAGATGGGTACTCGCGTACACCCAGATAATTGTAGCCGATGAAGCCAAACAGCAGGATTATCAGGGTAAGTACTGTCGAGAGTACCGGTCGCCGTATACTTAATTCGGATATATTCATTCTTTACAATTGATAATTAACGGTTGATAATTGACAGTTGTCAATTGATATTGTCCAGTGTTACCGGTAGTCCGGTACGGAGTTGCAGGGTTCCCGAGGTGATGATGGTATCTCCTGCCTGCAAGCCTTGCAATACTTGTACTTCCGCTTCCGTACGGATTCCCGTAGTAATCTCTACCGGCTGGGCTTTTCCCGACTTATAGAGGAATATCTTGTCTTTTCCCATTTCCGGTACAATGGCTTCGGACGGTACGGCAAGGGCGTCCTGAATTTCATCCTTGTTCAGCTTGATGCTGGCATAGCGGCCCGGAAGCACAGCTCCGTTGGCATTGGGATAAAGTGCACGGATTGTCAGGGTATGGGTAGTAGGGTCTATCTTTGATTCGCGTGCATAAACCGTGGCGTGGAAGGTTTTTAGCTTTCCTTCGAGAGTGAAGTCCAGTCCGGCGCCGGTCTTTACGTCATTGGCATACCGCTCGGGTACGGCAAATTCCACCTTCAACGGCGAAATCTTGGTGAGTTTGGCTACAATGGTTGTAGGGGAAGCGTAAGTACCCACACTGACTTGGCGCAGACCGATGACACCGTCGAAAGGAGCACGCAGCTCAGTTTGTGCGATGTTCGATTCTATCAGGTCAATGTCGGCATTCAGGGTGGCCAGCTCGGTCTTTACTTGTTCGTAGGCTTCTTTACTGACCGCATCTCTTTCCAGCAGGGCGTTCTGGCGAAACACGCGGTCTTCTGCCAACTTTAATTGGGAGACGAGGCGTTGCAATTGTGCTTGCAGCGGCCGGTCATTAACTTTGGCAAGTAATTGTCCTTTCTTGACGAAGCTGCCTTCTTCAAAATTTATCTCTATGATTTTGCCGGATGTCTCGAAAGAAAGATCCACTTCCTCATCCGGCAGCAGGCTGCCGCTGATTTGTATTTCATCCTTCAGCAGTTGCGGTTTGATTATTTTTGCGTTTACGTTTAGAATTTTCTTACCGCTACGTTGACCGGTCATCACCTTGTCTGCAGCGGCTAATTCTTCATTCTCTTTAGGTAATTGGGAGTAGATTCCTCCTCCAATCAGTCCGGCACCAATCACGATAATGATGCCCCATTTAACTCTCTTATTCATGTTGTAGTATTAGTAGTAATAAAATCAGCCTTAGATTAGACTACGGGAAAAGAGAATAGTTTAAAAGATAAAGAGTTAAAAAGTGTAAGAATATGGATTGGAAAGGTGATAAAATGACAAATCAGTAAGCAGCCCGGTATTTTCCCTCCTCCTTGTCCTCCAGCATGTTCAGATAAGAAGCGTAACGGGATTCGCTGATATAGTGCTTCTCGACAGCCTCGCGTACAGCGCATCCGGGTTCGTGGCGGTGGGTACAGTTGCCGTAACGGCAGTCGGCAGATACCTTGAATATTTCCGGGAAGTAGTGGCCTATCTCTTCTTCTTCCATATCGAATGTTCCGAAACCTTTGATGCCCGGAGTGTCAATGATATATCCGTTGCCCGGAACCGGGAACATTTCTGAGAAGGTAGTGGTGTGCATACCTTTATTATGATAGGTGGATATCTCTCCGGTTTTAATCTCTATATCGGGCAGTATTGCCTTGATGAGTGTCGATTTCCCTACTCCGGAATGTCCGGAAAAGAGGGTTATGCGTCCTTTGAGTTCTTTCTCGATAGTGTCGATGCCTTCCCCTTTTCTGGCAGAAACCTTGAAACAAGGATAGCCGATGGTGGTGTAAAGGTTGATCAGGCTGTCCAGATAGTGCAGTTCCTCTTCATCGTAGGCATCCACTTTGTTGAATATAATCTTGACGGGAACACGGTATGCCTCGGCAGAGGCGAGAAAACGGTCTATAAAGGTAGTGGAGGTCTCGGGATAGTTCACCGTCACTATGAGCATGCACTGGTCGAGGTTGGCAGCAAGAATGTGCGATTGCTTGGAAAGGTTGGAGGCGCGGCGGATGATGTAATTCTTCCGGTCCTCTATCTCGCTGATAAAGGCCGTACCTTCTTGGTTCAGTATGATGTTCACATAATCGCCTACAGCCACGGGATTAGTGCTTCGTATGCCTTTCAGCCGGAAGTTCCCTTTGATTTTACATTCAATCTCCCTTCCGTCGTCAGTCCGTACCAAGTACCAACTTCCGGTGTTTTTTATAACGAGTCCCCTCAAAATAATTGAAAGTTGAAAGTTGAAAGTTGAAAATGGAAGGTTGAAAGGCTTCTATACTTGGTATATCGGTTTATTTTCAACTTTCCATTTTCCGTTTTCAACTTAATTAAACGGTCATGATTTCTTTATCCTTTGCAGCCAGCATGTCATCAATCTGCTTGATGAACTTGTCGTGAATCTTCTGCAGCTTTTCTTCACCGCCTTTCTGGGCGTCTTCGGCCAGTCCGTCCTTTACGGATTTCTTCAAGGCGTCGATGGCATCACGGCGTGCATTACGTACACTTACCTTGGCAGTTTCTCCTTCTCCCTTACACTGTTTGGCAAGTTGTTTACGGCGTTCTTCCGTCAGTGGCGGGATGCCGATACGGATAATCTCACCATTGTTTTCGGGCATGATGCCGAGACTGGAGTCAATGATGGCCTTTTCAATGACGCGGAACATGCTCTTATCCCATGGCTTGATGGCAATGCTGCGTGCGTCCGGAGTGGTTACGGCTGCCACATTGTTGATAGGAACCATACTTCCATAAGAATCCACACGGATACCGTCCAGCAAACGGATATCGGCTTTTCCGGCGCGGATATGAGCCAGTGCCTCGTCCAGATACATGATGGCCATGTCCATACTTTCTTGCGCTTCGTCTAAGATGTCTTTTACGTCTCTCATATTATTTTCGTTTTGAAATAGCTTTGATTTGAAACTTTGCAAATATAATTATTAAATTGAAAATTGAGAATTAAGAATTAAATAACATTCATTTTTTATTCTCCATTTTCCATTCAATTGTGCACCAGTGTACCGATTTCTTCTCCTTGCATCACTTTTTTCAGATTACCCACTGTGTCCATGTCAAAAACGATGATGGGCAGGTTATTCTCTTTGCACATGCAGGTGGCAGTGAGGTCCATCACTTTCAGACCGCGCTTCAGCACTTCGTCGTAGGTGATGTCGTGGAACTTCGTGGCTGTCGGGTCCTTCTCCGGGTCGGCGGTGTAGATGCCGTCCACACGGGTACCTTTCAGCATGACATCCGCCTCAATCTCGATGCCGCGCAGACTGGAACCGGTATCGGTAGTGAAGAACGGATTGCCTGTACCGGCGGACATGATGACTACTTCGCCTGCTTCCATACATTCGATGGCACGCCATTTATTGTAGAATTCACCGATGGGTTCCATACGTACGGCAGTCAGCACGCGGGCCTTCACGCCGGCAGCTACCAGAGCCGAACTGAGTGCAAGGCTGTTGATGACGGTTGCCAGCATTCCCATCTGGTCGCCTTTCACACGGTCGAACCCTTTGTTGGCACCGCTCAATCCGCGGAAAATGTTTCCACCGCCTATCACGATGCCTATTTGTACTCCCAATTCGTGGATTTCTTTGATTTGAGCTGCGTACTCGGCAAGGCGTTTCTCGTCGATGCCGTATTGCTTTTCACCCATCAGGCTCTCGCCGCTGAGTTTCAATAAGATTCTTTTATAGGTTGCCATAATATATAGTTTTGTTACATTGCTTTGCAGCAAAGATAAAGAATTAAACTGAAAAGTGCAGCAGAATGTGGTAGGATAGTTGCCTAACGCACAGTCTTTAGGAACTCGTCCATGCTGTGATATAACGGAACGCCATAGCGGTTGCAAGTAATCCGCACATTGTCGTAGCGGTAGAAACCGGGTTCACAGATAACGTGCAGTTTACCCGAACGCATGTGCAGTCCCATCTCCAGCAGGGTGATGGGGGACTTGCTGCTTGCCAGGATATTCATGATTATCAGGTCGGCTTTTTCCAGATGTTCCAGTTCCCAGTTCACTTGATGTTCAAAGTCGGACATTTCGCCGCTGAGTCCCTTGTCCCTTCGGGGATTGTATAGGATGTATTTACCTTGGGGGCGTGCGCGGAACCAGTCGCAGGTTGCCTTTTGCCAGTCTATGCTTTTGCCCATGTCGATGGTGCCTGCCAGGAAAATTCTGGTGTATTCGGCTTCGTTCACTTCGGCTTTGCCTTCATCCGGGTGGAGTACTATAACCTCGGACTGAGCCTGCAGCCCGATAGGAAACAACAGCAGTAAAAGCAGGTAGAGACTTTTCTTCATGGTTGATGATGGTTTTATAGGATTAGTTTCTTTTTTTGCTTCTTATCGGGAGTCTTGGGAACAGTTTCCTGAAGCGGACCAGTTGGCTTGTAATATTGCCTCCTGCGATGACGAACGTTACGGCTACGATAATCATCACCAGTCCGAAGCTTTCTCTGACTGTCAGGCTTTCTCCAAAGACGGCTATTCCGAAGAAGATGGCTGTCACGGGCTCCAATGCGCCGAGAATGGCGGTCGGGGTGGAGCCGATATATTGGATGGCACCGGTAGTGCAGAGGAAGGATATGGCGGTGGGGAAGACAGCCAATGCAAGCAGATTGGCCCACAGATACCACTGGTCCGGTGTGTTCAGTACGCCGGAATAGAGCAGGCGTGCCACAAAAAGCGATAGGCCGAAGAGAAGGACATAGAAGGTGACTTTAAGCGTAGCCACATTTTTCAACGATGTCTGGTTGATGCCCACGATGTATATGGCATAGGAAAGGGAAGACGCGAAAACCAGCAGTGTCCCTATCAGGCTCAGTGTGCTGCCGTCCTCGCTCTTGTAGAGCAGTCCGATACCTCCCAGTGCAAGCAGCATGCAGACGATGGTTTGCAGTGCCAGCTTCTCTTTGAAAACCATGGCCATAATAAGCGCCACCATGATGGGATAGACGAACAGCAGTGTAGACGCTATGCCGGCGGCCATGTAGTTATAGCTCAGGAAAAGCGTCAGTGAGGAGAGGGCCACGAGCAATCCCATGATGATGAGCGGAAATGTTTCTTTCCGCTGTATCTTGAATGACCGCCCTCTCGCCTTTATCATAATGCCCAGCAACGGGATGGCGAAGAGGTATCTGAAAAAAAGTACCGAGTCCGGGTCCATGCCGGCCTTGTACAACGGGAGGGCAAACAGTGGATTCATGCCGTAGGAGGCTGCGGCGATGGAACCTAAAATATATCCTTTGGCTTTTGCGTTCATATCTTTATCTGTAAATTAGCGCGCAAAGGTAGATATTTACTTTGATTTCCTCCTTCTTTTCTGTATGAAAACCGTATGAATTCTACACTTATGCCTTCAGTGTGTAGTCGCCGGCTTCTTTCGTCACTACTTTCTGCAGTTCTTCGAGCGTCTTTTCACCGTCCGAAAACTCTACGGTGGCTACCGGAGGGTTCAGGGTTACGGTGGCGTGTATGCCTTCCATACTGTTCAATGCTTTCTCTACATGCATGCGGCAATGGTTGCACATCATGCCTTCTACTTTGAATTCTTTCTTCATGATTGTTTCTGTTGGCGGTTCAACTTCTTTGTTTTCTTCTCCTTCATGTATTCTTTTCCGTTTCAGCAGCAGGCTGTTGCTCACCACACTGACACTGCTGAATGCCATGGCCGCACCGGCTATCATCGGATTCAGCAGGAAGCCGTTGATGGGATAGAGTATTCCGGCCGCAATGGGTACACCTATTATATTATATATAAATGCCCAGAAGAGATTCTGCCGGATGGTCCGGACGGTGAGACGCGACAGACAGAGAGCTTCCGGTATCTTGGTCAGGTCGGAAGAGATGATGGTCATTTTGGCTACATCCATGGCGATGTCGCTGCCTCCACCCATGGCGATGCTTAAGTCGGCTTGGGCAAGGGCGGCGCTGTCGTTGATGCCGTCGCCCACCATGGCAACCTTCCGGCCTTCTGCCTGCAACCGGCTGACGAAGGCAGCCTTGTCCTGCGGCAATACACTGGCCTGGTAGTGGGCGATGCCTGCTTTGCGGGCAATCTCACGGGCGGTGGCCTCATTGTCTCCGGTCAGCATGTGGACTTCGATGCCGGCGGCGTGCAGCTCGCTGACGGCACGGATGGAAGTTTCCTTTATCCGGTCTGTAATTCCGGCTATTGCCAGCACGTTTTCTTCATCGGCAAACCAGATGACGGTCTGTGCTTCCGATGTCAGTCGGGTTGCCTCTTCCTGCAGGGAGGGGGGGATGGCGATATGGTTTTCTTCCAGCAGTTTCCGGTTCCCGGCGAGGTAGGTCCGGCCTTGTGCCCGTCCTTTCACGCCTTTTCCGGTGATGCTTTCAAAGTCTTGAATGTCTATGGAGGCCGACTCCTTGAGGTGGTTCACCACGGCTTCTGCCAACGGATGTTCCGAGAGCTTCTCCAGACTATAGAAAATGTCCGACAGCGCATTGCCTGCAGTGGCGCCAGTACCGGGCGTCATTGCCTGCGTATTCCATATCAGCTTGCTGACTACCGGTTTTCCTTCAGTCACCGTTCCGGTCTTGTCGAGTACCACGGTGTCTATCTTCTTGGCAATCTCCAGGCTTTCGGCATCTTTTATCAGAATGCCCCTTTCGGCGCCCTTGCCGATGCCTACCATGATGGCGGTAGGAGTAGCCAGTCCCAGTGCACACGGGCAGGCGATGATGACCACCGTGACAAATGCCAGCAATCCGTGGGTGAATCCGCCGGTTCCGTCCAGTAGCATCCATGCGATGAAGGCAAGCACTGCGATGCCTATAATGGTAGGCACGAATATCCCGGCTATCTTGTCCACCAGCTGCTGCACCGGTGCCTTGCTTCCTTGCGCGTCCTGCACCATGTGTATAATCTTCGCCAGCAGTGTATCCGTGCCGATTTTCTCTGCCCGGAAGCGGAAACTTCCCTTCTGATTGATGGTACCTGCAAAGACCTTGGCGTCTTTGTGCTTGGATACTGCTACCGGTTCGCCGCTCAGCATACTTTCGTCTACGTAGGAGCTACCTTCCGTCACGATGCCATCCACGGCAATCCGTTCTCCGGGCTTCACCAGGACGATGTCTCCGGGGCGAATCTGCTCGATAGGGATAACGCGCTCAAAGGAAGAGTGAGGGACAGCGTGTCCTTCATCCACAATGATGGTCACAGTCTTGGGTTGGAGCCCCATCAGTTTCTTGATGGCGGTTGAGGTGTTTCCTTTCGCTTTTTCTTCCAGCAGGCGGCCCAGCAGGATAAAGGCTATGATGACACTTGCCGCCTCAAAATATACATGCGGATGGATGCCTCTGGATAGCCAGAAGTCCGGAAATAGCATGTTGAACAGGCTGAACAGATAGGCGGTCCCCGTACTGATGGCTACCAGTGTGTCCATATTGGCGCTGCCATGCTGCAATTGTTTCCAGGCGCTGGTGAAGAATCCCCGCCCCAGCCAGAATACGACGGGAGTGGACAACGCCCACATGATGGGATTGGCATGGGGCATATCCATGAAGAACATGCCTATGATGACAACGGGCATAGACAAGATGATGGCCCAGGTTGTGCGGAATTTCAATGCGCTGAATTTCTTGTTGTGGGCCTCTTCCGCCTCTTCGAGCGTGTTGCCGTCCTGGTTTATCAACAAGTCATATCCGGCCGCCTGCACAGCCTGCTGCAAAGTCTCGGAAGAACAGCTCGTAGGGTCATATTCCACGGTTGCCGTTGCCGAAGCGTAGTTTACGACCGCTTTCTTGACACCTGACTGATGGTTCAGCGTCTTTTCTACCCGTGCGGAGCATGAGGCGCAACTCATTCCCAATACGGGAAATGTCTCTTGAACTATATTCTTTTCTGCCATAACAATTTTGTATAAGTCATTACTCTTGCTATGAGTGACTTGGTTCCAAATGCAAATACCGTCAGTCTCATTCCGAGATACCGTTGGTTTCACTACTTGAAACCGTCGGTTTCTCGCATTGAAACCGATGGTGCCAAAAGTTGAAACTTGTTTGGCACCGTATACTGGCTACCTGACGCCTTGTTCTGGAGGGTGGAATCCATATTTTATATCAGTCATAGCGATACAAAGATAATGCTTTTTCCCTTGAAATTGTTCATAGCCTACCCCTCACGCCAAGCAGGTTCCTTCTTGCTGGGAAATGCCCGTCGGATGACTTCCCGGCTCAAGCCTGTCTGCACCACTCCCCGCATCAGCAGGTAAGTGAGGAAAGCAAGCCATAGGGCATGGTTTGCCAGGACGGGATGCAGCCCATAATATAAGATAAAAAAGCTGACAGCTGCCGCTGCCATGGAGAGGAGCATTCCTCGCGTGGCGGTGGCGCCGATGAAGATGCCGTCCCAGATGAAGGCGGCTATCCCGACGGCGGGCACGGCAAGCGCCCAATAAAAATAGGTGTCGGCAACAGCTATCACTTCTTTGTCATCCGTCAATAGTCCGAGGAAGGCATTGCCTCCCAGCGCATAAACCAATGTAAAGAGAACCGCTATCACCGCTCCCCATCCGAAGAGGTGCCGGACGGTGTCTGTAAAGGCTTCCCGGTTGCGTGCGCCTATGTATCTGCCGCTTAAGGCTTCGCCAGCGTAGGCAAAGCCGTCCATTACATACGAGAATAAGGTGAAGAGCTGCATCAGCAGCGTGTTGACCGCCAGAATAATCTCTCCCTGCGAAGCTCCCGCCGAAGTGAAGAACAACGTGACTGCCACCAGGCAAAGAGTACGCAGAAAAATATCCCTATTCACTTGGAAGAACCGGAACATCGCCCCTTTCTCCCAGATACCTGCCCCTTCTCCCCCTTTAATTTTTAATTTATAATTTTTAATTTCCCAGAATCTTTTCAGCCTGCCGTAGTTGTGCATCCAAAGGACAATGCCCATCAGGAAGCCAGCATACTGGGCAATCAACGTCCCCAAAGCTACTCCTTCTACTTTCATCCCACACAGATAAACCAGTCCGAGGCTGGCAATGATATTGACCACATTCTGTGTGATGGCTATATACATGGGGATACGCGAATTCTGCATGCCGATGAACCATCCCGTCAGTCCGTATAGCCCCAGCATGGCAGGTGCCCCCCAAATGCAGATATGGAAATAGCACGTTGCCATTTCTTTGACTTCATCCGTAGGATGGATGAGAAGGAAGGCTCCCTGCCTGATAGGCGTTTGCAGCAGGATGAGGCAGAACGCGACTGCCAGGCCTATGCTCACGGAACGCAACAGCAGGCGGACCACCTCCGGTAAATCCCGCTTGCCGAATGCTTGCGAGGTCATTCCGCTGGTATCCATCCTCAGAAAACCGAATATCCAGTAGATAATGTTGAACAGCATGCCACCTACGGCAATGGCGCCTATGTAGGCGGGCGAACCCAGATGGCCGACGATGGCTACATCAATCAGGCCGAGCAGCGGCACGGTGATGTTCGATACGATGGAAGGTAAGGCTATTTGCAGTATTTGTCTGTCTCTGGGCTTCATTTATATTATTTAATTCATTAAGGTCGGCAAAGTTAACTATTTTTCTACTTTCAACTATTGATGGTTACCGTAAAAATGCGTAGTTTTGTAGGTAGATTTCTATGAGACTGATTGGGCTGTTAAACTATATATATACACTAAAAATGAAAACCTTAACGTTGCTTTTCTCCTTGTTCTTGATGTGTCCGCTGTCTGTCTGGGGACAGTCGGCAGATGAGTTGCTTTCGAAAGTGTCCGATGCACTTTCCGAGGGTAAAGATGACTATGCGGTGAGTTTGTTTCGCCAGGCGGCAAATGCCGGTGAGGATAGGACGGAAATGTTCTACTGGACCAATGTGGACAAGAGCAGTGAGGTGGCTCCCCGTCTTGCGGATGTGCTGGCTGTGCACTACAAGGAAATGCGGAATTACGATAAAGCCTACCTCTTCTATAAGGAGTTCTTGCAGCGTCATCCCGAAGACGTACCTGCACTTGTCTCTTGTGCCGAAATGGAGATGATGCGGGGAAAGGAGAAAGATGCCTTGAAAACCTATGAAAAGGTATTGATGCTGGATGCCGACAATCTCCAAGCCAATATTTTCTTAGGAAATTATTATTATCTCCAAGCCGAGAAGGATAAGAAGAAGCTCGAAGAAGACTATAAAAAGATAACTTCCCCCACAAGGATGCAGTATGCACGCTATCGCAACGGATTGTCAGACGTGTTCACCAATAGCTACGGCAAGGCTAAGGCATACCTGCAACGCGTGCTTCAGGTATTCCCCTCCATGGAAGCAGGCAATACGCTGGAAAAGATAAAGAAGATGGAGCTGGAGCTGAAATAGCTGTCCGCATTCCGACTAATAGGAAGGGGCTGTTTGTCTCTTATTTCTCTCCGGTCTCTTTTAATCTCTTCAGATATTCCGAAGGTATGCAGCCGAATTCTTCCTTGAAGCATTGCCGGAAGTAGAACAGATTGTTTATACCTACCTTGAATGCTATTTCCGAAATGTTGTATTTGCCTTCCAGCAGGTATTGCTCGGCGTGTTTCATCCTTATCTTGCGGACATATTCGTTGGTGGAAAGTCCGGTAAGCGCTTTCATCTTGCGGTAGAGGGTGGAATTGCTCATGCACATTTTATCCGAAAGATAGCTGATGTCTATTTTGTCTGAAGAAAGCCGTTCCTCTATCAGCTGGTTTATCTTGTGGATAAACTCGTTGTCCAGCTTGTTGAGCGATTCTGTAATGACAGCCGCTTTATTGCTTATGGCGGCATTGGCGCTGAAATGGTTTGCCAGGTTGCGCCGCGACTGGAGCAGGTTTTCTATACGGCTATGCAGCAGGCTGGCGCTGAACGGTTTGGTGAGGTAGGAGTCGGCACCTACCTGGTAGCCTTCCTCTTTGTCGCGCAGCGAGTCTTTGGCTGTCAGCAGTATAATGGGTATGTGGCTGGTGCGCACGTCTTTTTTCAGCTCACGGCACATCTCGTTTCCGTCCATTACCGGCATCATAATGTCACTGACGATGATGTCAGGTATTTCTTTCAGGGCGCTTTCCTTGCCCAGCTTTCCGTTGGCGGCAGTCTTTACTTCAAAGTGGTCGGAGAAGGATTCGGCTATATAGTCGCAGATGTCCGGATTGTCTTCCACTACCAGCAATATGGGTTTGTCGCTGGATGAAACTTGATTTACTTGTGCCTCTTCTATATGCTGGACGTTGCTTTCCTTTTCCTGCGAATCGGCATGCAGTGCCTGCGGGTAACTGTTGTCGGTAAGCAGGCTGACGTAGAAGGTACTACCTTGATTGGGAGCACTCTCTACGCGGATTTCCCCTTCGTGTAGGGCTACGAGGTTTTTCACCAGAGAAAGTCCGATACCGGTACCCGAAGCCTGGTGTTTGCCGCCTTCCTGGTAATAACGGTCGAATATGTGGGGTAGTGCCTCCGGCTTGATACCGTATCCCGTGTCGCTGACCCGGATTTCCGTATAGTTCACTTCGGCACGTTCCACCTGTCGGATACCGATGCTGATGCTACCCTTTTCCGTGTACTTTAGGGCATTGGATATCAGATTGTCCAGGATGGTCTGGATAATTTCCTTGTCGAAGTATATAGGCATATGCTCTTTCTCCACCACCAGCCGGATATCGACGGCTGGCTTCCGGTTCAGTTCCTTGTACTTCAGGCCTATCTCGCGGATAAGGGGTACGAGGTTGTCCCGGCTCACGCAGAGTTTCTTGTTCTGGGTCTCGGTCTTTCTGAACTCCAATATCTGGTTGATGAGGTTCAGTAGCCGGATGGCACTTTGGTGAATGACGGATATCTTCTGTGCGTCTTTGGTGGATAGTGTATCACTTTTCTGTATGTCTTCCAGCGGACCCAGTATCAGCGTAAGCGGGGTGCGCAGTTCATGGGTGATGTTGGTGTAGAAGCGCAGGCGTTCGTTGTTCAGTTCCTGCTCGTGTTCGTGGCTCTGCTTCTCCAGTTGGTACAGTGCTTCAGCATCCAGTCTTTTCTTGTAGGCATAGAGTATAGAGAAAAGGATGATAAGGGACAGCAGGATATAGAATGACTTTGCCCACCAAGTAAGCCAAAGGGGTGGGGCGATGCGGATGTTCAATGAGGTGGTTGCGTCCGACCATGCTTGGTTGCGCATGCGCGTTTTCACTTGGAACTGGTATTTCCCGGGAGGAAGATTACGAAAGGTGACATTATTGGGGTCTGTAAGCGTATACCAGGAGTTCTCGAGTCCTTTCAGCATATAGGCATATTCCACTTGGTTGACCAGGGCATAGTTCTGGATGTTGAACCGGATACTGAAACTATTCTGTGTATATTTCAGTTGCACGTTCTTCTGTCCGTTTAAGGCAATGGTGCTCTGTCCGTTTTCCGGTTTGTTCAGCGGGTCGGTAATTTCAATGTTGGTGATGAATGCGGGTGGTGATTTGCGTTCCTGCAATACAACTTCCGGGTTGAAGTAGCACAGACCGTTTATAGAGCCGAAGTAAAAGTTACCGTCTTGTCCGTAGGCTACACTGCCCCGACTGAAGCTTCCCATGGGGAGGTTGTCGTGATAGTCGTAGTTATAGAAAATGTCTTTACTGTCCACAAGACAGCTGATACCTTTGTTGGTGCTCACCCAAATATTTCCTGCCTTGTCCTCACCGATGGCTTGTATGTGGGTGTTAGCCAGTCCGCTTTCACGTTGGTATACTTTGTAGTTTCTGTCTGTCAGGGAGGGGAAGCATACCAAACCTTCACCCGTGGCCACCCACAACCGCTTTCTGCTGTCTTCGTAGAGAGCATTGATGGTATTGGAGGGGAATTTGGCCAGGACGTTGAAGAGCTGGATGCTTTGGAGTTGAGGGTCATAGAGGCCCAGGCCTCCTCCGAAGAATCCTACCCATACTTGGTCTTCGGAATCCTTCAGCACACAGCGGGCCAGATTGTTCTCCAGATTGTAGTGTGCCTTGATTGTCTTGCTGTCACAATCTATAAGATAGACGCCTTCGCTGGTTCCGACCCAAATGTTTCCCTGCTTGTCTTCATGAAAGGAACGTACGTCAGTGCGTGACTTGTCTTCGGAGAAAATCTGCCGGAAGCTTTGGCTCTTGGGGTTGTAGTAGGCTATTCCTCCATAAAAAAGTCCGAACCATAATCCTCCCTTCGAGTCGCACAAGGCTGCCTGCACCGTATTGCTTCTGAATTTCTTGTTGTCAGCATTGTATATGGCTATTCGTCTTCCCTTGTTGAATACGTTGATTCCTCCTCCATCGGTTCCTATCCAGAGGTTACCGGCTTTGTCCATACAGACACCGGAGGCTATTTTACTGTTCAGGCTGTTGTTGGTGGATGGAAAAGGAGAATATTTATAAGTGCTGAAGAGTGACGGCTCGCGTTTTATGAAGTTGATGCCGCCTCCCCAGGAACCTGCCCATACATTACCGAAGGAATCTTGGAGCAGGCAACGGATACTGGAGTTGGACAAGCCGTATTCATCGTCTCCCTCCCGGATAGAAAGCGCATGAATCTGGTCCGACGAACGGAAAAGCTGTTGGGACAAATCCACTACGGCAATGCCGCCGAATTCCATGGCTATCCAAAGTCTGTTGTCATCCAGTTGGTGTATATCATATACACGGTGCGATATGCAGTTGGTTTTGTCGTCGAAGGGGATGAAACTTTCCGCTTCCGGGTTAAACAGTACCACTCCTCTATCGGTTCCTATCCATATGTTTCCGCTTTTGTCTTTGTAGACACATGTCACTTCGTTGCCGGGCAGGCTGTTGGGGTTTTGCGGCTCGTGTGTGAAGTTCTTGACTGTCTTGTCTTTTATGGAAAGTATACTGAATCCCCGGTCCACATGCCCGATATAGAGTAGTCCGTTACCACCGTCTATGGCAGACCAGATATGGTTGCTTGCAAAACCCGGTACGGTTTCGGTATTGTAATGGGTGAATTGCCCGGTTTGCTTGTCAAAATAGTCCACGCCTTTCCAATAGGTGCAAATCCATAGGTTACCGTCGGAGGCGGCAATGATTTTGGTAATGTCGTCCGTAACCAGGCTTTTAGGGTTGTTTTCGTTGTGTCTGTAAGTGATGAATGAATCGTTGGCATAATTGTATGCATTGATTCCGGCACGCTGGGTTCCTATCCATAAGATGGAGTCGACGGGATCGTCCAGCAGACAGTTCAGTTCGTTGCCGGTGATGCTTTGCTTGCCGGTTGTTTCTTCTTTATAATAGGTAAGGAAGCGTATTCCGTCGAATTTATTTAAACCCTCTTCTGTGGCAAACCATAGAGAGCCCCGTTTGTCTTGGGCTATGCTTACCACATGGTTGTTGGACAGCCCTTCACGGATACTCAGATGTTTTATGGTATATGGCTGCGCGGATAGCAGGAATGGCAGGCATAGGAAAATGGAAAGTAGAATCTTCTTCATAACGGGTCGTTTTTCATTGCATGAGTCAAAAGTACAAATAAAATCTTTAGATGATGTGCACAAATCGTGCATTGACAGATTTATATGCCTTCTCTGCAAGATTTATACAGCTGTTGAATCGAAAATTGGCATATGTTTGCATTGCCGATTATTATAAATCGGAACAAAATGTACTTTTTTGTTTAACTTTAATAATAATATTTATGAAGAAGCATTTCTTTAACGCCACTTTCTGGGCGTTGTTATCGCTGGCTTTATGGACTACTGGATGTAGTGACGATGACGGATACTCTGATGTAGACGGGCAGATTCCGACAATGACATTGGTGACGGATCATATTGAATCCGGTGCCGGCCATCGTTTTACCATTGAGGGTTCGTTGGCTGACCAGGATGGAATTGTATCCGTCAATCTGCAATGTGCCGATCTTTATCTGAACAAGACCATTGATTTGGTCGAAATCTATGGAGCTCCCCAAACGGAGTATGAGTTGAGCTATTCTTATGACCTCAAGCGTGATGAAATCGGTGAACGCTTCACCGTGAAAGTGACCGTAACAGATGCGGGCGGGCGTGAAGTGTCGCAGGATGTGTTGATAACGATGGATGGGGACTTTGAGAATCCTACATTTACAATTGCCCCTGGTAAGGAGGTTACCGTACTGATAAAGGATGAAACAAAGTTCAACCTGAATTTCACGGTGAAAGATGACCGCATACTGGATTATGTACTCATTGAGATTCCTGGGGTAGAAGGTTTTGAAAGCCGCCGTATAGAGGCTGGCGGGCAATCTACTTTGAGCTTTACGGAGAAGATTATTCTGCCTAATGAGGTGAAAAGTTACGATGTGACTTTGACGGCTGTGGATGCCAGAGGCAATCAGACAGTGACCAATAGTACCATCAGTGTATCTGAAATGCCTGACTTCCCCAAAATGTATCTGGCCGATGTGGCAACCGTAGAGGAATTGAACAGTGATATTTTCGGTGTACCGATGGTGATTAACCATACGGGCGAGTACCAATATCGTGCACGTTATTATAATAAAGCTGCCGGTACGGAAATTTTCTTCTTACCGCAAAAGACAGACTTTACTCCTATCTGTTTTGGCCTTGATCCGGAGGATAATACAAAACTGACGGATGACCCGGAAACGGCTAAACCTATTGTCTTGGATGAGGCTGGTGTTTATTATGAAATAGACATCAATGTGAAAGAGTCTACTTATAGTATGCGCACGTACTCGGTGACAGAGGCTACAAATCCGATGAAATATGAATATGGAAAGCCTTGTTTTGACCGTTGGGAGAATGGGGAATCGTTCATTGATTTCTATATCGGTTGGGGAGGTTCTCCTCAGGATGCGGGAAATCAGTTGTTTGCCCAGGATAAAAATAATCCTCATCTTTTCTATTATCCGGAAAATGGAACTTGGACGCTGGAAGCCGGTGAAGAAATGAACTTCATCATATCCAATTATCATCCCGACGGATGGTGGGATCATGTGGAATGGCGGTGTGACGACTCTCAGAATGTAGAGAAGTTTGGTTACTTCAGTAAGAAAGGGGATGTGAATCCTAATTGGGAAGGCACCAATCAGCGTTGGGAAGACGGCTCGATGGTAGGTGACAACTGGATGAAGCCTACGGTTACGGTGACCGGCAACTACCGCTTTGAGTTTGACGCGCATTTGGGTCGCGGCAAGATTGTGCCTGCTAATTAAAAAGTAACATTAGATTTAAGATATGAAAAAGCAAATTCTATTATTATGTCTTGCGCTGATAAGCCTTTGCGGTTATGCGCAGCAGATAACGGTTAAGGGTGTGGTGACTTCGGCCACCGACCAGCAGCCGTTGATTGGAACTACAGTTCAAGTGAAAGGTACCGGTACGGGTACAATTACCGGTATCGACGGTGATTATACATTACCCAATGTAGACAAGAATGCAGTGTTGGTATTCTCTTCTATTGGTTTTGAGTCTCAGGAAATAGCTGTAGGTGGACGTACTACGATTAACGTGGTACTGAAGGAGGCTGCGGAATTACTGGATGAAGTGGTGGTTATCGGTTATGGTGCTGTGAAAAAGAGCGATTTGACCAGTTCTATTGCTACAGTAAAAGGCGATGAAATCACTGAAACCGTGACCGGTAATGCTATGGATGCTTTGCAGGGTAAGGTAAATGGTGTACAAGTCACCAGTGGTGGTGGCCCTGGAGCTACTCCGAAGGTGCTGATTCGTGGTGTAACTACCGTAAACGGTACGAATCCGTTGTATGTAGTGGATGGTATGCCGGTAGGTGACAATATCAACTTTCTGAATAGTAACGATATTGCTTCCATGGAAGTATTGAAAGATGCTTCGGCTGCCGCTATCTATGGTACACGTGCATCAAACGGTGTCATCCTGATTACTACAAAGAAAGGTAAGACTGGTAAAGCCCGCATCAATTGGAATTCTTCTGTTGGTTTCCAGACCGTGGCCAAACCTAATATTGCCGGTGCGGCTGAATATAAAGAAGTGTTCAATACTCGTTATACGAATGATGGCCTTTCTTCTATCTGGAACGATACGGGTGCTACGACCAATCCCGGTGGTACAGACTGGTGGGATACTGTAGTCAATAAAACAGCTTTGGTGCAGAACCATTCACTTAGTGTTGCCGGTGGCTCAGAACAGTTTGTTTATAACTTTAGCGTGGGCTATTATCGTAACAACTCACAGTTTGATGTAGGTTATTGGGATAAGATAAATATCCGTCTGAATACTGAATATACATTTAATAAGTATGTAAAATTGGGAGTTGATATTGCTCCACGTGTCGAATCATGGGATGATACCCCAAACCAGTTCTCGGCAGCCATGGCTATGGACCCGACAACTCCGGTATTCCGTCCGCAGGACCAATGGGAGGATAATGAGTACAACAACTATCAACGCTCTTACAACAACCAGGAGTGGAATCCCGCCGGTTCAATTGCCCGTAGCAATGCTCATTCTCGCGAGTTGGGTGCCATTCTGAATACCTATCTGCAGGTAAACCCGATAGAAAAGCTGACGTTGCGCACCCAGTTCGGTGCCAATGCACACTATCGCCGTTCTGATTCATTCGTTCCGAAGTTCAATATGGATCCGTTGGAGAAACAAGACTTGAACGAAATCACCCGCCGCAATCAGGAGTGGTTTGACTGGAACTGGACGAATACAGCCACTTACATGGACACTTTCGCTGAAAAGCACAACTTGAATGTAATGGCTGGCTTTACTGCCGAACGTTTTGCATGGTACAATACTCAGGCACGGCGTGATAATGTTCCCAATAATCTGGACCAGATGCAGGAAGTGAATGCCGGACAGCAGGGTACGGACGAGGCCAACGGTGAAACCACTTACAATACACTGGTTTCTTTCCTGGGCCGTGTCATGTACAACTACGATAACCGTTACTACATTTCGGCATCTCTCCGTGCCGACGGTTCCTCCCGTTTCCCGAAGGGCAGCAAGTATGCCCTCTTCCCGTCTGTTTCCGCTTCCTGGCGTGTCATCAGTGAGGCATTTATGCAGGACCAGGACATCTTCAGTGACCTGAAGTTTCGTGGAGGCTGGGGCCGTGTAGGTAATCAGAATATCAACAATAATGCTACCCTTACTTTGTTGAGCGAAACCCAATACTATTATGGCAATACGTTGGCAAATGGTTACTTCGTGTCTACAGTAGGTAACAACCAGTTGAAGTGGGAGACTGTGGAAGATTGGAACGTAGGCGTGGATATGTCATTCCTTGATTCACGTTTGGGTGTAACATTCGAATATTTCCAGAAAAAGTCCATTGACATGCTCTACCAGAAACAGAACATCCTCTCTTTGGGATATGATAACTGGAACAGCCAGATTTGGATGAACATCGGTAGTATGCAGGCCCGCGGTTGGGAAGTGGGACTTACCTGGCGCGATGAAATCGGCAAGGATTTCTCTTACGATCTTGGTCTGAACCTTTCTGCCGTGCGCAACAAGGCCATCAAGTTCTCGGGCGACGGTCCTATCAATGTCGGTGGATTCAATAGCGACCAGATTATCCGTAACGAAGATGGTGGTTTTATCTCCCGTTTCTACGGTTACGTGGCCGATGGCTTGTTCCAGAATTGGGAAGAGGTGTATGCGCACACTGACGAACACGGAACACTGATTCAGCCCAATGCAAAACCGGGAGACATCCGCTTCAAGGACCGGGACCATAACGGAGTGCTCGATGCCAATGACAAAGATTATATCGGTAATCCTTATCCTGATTTAATGATGGGTCTGAATATTGGTATGCGTTATAAGAACATTGATTTTGCAGCCAATTTCTATGGTACGTTCGGTAATGATATTTACAATGTCACCAAAGGACGGTACTCCGGTTCAGGCGGACAGAATGTTTGGGCAGGTACACTGGAGAAAGCATGGCATGGAGAGGGTACCGGCAATGATATTCCCCGTTTGTCGAGCAATGACTTGAACCTGAACTATAACCGTGTTTCCAGTTTCTATGTGGAAGATGGTTCCTACTTGCGTTGCAAGCTGTTACAGATAGGCTATACGCTTCCTAAGAAATGGGTTGGAGGTGCTGACTTGCGTCTTTCCTTCTCTGCACAGAATCCGTTTACCATTACCGGTTATTCGGGAATGGACCCCGAACGCCCGATGGTTGACGGTACTACCGACAGCTCTGGCAGTGCCATCAATACCGGTATTGACAACGTGGCTTATCCTAATCCGAGAACATTCTTGTTTGGCATTGACTTCAAATTTTAATTCTTGATTATCCATGAAACGAATATTTACAATAGTAGTTCTGATTGCTTCGCTGGTGTTTACCTCTTGCGAGGACTTCCTGACCGAAGACGTACGCGGGCAATTGAACGTGGACACTTATTATAAGTCCATAGAAGAGTGTGAATCCGCAGTCACGAGCTGTTATCAGGCCATGACATATGGAGGATGGTGGCAAATCAACACCGTGTGGTTACTTTCCGAAATGTGTGGAGATGATGCCTGGATGGGGAATACCTCTCAGTCTCAGAGTGATTATATCTCATTGGCACATTATCAGGGAAACGGTGCCAGCAATGGTCCTATCTCCAATTTTTGGCAGTACCGTTACAAAGGTATTTTACGTTGTAACATAGCCATAGATCGCATTGCGGCTCTCGAAACCCAAGAGACAGAAACCAGAGACCGTCTGGTGGCAGAAGCCCGTTTCCTGCGTGGCTACTATTACTTCGAACTGGTGAGAAATTTTGGCGGGGTGCCCTTGATGACCAGTTTCCAAATGCCGGAAGAAGTGGAGGGAACAGAACGTGCTACGGCAGAAGCCGTGTACAAATTCATAGAGGATGACCTGATGGCAGCTGCCGAAATACTGCCGCAACGCAGTACTGCGCAAGTAGGGCATGCTACCCGTGGCGCCGCTTTAGGATTATTGGGTAAAGTGTACCTCTATCAGGAGAAATGGCAGGCTGCCCATGATGTGTTGAAGACTGTGATAGATGAAGGCGAATACCAATTGCTTCCCGATTTCGGGCAGGTATGGAATGTCGACTATGACAACAGTGCGGAGAGCCTTCTGGAAATCCAGTATGAATATCATCCCACTTTGGGCTTAGGAGGGGCGCTTGCTACGGTAACCGGTGCCCGTAATGGTCCTGGTGATGGTTGGAGCTGGTGTCAGCCTACGGCAAATTTGGAGCAAGCTTATATTGAGGCCGGTGATACGGAACGTTTGAAATGGACAATAATCAAGTCGGGCTGTACAGAAATTGCCGGCGAAGACCAATTCGAAGATTTCATTGACGCAAGCAAAGCGTTGAATAAGTATCAGGAATATCTTGATAAATATGGTTGGGACCCCAATTGCTATATTATCAATCCCGCTGACCATAAGTCTGCGCGTATCATCCGCAAGTATTTCCTGCCGATGAAATATCGTGCTCAAGGCGATGCAACGGCTTACGCCACGGACAAGAGTCCTTTGAATCACCGTATTCTGCGTTATGCCGATGTCCTTTTAATGTATGCTGAGGCTTGCAATGAACTGGGTGATGACGCTTCTGCCCGTGATGCTCTCAATCAGGTGCGCAGACGTGCCAAGTTGGATGACGTTACGGCAAGTGGAAAGGCATTGCAAAGTGCCATTCGCCTGGAGCGCCGTTTGGAATTGGCTTTCGAGCAGAACCGTCTGTATGATATCCGCCGCTGGACTGATACAAATGGTAAAAAGGTGATTAGCAATATCCTGGGACCGAACGGTTCCTTTGTGAAGTGGAACACTGAAGAGGCTACCCGTGACGCTCTTGAGTGGGAAAATCAAGGTGAAGCAAGTGACAAAGGCATCACTTTCAATGAAAACCGCGACATGGTGTTCCCCATTCCTTTGTACGAAATCACGATGTCCAACGGTTCCATTACCCAGAATCCGGGTTGGAATTAAACACATTCTGATGAAAGCAGATTGTTGCAGGAACTGATTATTCAATAGGTCTTTATATTCTGTCGCGGATAGTTTGCAATGGATTATCCGCGGCAGTTTTTTAATCCAAAATAATATCATGAATTTGAGACACATTTTTATTCTTCCGGCACTGCTTACCGCAATGGCTTGCAGCGATGATTCTCCCGTTACACCGGATACTCCCGACACTCCTGAGGGTCCGGACATTACGAACAGCGTAGAGAAACTGGTGAGCATCGATGCCGGACAGACTTTCCAGACAATAGCCGGCTTCGGCGCTTCGGACTGTTGGACGCCAGCCTTTGTGGGCAACTCATGGACTTCGCACCGTGCGGGGATTACGGAACTGCTTTTTTCCTCAGAGATTGTGGGCGGCAAGCCGAAAGGAATCGGCCTTTCCCAATGGCGGGTGAATCTTGGTGGCGGCAGTGCCGCGCAAGGTGAAGCCTGCGGCATCGAGGACAAATCCCGTCATGCGGAATCCTATCTTACCGATGACTTGACGTACGACTGGACCCGTTGCGAGGGACAACGTTACTTCATGGACCGTGCCAAGGAGCTGGGATGTAACAATTTCGTTCTTTTCAGCAATACACCTCCCGTGCAGTACACCTATAATGGAAAAGGATTTTCCGCCAGAGGGGGACTTTCTAATCTGAAACCGGAACATTATGGTGACTTTGCAGGATATATGGCCGATGTAGCGGCCCGTTATACCGCTGAAGGCTATCACATAAGCCATATCTCGCCCGTCAACGAGCTGCAGTACAACTGGGACAGCGGACAGGAGGGCAGTGGCTGGACCAATGACGAAGTGGCTGCACTGGCACGCGAGTTGGATATGTCGTTGGATGACCGGGGGCTTTCCACAGACATTCTCTTGGGCGAATCCGGTGATTGGGAGTATCTGTATAAAGTGAAAGGCGATGCCAACCGCAGTAATGTATTCTCAGCTTTCTTTACACCCGGCTCTTCCGCCTACGTGGGTGACTTGGCACACGTGAAGAATCTCATTTGCGGACACAGCTATTGGACTGACGGCACATGGGACGGTATGCGCAACGTGCGCAAGCAAGTGGCCCAGGCTGCCGGTCAGTATAATCTGGATGTTTGGCAGAGTGAATGGAGTATGCTGGGCGATAATTACAGCAGTTCCGAATTCGTGGGCTACGAGCAGGCTTCTGAGATGGATATCGCTTTCTACATGTCGAAGGTCATCCACAATGACCTCACTGTGGCTGGGGTGTCTTCCTGGAGTTACTGGACATCGATGGATGTTTCCCGTTGGGGGCATAAGAACCGTTTTCTCTTGATTTCGCTGGTACCTGCCGGTGGCGAGTATGGTGATATAGAGCAGGAGGGAAGCTATCAGGCTACTGCCACTCTTTGGGTACTGGGCAATTACAGCCGCTTTATCCGTCCGGGATACCGCCGTATTGCCCTCGACTTGAACGAATCGCGTACTTTTTTCGGTTCCGCCTGGCTTTCTCCCGAGGGGGATAAGGTAGTGGCCGTCTATACAAACATGTCTGATAAGGCGGTTCGCTTAGGTGAAACGCATGTGGGATGGAGCAATGAAGCGAAGTCAATAGCTACTTATACAACTACCGGTAGCAAGAATCTGGTGGAAGGAACGGTGGCGGCAGGCAAGCAGGTGATTCTGGAAGCCAAGAGTGTGACAACCGTGGTGTATAGCCTGAAGTAAGGAATTAGTTTAACTTCAAAGAAAATCTATATGAAAATGTATTTTAAGAATAACAGGACTGCTCTTGTCTTCTTGCTGGCAATGCTGGCCGTTGCTCCGATAAAGGCGCAGGTGGCATTTGGCGATGCCGCAAAATTCAATGACGGATGGCTGTTCCGGCTGACGGACGACTCGGCTATTGTCCGGACTGACTATGACGACAGCGAATGGCGGAAGCTTTCTTTGCCACACGATTGGTCCATAGAGGGGCAATTGTCGCCCACACTGGCCAGTTGCACCGGGTACCTGCCGGGTGGGATAGGCTGGTATCGCAAACACTTCAGGGTTGAAGACAACGCAACACGTCATTATATCTATTTCGAAGGGGTATATAACCGGAGCGAGGTTTACCTGAACGGGCATCTGCTTGGCAGGCGCCCCAACGGCTATGTATCGTTTCTTTACGACATGACCCCTTACCTGAAGGAAGGCGACAATGTGCTGGCTGTCCGTGTAGACCATAGCCGTTATACCGATTCACGTTGGTATACGGGGTCGGGCATCTATCGCGATGTATGGCTGGTGGCTGCTCCCGATACACATATTGCGCAATGGGGTGTGGGCTGGCATGCCGCTTCGCTGACAGACAAGCAAGCCGTCGTTGCGGTCGATGTAGAGGTGGAGAAGCACAAGGCAACTTCCGACAAACTGGAACTGAAGGCTTCACTGTACGATACTGCCGGAAAGCAGGTGGCACAACGCCGTGTGCGTGTTGCCGATGGAAAAGAGGGCATTGCCAAGCAAAGTCTTGACTTGAAAGTGTCCAAACCCCATCGTTGGAATCTGGATAATCCGTATCTGTATACATTGAAAACCGAATTGCTTGCCAATGGCAAACGCATTGACGGCAGTGAGACCAAAGTGGGACTGCGTACGCTGGAATTTGATGCCAACAAAGGTTTTGCCCTCAACGGCAACTGGATGAAGGTAAAAGGTGTATGCCTGCATCATGATGCAGGAGTGCTGGGTGCAGTAGTGCCGCCGGAGGTATGGGAACGCCGCCTGAATAACTTGAAAGGGATTGGCGTAAATGCCATCCGCATGAGCCATAACCCACAAGCCCCCGTTCTTTATGAACTGTGTGACCGCCTGGGATTTCTTGTAATGGATGAAGTCTCTGACGAATGGGAGTTTCCGAAACGCAAATGGGTACAAGGCTGGAATGTGGGTACTCCGAGTTATGACGGTACTTTCGACTTCTTCGAGGAGTGGATAGAACGGGACGTAACCGATATGGTACGTCGTGACCGCAATCATACCTGTATTTTCTTGTGGAGTATCGGCAATGAAGTGGATTATCCGAACGACCCTTATTCGCATCCCGTTCTTGATGGAGCTAAAATCAACCAGCCTATGTTCGGGGGCTATAAGCCGGATGCTCCCGATGCCATGCGCATCGGAACCATAGCAAAGCGTCTGGCTGCCTGTGTACGTGCCGTGGACACTTCCCGTCCCGTGACCGGAGCTTTGGCGGGTGTCGTGATGTCGAACGAGACGGAGTATCCCGATGCTGTGGATGTGGTGGGGTATAACTATACGGAAAACCGCTACGACCAAGACCATGCCACTTATCCGGACCGCATTATCTATGGAAGCGAGACGGGTTCGGGGCTTGATGCCTGGTATGCCGTCCGCGACAAGGATTTCATCTTCGGGCAGTTCATCTGGACCGGTACGGATTATCTGGGTGAATCGGGCAGATGGCCGTCCCGCGGTTTGTACACGGGTTTGCTCGATTTCGGAAGTTTCCCCAAGCCACGCGGACATTTCCGGGCTTCGTTGTGGTGCGAGAATCCGGTCACGTATGCAGGAACATATCCGGTATATGTCCATCCCAAGCATCCCGAGCATGTATTCCTTTCGCCTGATGCATGGGACATCTGGAACTATGACGAGGGGCAGAACATACGTGTGGTGTGTTATACCAATGCTCCGCAGGCGCGTTTGCTGCTCAACGGCAGGGTGGTAGGCGAGATGAAACCTTATGATGAAAAGACCGGCATCATCTACTGGGATATTCCTTTCCGGGCTGGTGAGCTTCGTGCTGAGGGCTGCGATAAGGAAGGAAATGCCTTGTCGAGCTATTCCATCCGGACATCCGGACGTCCTTATGCCATCCGTGCCACGGCGGATCGCACTATTTTGTCCGGCGACCGCGCCACTGCGCACATAACCGTAGAGGTGGTTGACGAAGAAGGTACTGTTGTGAAACTTGGCGACAATGAAATTACGTGTACAGTTGAAGGAGCGGCGCGTCTGCTTGGGCTCGAAGGCTCTGACAACAGTGACATGAGTGATTATACCGATAACCGTCACCGCGTATACCACGGGCGTTTGCTGGCCTATATACAGACTACCGGAGGAGAGGGACCGGTTAAAGTAAAGTTTGCTTCCCCCCTTCTGAAAGGAACTGAAGTAAAGTTTGAAGTAGGGCAGTAGTACACTACTATGGACTTATGTTTGTGCCATCGTATTGGCACAGTCGTGCCAGTACGATGGCAAGGCTGTGCCAGTATGGTGGCACAACTTTGCCAATGCGATGGCACGGGTTGTGCATTTCTTACAGAATGTATTGCACTTCCTTGAACAGATATTCCCGTTCACTTCCTCCTTCATCCTCCAGCACGAACCGTCCGTCTTGCTCTACACGCAGCAACCGGGCAAGGAACTTGCCGTTGGCATCTTCATAAGGGTGCAATCCCCGGCGACGGAAAAGGGAGCGGGCATACCGTGTGGATATCTCGTCGGAGTAGACGGCGAAGTCCTCCATTTGGAGGCTGTTGTAGTAGATTTGTACACGTCTTAGGATATGGGCAAGGATTTCATAACGGTCGTGCTCCTTTCCGGTGATTTGTTTCAGTGAGACGGGGTTGGGAGCATCACTGTTGAAGACTTCCTGGTTGATGTTGATACCGATTCCGGCAATGCTGCGCCTGATATGATGTCCGGAAAGGTCGTTCTCTATCAGTATGCCGCAGATTTTCTTGTCTTTCCAATAAATGTCGTTCGGCCATTTGATGGTGATTTCATCAGACCATCTGCTCAGCTCTTCCTTAATGGCGAGGGAAACGATTTGTGAAAGGATGAACTGCCGGCGGGCTTCCAGAAAAGAAGGGTAGAGTACAAAGCTGAAAAGCAGGTTCTTGCCTTCTTCAGCTTCCCAGGTATTGCCGCGCTGGCCTTTACCGGCAGTTTGGAACTCGGCAGTCACGGTTGTTAGTTCGGCAACGGATTCTTGCAACTGGTTGCAAAGCTGGCTGAGGTATTGGTTGGTCGATGCCGTCTCGTCCAATGCCACCAGTGGGAACGGGAATGTGTCAGGGCAGGGCTTCATATTCGGTACGCATTTTTTTGGTGAACTTCTTCAATACTTCTTCCACGGAGTGGTCTATCAGTTGCTTCAACAGTTTGTCGTCGACGTCACCGTCAAGGAACACCTGGTTCCAGTACTTTTTGTTGAAGTGATAGGCACCTTCGATGGCAACATAGTGCTCCCGCAGTTCGAGTGCATATTCGGGGTCGCATTTCAGACAAATCTTGTTGGCGCTTTCCAGGTCGATAAGTGCAAACATTTTATTCATGACTTTCATCACGAGCGAGTATTCGTCAAACGGAAAGCATTCCGTGACGGCTTTTTTGCTGAGGCAATATTCGCGGGCGGTTTCGATGTCCATGATGGTATTTACGGTTTTACGGTTTACAATTTACGATTGAAATAACTCTTGCTTGTCAATTTTCAACTCTCAGAACATCGGCGGATAGAAGGCTTCTTTGAGATGCTCTATCTTGAATGCACCCGGTTCGCCTACAGCCGTTATGATGTCGAAGCGGACGGGTGCATCCAAGCAGAAGTGCTTGATATAGGCATCGGCCGCTACGACAATACGTCGTATTTTCTGCCAGTTCACGGCATCCTGCGGCTCAATGTAATCCGTATTGCTACGGGTTTTCACTTCCACAATAATCAGTTCCTTATCTTTGTCGGCTACAATATCCAGCTCAAGGTGATTCTTTCGCCAGTTACGGTCACGTATGGTGTAACCGTTCTGTTCCAAGTATTTGGCAGCGGCGTCTTCACCGGCTTTTCCAAGAATATTGTGTGCACTCATTATTCTGCGTGTCTGGCAGGCATCAGCATACCGTCGTGTCCAGGACGGAAGATAGCGGGCAACTTATAAGTTTTACCATCCAATGTATTGACCACTGCACTGCGCGTTTGGGGGGCTGGATTTGTACCGGTAATCAGTTCAATGGCCTTGGCATACAGAGGTTCTTCATTGTTTCCATAATCTTTATGAATATAGAATACACCTTGTTCGTTATAAGGATTGGTTTCATCCATCAATATATCGGGTTCAAATCCTTTTTCATACTCCCCGAATCCTTTGGCGTTATAGCTTTGGAAGGTGATAGGAACAACACGATATGTGTTATTCCGGACAGTGTACTCCTCATATTCCATACCTACGTTCTTACCAGTGGTCTTTTCACCTATAAGTATTACGTCCAAATCTATTCCTTCTAAGGAATTAATGACGAGTTCACTGGCAGAGGCCGTTCCATTTCCGACAAGGCAGTAGACGCGGGGAAGGTTGAGGCTTCCGGCTGATAAGGAAGTACCCAAGTTGGGATAACTGGAGTATGCAAATAATTCATCTTCCCGTTTGTTATTGAGTTTTGCCATTCTTTCATCATTGTATCGTAAACTGCTGAATACTTTACCTTGAGAGGCAGTACCGGCAATACAAGTTGCTATCAGATTAGCCGACATGGTATGCCCACCACCATTGTACCGCAAGTCCAGAATCAAATCTGTGACGTTCTTGTTTTTAAAATCTTTGAAAACATTGAATAATTCTTGGTCAAAGCCTGCCTCGAACCCAGAATAAACGAGGTAACCGATTCTATGTCCTTCTATATCTTCCTTGACATTACTGAAGATGACGGGGTTGTTGTATGTGGCTTTGGAAGTTATGGTGTATTCCTTTTGCCCGGTAATGGTGCCTCCTTCTACGACATCTTCTGTCAAAGTATAGTTGATAGTTGCATCTGGTGACAATATGTCGTAATAGAAGTTATTAATATTGTTATTATTTATCTTCTTTCCATTTATCAGGCTTATCATTGCTCCTCGTTTGAGTCCAGCTTCGGAGGCCGGTGAATCGGGATATACACCTTGGAGGCAGAAATAAATGGTATTTTCTGCTTGTGTGCCAATGCTTATGGGGGTTATACCGGTGATACCGAAACTATATGCCAGTTCCTTGTTTACAATTTTGGTGGTACGGGTTGAACTAATATTGGGCAATAGCTGGATATAAGAGAAAAGATTATAATATGTCTTGCCGTCGCTACCGACATATGTTTTTTTATCCAATGTATTGGTAGTCATACTTCCCAATGCATCATAGAAGAAGTCTTCATAGCCTTTGTTATGGTCAAGATTCAACGTTTTGTATTCATCGTTCCAGAGATACATTTCCCTCAGATATTCATCAACTTTTGCGTTAATCTCCATATCTTCAGTGGTTTGGGGAACACTGGTCCCCTTTTGTGTAACTTCAAAACTTGCAGGAGAATAGCCGTCTATATTAATGGAAATTCTGGCTGTCCGGTCGGTGGTGGAACTTG
This sequence comes from Bacteroides sp. AF25-38AC, assembly GCF_003602995.1. Classification (NCBI taxonomy): domain Bacteria; kingdom Pseudomonadati; phylum Bacteroidota; class Bacteroidia; order Bacteroidales; family Bacteroidaceae; genus Bacteroides; species Bacteroides sp. AF25-38AC. The sequence continues at coordinate 39,274 of NZ_QTMD01000002.1, read as the reverse complement.
TACTTACAGATAATTTCAAGGTGCTTTGTCCTTTTGTACCCGAGGTCGTATTCAGTTTGCACCAATCCGCTCCTGAGGTGACGGAAGCTACCCATTTGGCTGCAGCATTGAAGCTTACAGACAACTCATTATCCTGGCTGATCTCCAGGGATTTTCCCTCTGTCCAACTCTGATTGGTTATGCCGGTATTAAGTTTATTATCGTCATCGTCACTACATGAGATAAAACTTATACTGAACAATGTGAGTAGAAAGAAACTAAGATAATTTACATGTTTCATACCTTTTAAATTTAGAACTCTCCAAAAATACGTTTTTAATTACTAAATTAAAATGTTTTTAAGAAATACTTTAAGTTTACCGGTCAAAAAAATATTTCAGTGCTATTTAAGTGTTTCCGATATAAAAATTACGTAGGTTCGTTTTGTTTTTACAGAAGTAAAAGTAATTTTGCAGGAAATATGAGAAAGAGAGATAAAACGTGTGCGAAAGCAACGCCCGAAGAACCGAAACGCGAGCAGCGCATGGTATGCCTGATGAGCGAGGAAGAGCAGCGGATTGTGGACCGTTATCTGGAGAAATACAAGATAACGAACAAGTCGCGTTGGCTGCGGGAGACTATTCTCATGTTTATCCATAAGAATATGGAAGAGGATTATCCTACTTTGTTCGGTGAGCACGACATGAGGAGGTGAAAATTAAAAATTAAAGGGGGTGGCGTTGGACGATAGCTATTATATGAAGCAGGCGCTTTTGGAAGCCCATAAGGCCGGTGAACGGGGAGAAGTTCCCGTAGGTGCAGTTGTGGTGTGCAAGGACCGTATCATAGCTCGTGCCCATAATTTGACGGAGACTTTGACGGATGTCACCGCCCATGCCGAGATGCAAGCCATTACCGCTGCCGCTGCAACTCTTGGCGGCAAATATCTGAATGAATGTACTCTCTATGTCACAGTGGAACCCTGCGTGATGTGTGCTGGTGCCATTGCCTGGGCGCAGATGGGACGTCTGGTGTTTGGTGCTGAAGATGAGAAAAGAGGGTATCAGCGCTATGCCTCGCAGGCATTGCATCCCAAAACACAAGTAGTAAAAGGAATTCTGGCAGATGAATGTGCCGCCCTGATGAAAGAGTTCTTTGCCGCCAAGCGCAAATAATCTCTAATCCTTTATCCCTAATCTCTACTCTTTGATTTCTTCAAAATCCACATACTCTCCCTCGTCTTTGGAGAACAGTTTCTTGTGGCGGGGGCGTATTTCACCTTCTTCAGTTTGTGCCTCCTCAGACGATTGTCTATTATCATTGTAGGAATACCCTCCCGGCTGGTAATTACCATTTCCTTTTTGGTAGGGACCGGAGTTGGAGGAAGTACGGCGTCCGCCCAATCCGAATATGTTCCGGATGACAGTACCGATAATGCTGAGGCCAATGAGCAGAATGGCAATTATGATGATGAATAAAAATCCTAAAATATGAAACATGGGCTAATGTCTTTTTATGTGTTCGTTTTCTGCGAACTTCAATACAACAACCGTGCCAAAGATTTGTTTATTTACTTTTCCTTGTAATAAGCGAAAGCAGTATATACCAGACGATGATTGCAGAAAAGCTGCAGATTCCCAAGAAGATGAGGAACGGAATGCAGACAAGCAGGAAAATGAAGCTTGTTTTATTGTCTTTCCATGACAGATTCTTGAATTTGAGTGAGAACATTGGAATCTCCGATACAAGCAGCCATGAGAAAAGGCAGACCAGCAGCAACAGATAAACCGGATGGAAATTGCTGCTCACCAGCCAGTCGTGAGCGCCCGTCACCAATGAAGCCCAGAACAAGGCGTTTGCCGGGACGGGAAGTCCTACGAAAGAGCTCGTCTGGCGGGTATCGTTGTTGAACTTGGCAAGCCGCAGTGCAGAGAATACGGACAAAAGAAATGCGAGATAGGGGAAAACGCCGGCCAAGCTTTCCATTGCGCCCGAATAGTCCATTTCCTTGAACAAGGAAAATACAATCAGGGAAGGGGCCACTCCGAAACTGACATCATCTGCCAGAGAATCCAAATCCTTGCCGATAATGGAGTGTGCGTCCAGTGCACGTGCCATCATGCCATCGAAGAAATCGAATACGGCACTGAAGATAATGAAAGCGAGTGCCCATTCATATCTGGCTTCGAATGCCATGACACAAGCAATACACCCGGAGAATAGGTTCAGGCAGGTCAGAGTATTTGGAATATGGCGGGTAATGCAGTTTGCCATTGTTGTTCTTTTATTATTTAAGTTTGGCTATCACAGTCTGATTGCCGGTAGTCAGTTGTCCTAGTTTAACGAATACTTCGGTGCCCAACGGTAGAAAGACATCCACGCGGGAGCCGAATTTGATGAAACCCATATGTTCGTCAATATAGCATTCCTCGCCCGGTTCGGCATAGGTCACGATGCGGCGCGCCATGGCTCCGGCTATCTGTCGTGCCATAATCTCCACGCCTTCCGGAGTTTCTATTACTACGGTGGAACGCTCGTTGTCGGTGCTGGCTTTGGGCAGCCACGCTTTCATGAACTTTCCGTTTTGGTGCCATACCTTCTTTACCGTGCCGTCTACCGGATACCAGTTGGCGTGTACATTGACCAGACTCATGAATATAGATACCATGATACGGCGGTCGTGGAAGTATTCGTTTTCCTCCACTTCTTCCACCACTACGATTTTACCGTCGGCAGGAGCTACCACGACTTTCTCCGTTTCTTGTCCGAACAAACGGATGGGGCAGCGGAAGAAGTTCACGAGTATGCCATATACTATGAGGCTGATGACCGCTACTACGTAAAAAGGAACTTTGCATTCCAATCCGAAGTAAAGGGCAGTGTTGACAGCCAGAATCAGAACCAGGCTGCCTGCCAATGTATGTGTTCCTTCACGGTGTATGCGTATCTTTTTTAATCTTTTTAATCGACCCATGTATATCGTATTTGCTAATTTAGATAGAAATTATCTGCAAAAATAGGCTTATTTTGAAAATCTAACAAGGATTTGGAGAGAGAAATGTGCATGTTGATAACTTTTTGGGAAATATTTTTGTTAGCTGTGATAGAGGTTGTAATTTTAGGCTCTCAATAGAAAGGATATATATGCAAGATTTTGTTCATTTACATGTCCATACCCAATACTCTCTTCTGGATGGTCAGGCAAGTGTCAGCAGGCTGGTTGACAAGGCCATGAAGGATGGTATGAAAGGCATTGCCGTGACCGACCATGGAAATATGTTCGGTATCAAGGAGTTCACCAACTATGTCAACAAGAAGAACAGCGGGCCAAAGGGGGAGATAAAGGACCTCAAGAAAAGGATTGCCGGTATTGAAAGCGGTGAGATAGAGTGTGAAGACAAGGAAGCGGAGATTGCCGATTGTCGTGCCAAGATGGCAGAAGCGGAAAGCAAGCTGTTCAAGCCGATTGTAGGCTGTGAAATGTATGTGGCCCGCCGAACCATGGATAAGAAGGAGGGGAAGCCGGACCAGAGTGGCTATCACCTGATTGTGCTGGCAAAGAATGAGAAGGGGTATCACAATCTGATAAAACTTGTATCGCATGCCTGGACAAGGGGATACTATATGCGTCCGCGTACAGACCGCAGTGAACTGGAAAAGTACCATGAGGGGCTGATTGTCTGCTCGGCTTGTATCGGTGGCGAGGTTCCTAAGAAGATTATCAATGACCAGCTGGAAGAGGCAGAAGAAGCTGTACGCTGGTATAAGAATCTGTTTGGCGATGATTACTATCTGGAGCTTCAGCGCCATAAAGCCACTGTTCCCCGTGCCAACCACGAAGCCTATCCGCTTCAGCAGAAGGCGAATGCCAAGTTGCTGGAGCTTGCCCGGAAATATGACATTAAGGTTATCTGCTCTAATGACGTCCACTTTGTGGATGAAGAGAATGCGGAAGCGCACGACCGCCTGATTTGTCTGAGCACGGGTAAAGATCTGGATGACCCTACCCGAATGCTTTATACCAAGCAGGAATGGATGAAGACAAAGGCTGAGATGAACGCCTTGTTTGAGGATGTTCCCGAAGCCTTGTCCAATACCTTGGAGATTTTGGACAAGGTGGAATATTATTCCATCGACCACGCTCCTATTATGCCTACGTTTGCTATTCCGGAAGATTTCGGAACGGAAGAGGGCTATCGGCAGAAATATACCGAAAAGGACTTATTTGATGAGTTTACCCAGGATGAAAACGGCAAGGTGGTGCTGGATGAGGATGCCGCCAATGCCAAGATAAAGCGTCTGGGGGGCTACGACAAACTGTACCGTATCAAGCTGGAAGCCGACTATCTGGCAAAGTTGGCATTCGACGGTGCTAAAAAGCTGTACGGTGATCCCTTGTCCGACGAGGTGAAGGAGCGTCTGGTCTTTGAGCTGTACATCATGAAGACGATGGGTTTCCCGGGATACTTCTTGATTGTGCAGGACTTTATCAATGCCGCCCGCACACAGCTGGGCGTTTCGGTAGGACCGGGACGTGGTTCGGCTGCCGGCTCGGCGGTGGCCTATTGCCTGGGCATCACGAAAATAGACCCGATTCAATACGACCTTCTGTTCGAGCGTTTCTTGAATCCCGACCGTATCTCTTTGCCTGATATCGATGTGGACTTCGATGATGACGGGCGTGGAGAAGTGCTCCGCTGGGTGACGGAGAAGTACGGGCAAGAGAAGGTGGCGCACATCATTACATACGGCACGATGGCGACCAAGATGGCTATCAAGGACGTGGCGCGCGTACAGAAACTGCCTTTGAGCGAATCGGATCGTCTGTGCAAGCTCGTGCCGGATAAGATTCCCGACAAAAAACTCAACCTGCCGAATGCTATCGCGTACGTACCCGAATTGCAGGCTGCGGAGGCTTCGCCCGATCCGCTGGTGCGCGATACGATGAAATATGCCAAGATGCTGGAAGGTAATGTACGCGGTACGGGTGTGCATGCCTGCGGTACTATTATTTGCCGTGACGACATCACGGATTGGGTACCCGTCAGCACGGCGGATGATAAGGAGACGGGCGAGAAGATGCTCGTAACCCAATACGAAGGTTCCGTCATCGAAGATACGGGACTTATCAAGATGGACTTCCTCGGACTGAAAACCTTGTCCATCATTAAGGAAGCCGTTGCCAATGTACGTCTGCACCGCGGCTTGGAACTCGACATCGACAAGATATCCATTTCCGACCCTGCTACCTATAAACTCTATTGCGACGGCCGCACCATCGGTACGTTCCAGTTTGAATCGGCCGGTATGCAGAAATATCTGCGTGAGTTGCAACCGAGCACTTTCGAGGACTTGATTGCCATGAACGCCCTCTACCGTCCGGGACCTATGGATTATATCCCCGACTTCATCGACCGTAAGTGGGGACGCAAGCCCATCGAGTATGACATCCCCATCATGGAGAAGTATCTGAAGGATACCTACGGTATTACGGTCTACCAGGAGCAGGTCATGCTTCTGTCGCGTTTGCTGGCGGACTTCACCCGTGGTGAGTCCGATGCCTTGCGTAAGGCGATGGGTAAGAAACTGCGTGACAAGCTGGACCACATGAAGCCGAAATTCATTTCGGGCGGACAAAAGAACGGCCACGACCCGAAAGTGCTTGAGAAAATCTGGGCCGACTGGGAAAAGTTTGCATCCTATGCCTTCAACAAGTCACATGCCACTTGCTATTCGTGGGTGGCCTATCAGACGGCTTTCCTCAAGGCCAACTATCCGGCCGAATACATGGCGGCGGTCATGAGCCGAAGTTTGGCGAATATTACCGATATAACCAAACTGATGGACGAATGCAAGGCAATGGGCATCAATACATTGGGGCCGGATGTGAATGAAAGTAACCTGAAGTTCACCGTGAACAAGGAAGGCAATATCCGTTTTGGTCTTGGCGCGGTGAAAGGGGTAGGCGAGGGTGCTGTGCAGAGCATCATGGAGGAACGCGAGAAGAATGGTCCTTTCAAGGGTATATTTGATTTTGTGCAGCGTGTCAATCTGACAGCCTGCAACAAGAAGAATCTGGAATGTCTTGCTTTGGCGGGCGGGTTCGACAGCTTCCCGGAGCTGAAGCGAGAGCAGTATTTTGCCGTAAATTCCAAGAACGAGGTCTTCCTCGAAACCTTGGTGCGGTATGGTAACCGTTACCAGGCCGACCAGGCTGCGGCTGCAAACTCCTTGTTCGGCGGTGAGAATGTGGTGGATATCGCCACTCCGGAAATACCGGTAGCGGAACGTTGGAGCGACCTCGACCGTTTGAACCGGGAGCGCGATTTGGTAGGTATCTATCTGTCCGCACACCCGTTGGATGAGTATTCCGTAGTTCTGGAGCATGTTTGCAACACTCACATGGCAGAGCTGGAAGATAAGACGGCACTTGTGGGACGCGAAATAACAATGGGTGGCATCGTGACCGCCGTGCGTCGCGGTATCAGCAAAAATGGAAATCCTTACGGCATAGCCAAGATTGAAGACTATTCCGGTTCGGCAGAGCTTCCTTTCTTCGGAAATGATTGGGTGACCTATCAGGGGTATCTGGGTGAACGTACCTTCTTGTTCATCAAAGCCCGTTGCCAGCCCAAGCAATGGCGGCAGGATGAGTTGGAGCTGAAGATAACCTCCATGGAACTGTTGCCTGACGTCAAGGAGAAACTGATTGAGAAGATAACCATTCTCATTCCGCTGAGTGTGCTGAACAAGGCTTTGATAACTGAACTGGCGGAACTGACCAAGGAACGTCCGGGCAGTACGGAGCTTTATTTCAAAGTCAGAGATGAGGATAGCAAGATGACGGTCGATTTGATTTCCCGTCCCGTGAAGCTTTCCGTGGGGCGTGAACTGATTACTTATTTAAAAGAGCGTTCGGATCTTGAGTTCAGGATTAATTAGTTATCTTTGTTGGAAAACGAAGATAGGCTGCATCTCAGCATAAAAAATGAACTAGTTCATTTTGTTTTGCATTCGGTTTGCACTATCTTTGCTTCGAAAGCGAAGGTTGATAAAACGCAATTGACAGTAAATTAATAATTATAGTTGACATTTAATATTAAAAGAAATGGCTTTAGAAATTACAGACAGCAATTTTCAAGAAATCCTGGCAGAGGGAAAACCGGTAGTTATGGATTTCTGGGCACCTTGGTGCGGCCCTTGTAAGATGGTGGGACCAATCATCGATGAATTGGCTACTGAATATGAAGGAAAGGTAATCATTGGCAAATGTGACGTGGATGAGAACGGCGACGTGGCTGCCGAATATGGTATACGCAACATCCCTACAGTCTTGTTCTTCAAGAATGGAGAGCTGGTGGACAAGCAAGTAGGTTCTGCTCCGAAATCTGCTTACGTGGCCAAGATAGAAGCGATATTATAAGGTACTATTTGACGATTTACTATTTACGATTTACCCTTTCGGCATCATAGCGCAGCCAAATAGTAAATCGTAAATCGTCAAATAGTCAATAACATTAACCCTTTAAGCAATAGTAAGTATGGGAATGGAAGACGATTTTTTGCAGAATGATGTCGATGATGAAAAGACCATCGAGTACATCAAGAATTATTTGCCGCAGGAGTTGAAAGAGAAGTTCTCTGACGACGAGTTCTATTATTTTCTCGATTTGATTGACGAGTACTATTCCGAGAGCGGCATCCTTGATGCGCAGCCGGATGCGGATGGGTACATCGAGATTGATTTGGGGAAAATCGTGGACTATATTGTCAAGGAAGCCCATAAGGATGAGATGGGTGACTATGATCCGGAAGAAATCCTTTTCATCGTACAAGGTGAGATGGAATATACGGAATCTTTGGACGAAGAATAGTCTGTATCAAAAGTATAGGAAAATCGCGGATGAGCATGGCTTCATCCGCGATTTTTTGTTTTTATGTAGCCGGTGGCGTATTCAGAAAAAAGAAGATGGACGTGCCGATGAGGATGACACCCAATACGCCGTAGAACAGGCGGGCTTGTCGCCGCCCTACATTTTGTACGATAAACTGGGTGTTTCGGGCAGTAAAGAACCAGTTCCAGTCCAATATGGCTGCCAGCAAGGCGATGATGCCTGCGACGGCAAAAATCCCTTGAACGATGTATTGGCTCATGGAGAACTAAAAATTATAAATTAAAAATTAAAAAGAGGGGGGAGGGGTTATTCAAAGTCTTCCAGGGTGACTTTCCGCTCTCCGTTCTCTATTTCCTCAATGGTCACTTTGATGGTATTACCCGGCAGAAGCTCCTCTACCAGCTCCGGCCATTCTATGAAGCAGAGGGCGCCGCTGTAGAAGTAATCTTCGTACCCCATGTCATACACTTCTTCCAGCTTCTTGATGCGGTAGAAGTCAAAATGGTAAATCAGTTCGCCGGCAGTGTCGGAACGGTATTCGTTAACAATGGCGAAGGTAGGGGAGGTGATGACGTCGGAAACGCCCAATTCCTCGCAAACGGCTTTGATGAAAGTCGTCTTGCCCGCCCCCATTTTTCCATAGAGGGCGAAGACGGTATTGTCACCCATTTCAGCGATGAACTGGCGGGCGGCTTCGTGAATCTGGTCTAATGACTGAATTTTGATTTCCATTGTGTCTTTTGATTTAGCGTTGCAAATATAGCCAAAAACTTTTTCCCGTCTTGCAAATGGCATAGATAATGATGGAAAAGAATATAATGGATGCACCCGAGGGGACATTCAAGTAGAAAGAAATCATCAGCCCGCCCAGGCAACTGAGGTAACCGATGCCGATGGAAAGCCAGATGATGCGGTGGAACCGGTGCGAGAACAAGTTGGCGGTCATCTGCGGAACGGTGAGCAGTGAAATAACCAGCACGATGCCCACCATGCGCAGGCATGCCACGATGGTCAGCGCAATGAACATCATCAGTACATATTCGAATACCTGCACCGGAATACCTTGCGAGCGAGCAAACTCCCGGTCGAAAGCCACGTAGATGATGGGATGGAGATACAGCGCGAAAAACAGTATCAGCAGGACGGCGAGCCCTCCCAATAGAGCGATGTCGCTCCAGGTAATCGTGAGAATGTTGCCGAAGAGATAGGCGGACAAGTCGGGGGCGAATCCCGGCGAGAGGAAAGTGAACATGATGCCCAGTGCCATGCCCAATGTCCAGAATACGGCAATGGCAGAGTCTTCCCGCATATCCTTCCGTTTGCTGAGCCACTCTACACCGAAAGCGGACAAGACTGCAAACAAGGCTGCCGACAGAATGGGGGAAATGCCGGTATACAATCCCAGACCGATACCGCCAAAAGATGCATGCGTCAATCCGCCGCTGATGAACACTAGTCTCCGGGTAACGATGTACGTGCCTATCAGCCCGCAAGCAATGCTTGCCAGCAGACTGCCGATGAGGGCATGTTGGAAAAAAGTGTATTGCAGTAGCTCCATTTATTCAATTAAAAATTAAGAATTAAAAATTAAAAGTTGGATGTGGAGTGTTAGGAATGGGGGGTGAGACGGCGTTCGCCGATGATGAGGAACACTTCATCCTTGATGTTGTCCGGCAAGGCTATGCCACGCAGTTGCAGGCTGCGTACCCATCCGGCTACGTCCGTGTCTTGCATGGTGTAGAACACGTCGCGGAACTCGTCTTCCTGCTCGGGAGTATAGGCATCGGGAGCGGTGCCGATGTATTTGTCCAGTTCCTCGTCATCGTAATATTCAATTTGTTTGCTGACGGCTGCCAGTAAGCTGTCACGTTCGCAGATTTCATGCTGTCCGCAGCATTCGGAATTCACTTCCTGCACTTCGGGCATGGCGTCCAGTTCGCCGCGGTCTATCTTCTTCTGCAGTTTCCGATTGCGTATAATTCCGGCTGTGGCTGCCACGAGGGCAAGGACAATCAGGCTAATAATCAATATCCACATGGGCTTCCTTTTCTTGAAAAACATGTTCCATTAATAGAACGGACAAAGATACACATTGTTTTGTACACGACAAAATAATGAGTCAGATTGCAGGTAGGCAGATTACTTCCACCCGACGCAGGCATTACTTGCCTGGAACGCAGTATAAAACTACTTTGGATGCATCCTAATCTTAGAATGTATCCTTTATTCCTAAGAATAAAGGTTATATTCTTAAGAATAAAGGCTGTATTTCTAAGAATAAAAGCTTTATTCTAAGATTGCATTGCATCTTGGCAGACTTTAAATCCCGCCTTTTGCAAGTCTTCCCAGTAAGCAGGGTAAGATTTGGTAACGACCTGTGGTTCATTTATCCGTATTTGGGGCAGTACAAGGCAGGCGGGGGCAAATGCCATGGCCATACGGTGGTCTTCGTAGGTGGCGATGACGGGGTCAGCGTCTGCCGGGCAGCGTTCGCCATCCCACAACAAGATGCTGTCTTGCTCGGAGCGCACGACGTAACCCAGTTTGCGCAGTTCCGTAATGAGGGCGGTGATACGGTCGGTCTCCTTTATTTTGAGGCTTTGCAGTCCGGTGAAGCGGAAAGGGATGTCCATCAAGCAGCAGGTGACGACAAAGGTCTGCGCCAGGTCCGGGATGTCCACCATGTCTTCGTCGAGACGGGTGGCGGGAGTACCCTTCCGGGTCAGTTTTACTCCCCGGTCTGTATATTCGGTATGGACGCCGAGGCGGGTAAAGACTTCCGCGCCGCGGCTGTCGCCTTGATAGCTGTGGGCGAAGAGACCGAGCAGTTCGATTTCTGCCGTGTGCGCTTCTTCCTTCGTGCTGTCTTCACTTTCTTTTGCGCTACTTCTGTCTCCCCCTTTTATTTTTTCATTTTTAATTCCTTCTATTGCCATCATCTGATACCAGTAAGAGGCGGCGCTCCAATCGCTTTCTACGGTGAAAGGGGTATCCGTGTATCCGCCGGGGCTGACGGTGATGCAATCTTCGGAGACCCAGTCGGCTTGGGCGCCGAAGTCGCGCATCAGTTGCAGGGTCAGGTTGATGTAGGGGCGGGAGATGATGTCACCCGTCAAGTGCAGGCGCAGGCCTTTGGGAAGGACGGTACCAATCATCAGCAGGGCGGATATGTATTGTGAGCTGACATTGCCGGCGAGGGATATTTCGCTGCCGGTCAGTTCTGTTCCGGTGATGCGCAAGGGAGGGAACCCTTCGTTTCCGACGTATTCTATGCGGGCGCCGAGCTCTCGCAGGGCGTCTACCAGTATGCGGATGGGGCGTTGCTGCATGCGTTGCGTACCGGTGATGATTCGGGTGCCAGGAGTTACGCTGAGGTAGGCGGTGAGGAAACGCATGGCGGTGCCGGCGGCAAGGATATCTATATGTCCGGGATTTCCGTCGAGGGCGCGAGTCATCACTATGGTGTCGTCACAATCGCTCAGATTGCAGGGCAGGATATTGCCGTGGGCAAGGGAGTGGAGGATGAGTGCCCGGTTACTGATGCTTTTGGATGCCGGGAGCTGTATGGCTGCGTGCAGTGAGGCAGGAGCGGAAACGGTATATCGCATGGTCGTATTTGTTAAGTTACGGTGGTAAGGCGTTTTTTATTGTCACTGCAAAAGTAGGATAAATCTTTGGGAAATGGAAAAAAGGAAACTTGTTTCTGTGGTTTCAATCTTTCGTTTATCTTTGCGGAAGTAAGTCCTGCTATCGGGACGGATAGATATAATTAAGCATCATTCTTATGGAAATAGATTTAACCACCCCCGCTTTGCTGTTTTCGGCCATATCGCTGATTATGCTGGCCTATACTAACCGTTTCTTGTCCTATGCCCAACTGGTGCGCACCTTAAAGGAACAGTACATGGAGAACCCGTCTTCGGTGAAGGCGGCGCAGATTGCCAACCTGAGGAAGCGGCTCTACCTGACGCGTGCCATGCAGGTGGCGGGCATCGGAAGCCTGCTGCTGTGCGTGGTCAGCATGTTCTTTGTCTATATCCGTCTCCATCTGCTTTCGGCCTATATTTTCGGTTTGGCGCTGATATTGCTGATTGTTTCGCTGGCCATATCGGTGTACGAAATATATATATCGGTGAAGTCGTTGGAGATACATCTCAACGATATGCACGAGTAGCGGCTCTATGGGATGATGTTCCGTACGGGGAGCTCCAGTTCTCCCCAGTCAATCATGGCATTGAATAGTCTGACGGTAGAGAATGAAGGCAAGTCTTCCGGTCTGATGTCTTTTTCCTGCAAGATTCCTTCTTCCAGCAAGGCTGCCCGTTTGGTTCCTTTCAGCAGGGGATGTGCCGGCGTGTACCAGTGGGTGCCGTCGGAAAGGGCGATGTTGGCGATGGAGGTGTCTGTCAGCAGGCCTTGTTTCACAATCAGAATGTCGTCGCATGCGCCGCGCAGGGCAAAGAGGCGGTTCAGCGGTTCGCGTCCGGCGCTTTTGTAGGTGTAGTCGATGGTATCGGCCTGCATCAGTGCCAGCGAATGCACGTGCCGCACGGTGTAGGGGGAGTAGCTGACATCTTCAATACCTTTCTCACCATACACTACGCGTGCCTTGACGATGCCCGCCCCGGTGATGCCTGCTCCACAGCCGGGAGACGACAGATAATCGGACAGTTGCAGCGGTGTGCTTTCCGGCCAGAAGTGGGCGCGGGTATCGTTCAGCCTCCGGTTGTGGCGGGAAAGGTTGCAGACCCTTCCGTGGTCGATGCGTATGGTTTCAATAAATAGGCACATATATTTTCTGTATTACTTCGTTGTATTCGCTTTCCCACCGGCTTTTGGCGGTGATGCCGCCTCCTGCCTTGAAGTGGAGCTGGCCGTTTTCCTGCTCGATGAAGCGTATCATGACAGCGCTGTCCAGCTGTCCGTCGGCATAATGCCCCATGATGCCGGTGTAGAAGCCCCGGCGGTAGTCTTCGGCCTGGGCGATGATTTCTACGGTTTTGGGCTTGGGGGCGCCGGTGATGGAGCCGGCAGGAAGCAGGCGGAAGATGATGTCGCCCAGGTGTGCGGTGTAGTCTTCGGGCAGGGTGCCGCATATCTCGGAGCTGGTCTGGAGGATGGGGCCCTTATTGGTTTGCAGGCGGTCTATATATCGGTAGGAGGTCACTTCGACGTGTTCCGAAACCATGCTGAGGTCGTTGCGTATCAGGTCGACGATGGTGGCGTGCTCGGCTGCCTCTTTGGTGTCCTGCATCAAGAGCTGTTCCGCATCGGGCAGGGTAGCGTCGATGGTGCCTTTCATGGGGAAGGACTTTATCTTGCCCTTCTCTATGCGGACAAAGATTTCGGGGGAGAAGCAGACGAACCGGTCTTTCAGCCACAGCTTGTACAAGGCTTCGGAGTGGAGGAATATTTCTTCCAGTGTCAGATTGGTGGTGACGGGTACCCGGCAAGTGAGGTTCGTCAGGTAGCTGTTGCCTGCCAGCAGGTTTTGCTTCACGAGGTCGAACGAATGTCTGTATGCGGCGGGGGAAGGGGGAGTGATGTCCCACTGGATAGGGCCGGCGCATCGGGCGGCTGTGCTTCTGGCAAGGGCTGTTGCAGCCGTCTCCGTGTTGCCTGCCTTCGGGAATTGGAAAAGGCAGGTGGCGGGGTCTATCCGGTCGAGGGGCTCAATGTGCGACTGCTCTTGCGCGTAGTCTACGATGAAGAGGAAGGGCACATTGGCTCCGGCCAGTGCGTTCATGCGGGCGATGGTTTCTGTCCGGCTGTACGTCTTCATGCGTCAATAGACTGCGGAGGCTATCACCTGGATTATCAGAATGAGGAACACCATGGCAATGGGATATACCGTGGCATAGGCCACGCTCGGTATGTTGCTGTCCGTCATGGAGTCGGCGGCGGCAAGGCCGGGCGTACTGGTCATGCCGCCGGTGATGGTGCCCAGCAGGTCGAGAATGTTTATCTTGAACACGAACAGGCCTACGCATACTGCCACCAGCATGGGCACCAGCGTGATGGCGGCGCCTACGCCGAACAAGAGCCAGCCGCTTTCCTGGAACGTGGCCATCAGATTCCGTCCTGCCGATGTCCCTACTTCGGCAAGGAAGAGCAGCAGTCCCAGCTGGCGCAGCAGTTGGTTGGCAGGGCCGGACATGGACCACAGAATGGGGCCGGTCTTTCCGATGGCGCTCAGGAACAAGGCGACCATCAGGATGCCTCCCGTCAGTCCCGGAGAGAACGACAGACTGTCCGAGAAGGAGATGTTGAGCTTGCCGAAGAGCACGCCCAGCACGATGCCCAGGGCGATGGGGAAGAAGTCGGTGTCGGACAGTTGCTTGGTGTCGTTGCCCAGCAGGCGTGCCACTCCCTTGATGCCGTCCTTCTCGCCCACCACCATCAGCTTGTCGCCGAATTTCAGGGCGAGGTCGGGCGAGGGGGAGAGGTCGATGCCGCTTCGGCGGATGCGGGTGACGGTGCAGCCGAAGTTCTTCATCAGGTTGAGGTCGCCCAGCTGCTTGTTTATCATATCCTTCTTGGTGAGCAGCAGGGATTCAATCTCCTGCATGTCTACGAGTGGCAGTTCGCCTTCTTCGCGTTCGCCCACGAGGACGGCGAGCTGGTTTAAGGCCTCTTCGCTACCCACGGCTTGTATGTAGTCTCCCTCGTGCAGGATGGTCTGGGCGGTGGGGATGGCTATCTGCTCGTTGTGCTTGTGGCGTGAGATGACGGCTCCGGTCATGGCGCGCGCATTGATTTGCATCAGGCTCCGGTCGAAGACGGCGGGGTTGGTTACGCGGAACAGACAGGTTGTCAGTTCCGGGAACTGGCTGCGGCGTTCCTTCTCCAACCGGCGCGCCTCCTTGTCGAGGTCGATGCGCATGATACGGGGCAGCAGCTTAACGAAGAGAATCACGCCGATAACGCCGAAAGGATAGGCAATACCGTAAGCGATGGATGCCAGTGGGGAATGGGTGCTGTCAATGGCAACGGCGAGTCCCGGCGTACTGGTCAGGGCACCGGCTATCAGTCCCACGACACTGGGAGTATCGATGTCGAAGGCATATTTCAGTCCTACTGCCGTCAGGGCGGCGGAGCAGATGATGAGCAGGGTGATGATGATAAGCGTCTTGCCCTTGCTCCGGAAGGAGTCGAAAAATCCGGGACCGGCCTGGATGCCGATGGTGAAGATGAAGAGCACCAGTCCGAAGTTTCCTAATTCTTTGGGGATGATGACACCGAAGTGTCCGAACAGCAGGGCAATGAAGATGACGGCGGAGACGTCGAGCGAAAGCCCTTTAATCTTGATTCTTCCCAACATGAAGCCTAAAGCCACAATGAGAAAGAGCGCGAAATAGGAGGAGTTTAACAAGTCAGCAAACATAATCAGTTAAAGAGTTAGGAATTTATGTCACAAAGATAGTGCAAAAAAGTGAGATAGAAAAAGTCTTGCTTCCTTGTGGCATATAAAAAAAGATGATGTGCCATCAACCGTTTTGACACATCATCTTAATATATATATCGGCCTATATGACCGGTATTCCTGCGTGGGGCAGGGCGGTACTTATTTTTCGAGTTCCTTCAGCAGTTCCTCTACGGCAGCTTTCAGCTGTGTGTCTTCTCCCTTCACGATGGTCTCGGGTGAATTGGCTACTTTGATGTCCGGCTCCAGCTGCGAGTTCTCCAGATAGCTGCCGTCCGGTAGGCGGTAGCCCACGACGGGGATGCCGAATACCAATGACGGGTCTTGCAGGCGTTCCCACGACACGCTGGTCATGGTTCCCGGCACGGGCATGCCTACCAGCTTGCCCAGTCCGCGGTGGCTGTAAACCCACGGCGTGCCGTGCGCATTGGAGTAGTTGGCCTCGCACATCACCATGATGGAGGGTTTGTTCCAGCGGCGGCTGGGCATGTCGCACGTCTCGCGACCGCGCACCACTTGGGTGAAGTATTTTTGTCCACTGAAAAGTATTTCTATATCCTCGTGCAAGCGTCCACCGCCATTGAAACGGGTGTCGATGACGATGCCTTCGCGGTTGTTGTATTTTCCCAGGATGTCCGAGTAGACGGAACGGAAACTGTCGTCTCCCATAGACTCGATGTGCACGTAACCCAATCGGCCACCCGACCATCGGTCAACGTCTGCCGCACGCTGTTTCACCCAGCGGCTGTAGAGTAAATCGCTGAACGCACCGTTCGTAATGGGGATAATGACCTCTTCCCAGTGCTCCTTGGTCTGCGGGTCGAAGAGAGAAACAAGTGTTTTCTTCCGTGCCTTGTTGTTGAGCAGCGTGTAATAGTCCGCATCGGGGGTGATTTCCACGCCGTCTATCTTTTCGATGACTGTGCCGGCTTTCACCCGGGTGTTGGCTGTGTCGAAGGGGCCTTTCTCCACTACTTCGGCAATGAGCATGCCCTTGCCCGTGTAGTTCCAGTCGAAGAACAGTCCCAGGCTGGCAGTAGGTTCGGATTGCCCTTTGGGATAGAAACGGCCGCCGGTGTGAGATACGTTCAGCTCGCCCAGCCATTCGCTCAGCAGTTCGGCAAAGTCATAATTGTTGTCGATATGGGGCAGGAAGCGGCGATAGGCGGCGGTCATCTTGTCCCAGTCCACTCCGTGCATATTGGTATTGTAGAATCGCTTCTGCTGTTGGCGGTACACGTGGTCGAACATGTATTCGCGCTCCGCAGCCAGGTCCATCTTGGCATCTACCTGGAAGGTGATGGGGGTCAGCGCGTCGGATGAAGTGTCCATTTTCTGCATCTTGTGGCTACCCAGCAGGAAGAGGCTCTTGCCGTCCTTGTCCAGCTGCATGTCCGCCCATCCGGCATCCATCTTGTGCAGCAGGCGGGTCTCTTTCTTGCGCAGATTCATCTTCCAGAGGTCGTAGCCGCCTTCGAAGGCTGCCAGGTAGTAGAGTGTCTCGCCATCCTTGGAGATGATGGTGCTGCCCATGTCGGAAGAATTCGGGGTGAGGCGCACCACACGGTCTTCGATGCCTTTCAGCTCTACGACGATGTCTTTCGGCTGGTCATCTTTTTCGTCAGCATTGCTGTCTTTCTTGTCGTCTTTCTTCTTTTTATCCTTGTTTTTGTCTTGGGGGGTGTCTTTTCCGGCAGACTTCTTTTGTTCCTTCTCCAGCTCCTTGCGCAGTTCGTAGTCTTCTTTGCTCAGGCAGTATTTGTCGTAGGCGTCTTGGTTGAGGAAGACGAGCATGGCGTCGTTCAGCGAGCCCCATGAGGCATGGGCACGCATGCCGTAGCGTTCGGTGGTGAAAAGGATGGCGTTGCCGTCCAGCGCAAAGTGGGGATAGCCGCTCATGTAGCCGCTATTGGTGAGGTTGATGATGTCTTTGCCTCCCTCTGCGCTGACCAGGCCGATGTCGGAGTAGGGGTCGTGCTTGTTACCCGTGAACTCAAGTGTAAACCATTTACCGTCCGGCGACCATGCGTAGTCAAATCCTCCGCCGGTGCTGTACCAGGTGGAGCCGTCCGTAATCTGGCGCACCTTCTTCGTCTCCAGATTGAGCACCATCAGCCGGATGCGGTCTTCGATGAAGGCGAGTTCCTTGCCGTCGGGCGAGAATTGCGGATAGGCACGTTCCACGGTGGTGGAGGGCAGCAGCACTTCTTCTTCAATCAGCGTGGCGTTCGGGAAGTTAGGGTCTTCCTTGCGGGCTATCTTGGCAAGGTAGAGCTGCCAGTTGCCGCCTCGCTCGCTGGCGTAGGCCAGGGTGCGGTTGTCCGTCGCAAAGGAGAGGCCCGCTTCGCGTGCCGGTGTGTGCGTCACCTGCTTGGTAGTGGCATAGTCTGCCGAAGTGACAAAGACTTCTCCGCGCAGCGTGAAGGCAATCTGTTTTCCGTCCGGGGACACAACGGCAGAGGTGGCTCCGTCGGAAGACTGCAGGTTGGCGAATTGCGGCCGGTCATCGCGCACCAGTTCTATGGCGACTTTCTTCGGGGTGGCATCCGGCTGCTGGGTATAGATTTCGCCGTCGTAACTGTAGCACAACGTCTCGCCGTCACTCATGGAGAGGAAGCGCACGGGATGTGTCTTGAAGCTGGTGATGGGCTTCACCTCTCGGGGCTGTGCCAGCGGGAAGGCATACACGTTGAATGAGCCGCCGTTTCTCTCACTCAAAAAGTAAACCGTTCTTCCATCGGGTGACAACACCGGGTTGCGGTCTTCGCCCGCGCGGTCGGTGAGGTTGGTATGGATACCCGTCTTTGCATCATACAGCCAGATGTCGCGGGTGATGGAGGAGGTGTGGTGCTTTCTCCATTCATCTTCAAATCCCTTGCGGTCTTGGTAGAGGAACTGATGGCCCGCCTTGTCGAAGCAGACCGCTTCGGCAGGGGTGCCCAGCACTTGCTCCGTACGCCCTCCCGTTGCAGGTACTTTGTAAAGCTCGGTCATGGCCGAAGTGGGGAAAAGAGCGCTGCTTGCCGGGTCCTGGATGGATGCGGAAAACAAGATATACTTTCCGTCCGGAGTGAATGTGGAGGGTATCTCACCGGTGGAGTGGGTAGTGAGCCGTTGGGCGGTTCCGCCGTCTGCCGGCATCACGAATACGTCGAAGTTGCCGTATCTGTCGCTGGCAAAGGCTATTTGTTTGCCGTCCGGCGACCATATGGGGGTACATTCGTAGCTCTCTTGGGTAGTAAGCTGTGTGGCGGTTCCACCTTTGGCCGGCACCTTGTAGATGTCTCCTTTGTAGCAGAATGCGATTTCCGTACCGTCGGGAGAGATTTGCACATCGCGCATCCAGAGCGGCGTGGCGGCATGTCCGGCAATGGCAGTAAGGCCTAGTGCAAGGATTGCAAGGGTTTTCTTCATAAGTGTGTGGGTTGATGTTAATATAGAATGTTTATAAACGTCATGATGCTGTCCACAAGGCAAGGAGCGAGGTACGTCATTTCATACCTCGTGCCTTGTATATCTGTTCTTTGGCATTGTTGATGCTTTGGAACTTCTCTTCTGCGGCTTTCTTGATGTCTTCGCCCAGCGTTGCCACCCGGTCGGGATGGTGTTTCAAGGCTAGGCGGCGGTAAGCGGCACGCACTTCGTCATTGGTGGCAGTGGGTTCAATTTCAAGTACTTTGTAGGCCTCGTTCAGTGAGCTACCGCCTAGGTTAAGCATGGATTCCACTTCCTTGACCGATAGTCCCATGTACATGGCCACTTCTTTCAAGGCTTCTATCTCCTCGTTGCAGACGTGTCCGTCGCTTTTGGCAATTTCTACCAAGAATACCAGCAGTTGCAAGCGTTCCTCGTATGTCAGGTTGGCGGCAATCTGCGTTCCACAGTCACGGATGGTGTTTTTAAATGCCAGTGGGTTTTGTCTGTCCATCTGCTTGCGCTGTTCGAAGAGGTTGAGCAGTATCCGTTCTCCCTCGCCCACGGCAGCCTCACCGAATGTGCTTCTCAGAAAGCGGCGGACGAATTCCATTTCACTATGCATGATGCGCCCGTCTGCACGGATAATGTACGAAGCCATCACGAGCATGGAGAAGAGGAAACTGTTCCGTTGCCCGGTATAGGTAGTGCCGTGCGTTGGTTCTTCTCCATAATAACTGCCTGCGTCACTTGAATCGGTGTCGAACAGTGAACCGAATACAAAACCTGCCAAGGCTCCCAGCGGTCCTCCGGCCATGAAGCCGATGATGCCGCCTATCCATTTAGCTGCTCCCATAATTTTTCTTGTTTAAAGTGCAAAAATAGAGATTTCTTACGAGAATTCCAGTAATTTGATGAGCTATTCCCGCTGAAGCGAATAGGCACCGTCTTCTTTTTGTACATATTCAGCATATTTATGGCAGCAAGTCTGTCATTAAGAAATACTATAAAAATTAAGGAGTTAAGTCTTAGACTTAACTCCTTAATGCTCAACAGTCGGGATGACAAGATTCGAACTTGCGACCACACGCCCCCCAGACTTCGCGAGAGATAAACTGATAACGGCTGATTATCAATTGTATATACTCTATTGCATCTCTTTCGGTTTACACTATGGTTTACCTATAGTATAATGCTGCTTGTTAATACTAAATCTTTATTTGGAATTATTGCTAATTAGTTAATTCCTATATGTCTAATTCTCATTTGCAAAAATAATACTTTTATTATTAATCTGTGCCTTCTATCGAGTAATTTTTATAGTCAGTTTTCCTTTTCAAATCCCCTCAAACTCTTATATATGATAAGATAGCTTGGAGCATTATTCAGCACTGCAATGAAGAGTGCGTACGGCTTCAAGCATTAATGATAAAAACAATTACCGGGTCACACTTATTTTCAGAAGATGGATAAGCATGTAGATTCGATGATGCGTAGCAATTTCAGTATGTGGACAAGACATAAAGTTCCCCACGAAAGAATGTATGCCGCATGATAGGCCAAGTAAATGCGAGGAGCTATTTACAACGGTTCAACTATCACAACCAGTCGAAAGATTGGTCTATTTTTTTCTTCTCCCCTTCCTTGATTTCCCTTCAAAGCCTTATATATGAGAAAAGTATATAAGAGAAATAGAGAATAGAAACATAATTACTAACAATTTAAAACTAAGAGACATGGGAAATTTAATTAAAGGATTGAAGGTCGCAGCTTATGTGGCCGAGATTATCGTGGCAGGTTCCGTAGTAATCGAGCTTGCAGAAAAGTATTGTGGCAAATTCGGAAAAAAGAAGATTGCCACGGGTGAAGTCAAGGCCGTTGATGCTGCGACTGAAAACTGATAGTACGTCTGATGAATGGATTATGACAAGAAAGCGGACGTAATAATAACCGTATTGGAGGTAGCAACTTCAATACTCAAAGGAATAAAGAAGCTAAGAGGTATATTCATAAAAGCAAAGAAATGACACCTCTTGGCTTTTTGTTTTTTCATCGCATTTTATTAACCGACTAAAAAATAACAAGAGTATGGAAACAATGACTAATGAACTTACTGTCATTCCAAGAACAATCGGAATGGTAACAAGAATGATGGATGCAGTTAATATCGAAGATGCTGTAATCGTATCTGAAGAAGAACAGAAAGAGCATCCTAATTTTATTGAGAGTAACACTTCGGGTATTACACTTGAAGAACTTGAAAGGAACTGTATTGTCCCTAGTTTTGGGGATAACCAGCTTACAATCAGCCACCAGAAATTTATCCACCAGGTAGAGGATGCCGCGAAAGTATATTTTACCGGAGAGAACTTTGGTAACACGGAAATCAGAGTATCACATAAAATCCTGGGCAGGGTTCCGGGAGCATTGACAAAAAGGAAAGAAGAGCTTAGACCGGAGGACGAGACCATCTATTATCAACGTATGGCTTTCTGTTTTCATATCCGTTCCATGAGCAGAATGATGAACGGCGAGGAAGTACATTTATGTATCGGAGGTGTAAGAAGCCTGAACGAGGAAAACTTATACGCCCGAAAATCACCCGAGAAATTCAAGATCTTTATCGGGTGGAGGGTTCGTGTGTGTTCAAATCTGGATAGTCACCTCATCCGGCTTCAGACTGTTTTGCCCGATTATCCTTATGATCGACTTGACCTCATTGAGAAATATGCAGGCTTCACGGGAACAGACTATATTTCCATCCACTATTTTCCTTTCAAAATATCCGTCCCTTCTGTAACGTTGTATCAGTTCCCCACACAGTTTCTCCGCAGTCTCACCGTTCCTCATCTGCCTCTCCTTCAATGTCGGCTCCACAATCACATCAGGATCCCATTCCAGTTTATAGTAGGGAATGTTGGCGAATTGAGGTATGTAGTCAAGGTAGATGTCAGGGACAGGTGTAGCGGACAAGTAACAGATACGTTTCACTTCACTGTCAAGCCGGATGAGAAAATTCATGTCCGTACTGCCCTTGAACGTCGCATCGCCCATAAGACATTGGAACTCATCGACCACAAAGAGGCATGAATCCAGCATATTATTTCCTCTAAGGACACCAAGAACCTTGTCCGATGAATCCAGTGTAACCAGTATCTTGGCAGGTCTCATTGGCAAGGGGGTAAATGGTGTGCTTCCATGATGACAGTCCAGGTACGAATCAAGATCACGCATCATTTGGATTATTGCTTGTCCTCTATTACCACTGAATGGGACATGGAAGTGAAAACTGTCGGGATATTGTCTGTGCTTCTCTTTCAACACCTGAAGTCGTGGCGAAATTATTACCACAGGAAAGTTCGAATCGAGAAACAGGGATGTACCACCACAACCGGTTACAGTCTTGTTCAGGATAAACTTACCATCCAATGGCAATTCCCCATTCAAGAGATTTTCATAATCACTCATATACCTGCAACCTTTCGGCATACTAATTGATATCATATTATTTATATTATTATCCATAATTGTTTTATTTTTGTTTATACTCATTTCATATATAAAGGTTTGCAATGTTTTTATATACCCTTTTTACACTTCGATGAGTAAACGGAACGCATCAATATTTTTCCTTATGCAATCTATTTCTTTTAAGTAAAATCTCTCATTTTGACAAAAAAAGTTGCATGAAACTATTGTATATCTTTCTTCTTTCGTTTGTTGTAGGCTCACGCCGCCTGAGTGGGTATTATAATAAAATATGCAGTATATGTATAATAAACTTGCCTCCGGTTAACTCACAAGGTGTTATTTTGCAATATTTTTCACCTGTATCCTTGACATATGGATTCTTTATTGGCTTTGACGAAATTTTAAAGGAGAGCTTATGCAGCATCTCCTTTATCTTTCCAATCAGTCAGTACATTCTCAAGTCCAGCACTTGGCATTGGATTTGACTACCACTTTGGTAAATTTCTGAAGTTCGGTTATCAATGCCTGCACTTCATTCCTTGTCGGTTCGGGAAGGGTAATGTCCTGTCGTGAGTTCCTGCCGATATTGACTTGTACAGGAGAACACATGCTGACAAGTTCAACCATTTCGGGCAAGTCGAATTTTATCAGAGGTTCACAGGTCACATAGGTTCTCATTCCAAGGCTCGCCAGTTTTTGCATGGCTTTGGCACGTTTCCGGGTACCTGGAGCATTCCTTACGATGTCCGGATAAAAGACATTGGTTTCAATGGTCGTGCACAAAACCGATTTCTTCATTACCGGATGCCCTATGAACTCCAAGAAACGTATGGGGTCCTTGGATTGGAAAAGATAGTTATTATCAAACTTGTCACAATAATCCAGAACCCGGGCAATCCAGTCCGAAGGTACGTCGAAAGCCCATGCGTCCGTTCCGCTACCAACGAAAATAAAATTGCCGTTACCCAGGTTTACTTCCAGTTCCTTGGGGTCAAACCGTATAGGAAGCAGACCATCGAATTTTTTCATGTAACAATAGGGGCAGTCATGAAAACATATTCCTTTTATTGCATTCCACGTGTGGGTAACAAAAGGATACATGTTACCCCGGCTTTTTGTCAGTGCCATAATTGTTTTTTTAAAGGGGTGATTAAATCAGTGTATTGTAAATATCAATGTTCCGAAGTTCTTCTCTTCGGTCTTATAGGCGTTGCCCACATGGCTTCTGATTTCCTTTTCATCCATTGTGTCATCTTCCCAGCCATCAATGAAATACTCAGTAGCCAATTCCTCGTCAACACCCCATTTGCACATCCAGCAGGCTAACCTGAAGATGCAGTTTCCCCTGTTGCCTTTTTTCCAATATTCAGGATTGTTCCTTTTCCAGTGGGAGTTCATGATGCTGATGATGCTTTTGTCCGACACTGTTCTTGTCCCGGATGATTGTGGCATCTGTACCTGTGGCTTTATGGTGGGGACATAAGGGTACGGTTCAGGATTTGGATTGGTCCAGATGTCAGGATCGTAACTCAGATAATTTCTGCGTGCCAGGTCTTTACAGCTTGCATCATTTCTGTTTGCCACATAGAATTTATCCAGTAGCTGTCCATACAAATCTTCATGTCTGGCCGGATCTGTATTGTCATGCAAAACCAGAGCCTTCAGTCCATTTCCACTGGGTGTAACAAAAACACTCAGGACACATTCGGTTATCATCAGCTTGTTCCGTAACCGGATCATTTCATCCGGTGTTGCTATATGGTCAAAATCCAATGCCGTCACACGCGAGTATTCAATCAGCCCCGCACCGTTAAGTTCCCTGAATGTACCGTTATAGGCAACAGCGGGCAGGAGTCTGGCTTTCCATTTCCGCATGTCACCTGGAGCTACACTTCTGATATGCTCTATTGCCTGCTTCAATGTATAGTCTCCAAACTCATTGTCATGCAATTGCATGTCTCCCGTGCGAATCATCTGTATAACATCTCCTAACTCAGGATAAGCCAGGTTGTACTTTGTCCAATTAATCTTTTCTGTCAATGTCGTTTTCATATTCTTTACCATAGACTTTATTGCTTTTTTATCCATCTGAGATTATCAGCCGCATTGTTGGACATGTCGCCGTCAATATGCTCCACTTCCGTATAGGCCTTCGGATCAGGATTGACCAGGAATGTCTCAGCAACGAGGAGATCGACATAAGCCTTCTCCCCGCCGATGATGATGTACTGTCTGCCGTTTGCCTCCCCGAATACCGGTACATTGCCTCCATTTGCGGATGATGGCATTGCCAGACCGGTACGGGAACCTCCTTTTTCAAGGCTTTTTCTGACATCCGACCATAACCTGTATTTCCTGATGTCCCTCATGCCCCGTGAATACAGACCTTCATACAGGTCACAGAGGAAGTCCACACTGTCATATATCCCCAGTTCATAGGCCTTCTCGAACCATCCTGTCGCTTCCTTGTACATTACGGGAGTCCCAAACAGCCCTTTGAGGCGTATATGCCCCATTGTGAAAGCCGACAGTCCGTCACCTGAATCCGCAGCCTGTCCGAGTAACCCGATACCTTTCCCTATATCCTGCGGACATCCCTGCCCTTCCAGGTATATATGGCCCAGATTGGCTTTGGCTGTGGGGAATTTATCTGCAATACTCTCTAGAAGAGCGATTGCCTTGCCGGTATCATGCTTTACAGCCATCCCTTTCAGGTAATATATGGCAACGGCGTTGATTCCATATACGAATCCCTGTGTAGCCGAACGGTCATACCATAGGAAAGCCTCGTCGGCATTTCCCTTATCCTCATAATACAGACCGGTTAGATACTGAGCCTCTGCATCACCTGCCTGGGCCTTTTCCAAAATTCTTTTTGTTTCTGTTTTCATGTTTCTTTCATTTTTGAAATTGAACATTTTTTTAAAATCACACATGTAAGGATTTCGGGGTTTTGTCAGACGGCAGTTTTTTATGTGTGTAAGTTGAAGTGGGAGAATATGCGGATGATGGTCCGATGGATTTGTCCGGCAATCGTTTCGGTATGTCAAGACTTTCCGGTAAAGTTATCAGATGAAGATGATAGCCAGAACCGAGGGAGTGAGTGTTAGTACGGTCTAGAGATTGAAAAAGATGTTCGGGCTGTAGAAATAATGATGAGGACTATATATGTTTTAAAAACAGCTGATTTTTTTTACTGACGTTTCCGCGGCCGAATAGTTTCTTTGCGGTGCCAAACGAAAAATGTACCAGGCTGATCTAACGGAGACCGAATGGCGTATATAACAAAAGTGTTAAATTTGCAGGAAGAGTAAAATATGATTTGTAATGCTGTATTTTTTAGTTAAGACTAGTTGTCAATGGCATATGCCTCTTTTCGAATTCCCAAAGTGACAGTTGTTTTATCACCACTATCGTAAATGAGGTTCTTTGTCGGAGTTGGGCTTATTGTTAGAGAAATTACGTGAAGATATACGTGTGAAACATAGCATGGGACCAATTGTAAATAGTATCGTGGACAATCAAAATGTCAAAGGGGAACAATGCTTCCTTGAACGGTGTTGACGGGAATAAAAAGCAAAAGGCATAAAACGTAATATCATAGTAGATAAAAATCTTTTTCTTTTAACTATTAGAATACGTACTTTTGATAGTGTAGTTGTCTTAATATAAGATATTGCTAACAATCATTACTAAATAATACTAAATATGAAACACTTATTCTTTGCTCTTCTGTACTTTTTCGCAACAGTGGCAACGGCCCAAACACTGAGCGAGTATCCTGATTTTGAAAGATATCAAAAGGATAATGAACGCATCATTCAAAACAAAACTTATCCGAAAGTGATTTTTATCGGAAATTCCATTACCGACGGATGGGCTAGCAAACGCCCCGTTTTTTTTACAGGTCATCAATTTTTAGGTCGTGGCATCAGCGGTCAAACCAGTCCGCAACTCCTGCTCCGCTTCCAAAAAGATGTGATTGACCTTAAACCAAAAGCTGTTGTCATCAACATCGGTACGAACGACATAGCCGAAAATACTGGTAAGTACAGCATCGAATATACGGTGAGTAACATCAAATCAATGGTAGAGTTAGCCAAATCACATAAAATCAAAGTGTATCTTTCTTCGGTTCTTCCGGTTGATGTGTATCCTTGGAGAAAAGACATTACGGATGCAGTGAAACAGATTTATGAGCTGAATGTGCGGATCCGGCAACTTGCCAAAGCAAAACATGTACACTACATTGATTACTTCAGTGAAATGAGCAAAGAGAACGGAGGCATGATTGATGAATATACGTATGATGGTGTCCACCCTACAGATAAAGGATATGAGGTTATGGAAAAAATCGTATTGTCTGCCATCAAATAGCCACAGATACAAACCGTTATTATGGACTCTCAATATTCAAATGGAATGCAAGAAAAGGGGGGGGATTCTATCAGTCATTTTAGACAAGTTTATGATGAACTGTATCCTAAATTGATGGTTCATGCATGTAAATTTGTTGATGAAGAGGTTGCTGAAGATATAGTACATGATGTATTTGTCGCTTACTGGGAACAACATCATATGATTGTTTCCAGTAGGCTGGCCGCCTTTCTATTCAAAGCCACGCAAAACAGTTGTCTAAACTATCTGAAGCACCAAAAGGTAGTGGAGAACTACCGGGAACAGTGGCAACTGGCCATTGATCGTTGTGAATATTACAACCAGAAAATTGAATCGACTGTTTCGATGTCTGAAACGAATGAGGAGTTGAACTATAAGTTGCTGGAAAATGCAATCAGGCAATTGCCTCCCAGACGTGCGGAAGCTTTAAACTTATTCTACTTCGAAGGGAAGTCACAAAAGGACATAGCCAATCAGATGCATGTGTCCTTACGTACGGTACAGACACACCTTGCCCAAGCCATCGCGGAATTGCGCAAGTCCTTGAGGCATGTCGGAATTTGGATTGCTCTAATGTTGAATTATATATTACTGTAATATGGATTTAAATGTATTAAAGCGTTTTTTAAATCATTCCGCTTCGGAGGAGGATTACAAAAAGATCAACAAATGGAGAAGGGAAGAACCTGCTAACTCGACTTTTTTGTTCTCGTTGGAGGAAATCTGGTCGAAAAAAGAAGAAGCCAACTATGCAACAAAGATACATCTGAATGCATCTTACCAAAAGATGATAGAGAAGATGATGAGTAGATCTGAATCCAAAATTAAGGAACAGGAGACATACAATACAACACAAAAAAACGATATCCATAAACCTAAATCATCACTCTTCCTAAAAATAACTGCATCAATAGCAATTGTATTGTCAGTAGGGTTGGGAACGTTATATTACATGGAGGTTACACGACCGGTTGGATTTAATACGGTAATTGTCCCCAACTCGCAGACAGCCAATTTGGTATTGGAGGATGGTACACACATCTGGTTGAACTCAGGTAGCCGGTTTACTTATCCCACCAAATTTGCTAGGGGTTACCGTACGGTCAAACTGGCAGGTGAGGCTTTGTTTCAAGTGAACCGTGATGAACACAAGCCGTTTTTGGTGGAAACGGAGAGGTTGAAAGTACGTGTACTGGGTACTACATTTAATGTGAAATCGTATTCCGGTGAGGATCCAACAGTTCTCTTAAAAGAAGGGCAGGTGGAAGTGTATACTGATAAGAATAAAAATATACGGATAAAGCCCAATCAAATGCTGACAGTCTCTCTCGAAACGGGTCTGAGTTCGATTCGTGAAATGGATGCTTCTACGGCTGGTACGTGGCGGACGGGGGAACTGATGTTCCCCGGGGAAACACTGAAGACCATTGTGTTGGAATTGAAACGGAAATTCGACAGGGAAATTGTCATTGAAGATCCTTCGCTTGAAAAAAAACGGTTCTTCTGCCACGTGCATAGGGAATCGACCTTGACGGAGGTCTTGGACCTGTTGCAGGAAAGTGGGCAATTGACGTATCTGGAAAAAGAACATATATTTATAATAAGAAAGGAGGACAATTAACAGAAAAAGAAGAAAAAGAAAAAGGATTGCAAATTGTTGCAGCAATTCACAATCCTTGTCGTCGAATAAATTAATTAAAGATTAAATCAATTACTCAGTTACAAATTTATGAAAAATCCAACCAGTTATTTCTATCTAAAAGAATGCGTAACTTTTTTTAGTAGATGGAATAGGAACTCTTGCAGTTTTGTGCTTTTGTTAACATTTTTATTCCTATTTAACGGAGTACTTGCATTGCATGCTCAAAATGTTACCATTTCACTGGATGTGAAAAACAAAAGCATCACGGAGGTGCTATCAATCATTGAAAAAAAGAACAATCTGTTTTTTACTTATGATTACAATCTGTTCAATCCCAAGCGAAAGATTTCGGTGTCTTTAAAAAATAAAAAGATTGAGGAAATCTTGAAGGTGGTTTTCAAAGGGGAAAATATCGGCTATAAAATTAAGGGAAAGAATGTGGTGTTGTATAAAATTGATTCCAAAGTGTCGAAAGGACAGCAGAGGAGTGCCAAAAGGATTTCGGGGATTATCCGAGACCTCTCTGGTGTTCCTATCATCGGCGCTTCCATTGCTGTGGAAAACGGTGCCGGTGGTACCATTTCTGATTTGAATGGTAAATTCTCTTTGAATGCGCACGAAAACGACTTGCTGACGATTTCGTACATCGGTTTCGGCAAGAAGGAACTGAGAGTGAAGAAGGATTATTACGAAATTACGCTGGAAGAGGATGCCAATCTAGTTGATGAAGTGGTAGTTGTGGGGTATGGTACGCAGAAGAGAGGTAACTTGACGGGAAGTATTGCTTCGTTAAAGACCAAGGAGATCAATACGACTGTGAGCTCCAGCCTGGCGCAATCTTTACAGGGTAAGATGCCGGGATTGCAGATAAGACAGCAGAATGGTGAGCCGGGTACTTTTAATTCTATGATTAACATCCGCGGCTATGGAGAACCTTTGTATGTCATCGATGGTATTGTACGCGATGGTAGCGTTGAATTCCAACAATTGAATCCTAGTGACATCGAAAGTGTTTCGGTGTTGAAGGACGCTTCCGCTGCAGTATATGGCATGAATGCCAGTAATGGTGTGATTGTGGTGACTACGAAGAGAGGGGAATCCCACCGTCCTCAGTTTACGTATTCGGGTAATGTGGGCTGGCAGAAGGTTACTGACCGTCCCCTCATGGCCAATGCGGCCCAATATCTGGAAATGTACGATGATGCGATTTTTTATAGAGACGGGGTGCATAGTATTACCAATGAAGAACTAAATAAGTGGAGAGCTGGCGGACCGGGTTATGAAAGCACGGACTGGTACAATGAAACCATGAAAAAAGCCAGTTTGAGACATAATCATAACTTGTCTATTGAGGGTGGCAATAAGATTATGAAATACTTCCTCAGTTTCAGCTACTATGATGAAGACGGTATTTTCAAGAGTGGGGATATGGGTTATGACCGCTATACGTTCAGAAGCAATGTTTCTGCCAAATTGAACCGTTATCTGACAACGGATGTGATGGTTTCGGGCCGTTATGGCATGAGGGATTTCCCGGGTGGTGATGGCTTTATATGGATGTACAAAGGTACCATCATCAGTCATCCGAACGAACGTCCGTATATTAACGATGACCCGGCTTATCCGGCGAATATCTACAATCAGGAAAATCCGGTGGTGATGTCACAGAAAAAGCATGCAGGGTATACGGTGGACAAGAACAAATCGCTTCAGTCGGCTGTTTCGCTGACTTATGATGCGCCTTTCTTGAAGGGACTGCAGGCGAAAGGCACCATTGCCTATGACAGCTATAGTGTATTCAATAAAAATTTATGGAAGAGTTATCGCATTTATTCGTCCGATTTGAATTATCAGTTGAAAAACAAGCCGCGTATTGCCAATAATGTGGAAGATGCAGACCGCATTGTGTTGCAGGCGCAGGTGACATTCGACAGAACCTTCCTGGACAAACATCATGTTTCGGCATTAGTTGCTTACGAACAGAAGAAATATGAGAAGAAACACTCTTACTTGAAACGTGAATATGATTTTTACACGACAGATGTGATGGATTATGCATCGGGGGTACAGACGAATAGCGGTACGGAACATGAAGAGACAACTATGGCATACATCGGTAAATTTAACTATGACTACATGGGTAAGTATTTATTTGAATATGCTTGCCGTTATGACGGCTCTTACCGTTATGCACCCGGCAAAAGATGGGCGTTCTCTCCTTCTTTATCAGCCGGCTGGAGAATCTCTGAAGAAAGCTTTATCAAAGATAATTTTTCGTTTATTGATAATTTGAAAATCCGTGGTTCTTATGGCGTCATTGGTGAAAATGTAGGAGAGCCATTCCAACACGTGATGGGTTTCACACCTAATGTGAATATTGGTTATGAGTTTGAAGATGGCAAGTTCCTGGGTACGATGGCAGCTCCGGGTGTGATCAATCGGGACTTTACGTGGGTGCGTTCGGAGATGTATAATGTGGGGGTCGAGTTTTCTGTGCTAAGAAACAAACTGAATTTTGAACTTGACTTCTATAAGAAACACAAGAGCGGAAAGTTGAAAATCAGAGAAGGCAACTTGCCGAATACGTTTGGTGGATCAATGCCGGTGGAGAATGTGGAAAGTGAACGTACACAGGGTTTTGACTTGACCATTTCTCACAAAAATCGCATCAATGATTTCTCTTACAGCGCTTCTTTCAACATGAATATTGCCAGAACCATGCATCGCACAGTGGATAAACCGGCTGCACGAAGCAGTTACGACCGTTGGAAGAATGGATATACAAACCGTTGGAATGACTTGGTTTGGGGATTCGACAAAGTCGGACAGTTCCAAAATTATGAAGAGATTTTACATGGGGCTATTCATTGCGACAATAGAGGAAATACGCAGTTGTTGCCGGGTGATTATATCTATGATGATTATAACGGTGATGGTGTGATCAATGGTTATGATACCAAACCGATATTCAGAAACAAGACACCGAAACTCTTTTATGGTTTTACGTTGAATGCACAATGGAAAAATATGGATTTGACAATGGTGTTCCAAGGTGCTGGTATGTACAACATCCGTTTCAATGAGGTATTCAGCCAAATGTTCTTCAACAATGGTAATTTACCTGCTTATTTCTTTGACAGATGGCATTTGGAGGATTCCTATGATCCTGACAACACCAATTGGGTGCCTGGTAAATGGCCTGCTAATCGTTTCTCTCAGGAAATGGGTTCTTCTTACCGCGATAGTCAGGCATGGAACATGAAAGCGTCTTATTTACGCCTGAAGAGCTTTGAAGTGGGTTATATATTGCCTAGAACATTTACTAAAAAATATGGTGTTGAAAATTTGAGACTCTATTTCAATGCATACAATCTCTTTACATTCACCGACTCGTTCTTGAAACAGTTTGACCCTGAAAAGACGGAGGGTGACTATGGTGCCGGATACAACTATCCTTTGACAAAGAGTTTTAATGTAGGCTTAAGTGTTTCATTCTAAATATTATACGTATGAAAAAGATGTTAAATTTTAAATATGTAATTGTGGGGTTCTTGCTCGTGTTATGTGGAGCTTGTTCTGATTTTCTGGATTTAGAACCAAAAAATAAAATACCGGGTGAAAGTGTCTTGTCGGATCCCAATGGTATCAAGTCGTTTCTAGCTGATCTCTATTATGGTTCACCGATTGAAGATTTTGTATATATGCCTGCTGCCGGATTTAACGCCAGAGGGAATACTGGTTCTTTGACGTTGGCGCAATATGCGCTGGAAGCCATCCATTCGGAATGGCCCAACTGGAACCAATTTGCCAATGACTGGTGGAATAAGGGGTATTTTTTGAACAGAAATATCAATCTGCTGATGACGTATATTCCCAATTTGGATATTTCGGTAGAGGAAAAGGATGCGTTGATGGGGGAAGCCCATTTCTTAAGGGCGTATACTTATTTTGGTTTGGCGAAGCGTTATGGGGGGGTATCCATCATTACGAAGTATCAGGAGTTTGAGCCGAATACGGATAACTTGAAGGTACCTCGTAGCACAGAAAAAGAAACGTGGGATTTTGTGATGGAGGAATGTGACAGGGCGATTCGTCTGTTGCCGGAAACCAGAAACAATCCGAGTGAAGAGAAGCGCAGGGCGACGAAGTGGACGGCGTATGCTCTGAAGTCAAGGGCAGCATTACATGCAGCTTCTGTAGCTAAATATTGGGACAAGGCTCCGTTGGAAGGGGAAGCGGTGGATAAGAATTTTGTTGGTTTGGACAAGTCAGATGCCAGCCGTTATTATCAGGCTTGCATAGATGCTTCTAAAGCTATCATCGCTTCCAATAGGTTTGGGTTGTATAAGGCGCATCCAGGTAGTGTGCAAGAAGCGATTGCTAACTACAGAGCGCTTTTCACAGATCCGAATGTGGCTGGTGAAGAGGCTATTTTTATCAAAGGCTATGGAGCTCCGGGTACTCGGATTGCACATGATTATGATGCCTGGAACAATCCGAATCAGAATGCGGAAGGATTCCCTCACAGAGGTAGAACCAATCCAATTCTTGAGTTGATTGACTTGTATGAGGATTATACCAATCCGGGGCATGCTGCTCCGATCATCACTACGGAAGATGGAAAGGTGAGCGATAATGAAGGCTATCGTCCGTATGTTGCTTATCGCCATTTTGATTCGCCGGAGGAAATCTTCAAGCATAAGGATGCCCGCTTTTTTGCTTGCATCACGTATCCGAACAGTGTGTGGAAAGGGAAGAAGATTGTAATCCAGGGGGGGGTGATTAAACCGAATGGTGACTTGATGAGTTCACCGGGTGCTTGTGAACATAATGGTAAGACGTATTATACATTCGGTGCTCAATTCTCGAAGGATTATTCGGGTTTTGACGGTACACCGAACTGTACGCGTACGGGGTTCTTGATGCGCAAATTCTTAAATGAGAACCTGACCGTGACCAAGGAGTTGCAGTCGACTACCGACTTTATGGATTTCAGATACGCCGAAATCTTGCTGAACTTTGCGGAAGCGGTTGTTGAAAAGGGTGAAACGGATGGTAATTTGCTGGATATGGCCAAGAAGGGACTGAATGACTTGCGTAAGAGAGCAGCTCATACTACAGAGGTTGACTTGACTCTTGATAATGTGTTGCGCGAAAGGAGAATTGAGTTGGCTTTTGAAAATAAGGGTTACTGGGATTTGATTAGACGCAGGGATTTCCATTCGGAATTCGATAACCGCCGTAAAATGGCGTTGGTGCCTATGATTGATTTACGAGGGGAAAAGCCTCAGTATATTTTTGTGCGTAAGTTTGTACCGGGTGCAAACTCTTGTACTTTCCAAACGCATCATTATTACAGACATATTCCTGGAACTTCTACCAATGGTTTAACTCAGAATCCAAAACACTAATTTAACAATAGCAACTATGAAACGTAACATTAAAAATATGGCTTTCGCTTTGCTGACATTGTTTGCAGTCACTTCCTGCGACTTGTTGGAAATAGACAACTATGATGGTCCGAATGCTACCATTGAAGGCAAAATCTTAGACATTGAAACTGGCGAACTGGTTGAACAGGATATTATTGACGGGGCACAAATCGAATTTATCGAACATGGGTTTGAGAATCCTGAAACGCAATACATGGTAATTAAGAACAATGGTACGTATCGAAACAACGTGATGTTTGCAGGTTCGTATACGATGAGTCTGATGCGTGGTAACTTTGTGTCTGTCAAAGATCAAGAAGTTGTGGTGAAAGGTAATACGGTATATGACTTCAGAGTGCAGCCTTACATCCGTATTAAAAATGCTTCCATTCAAAAAAATGGTAGCAAGGTTGTGGCTAAGTTCCGTCTAGAAAAGACGGTTGACCAAGAGGTGGCGGAAGTGGCTCTTTACGGTCACCGTGAACCGAATGTTGGCGAACCACTCAAGGAGTTTGTGGTAAAGCAAGGTGTGGATAACTCGTACCTTGGCAATGAGTTTACATTGGAATTGGACTTAAAACATGAAAATATAAAATCCGGCACGCAATATTACTTTAGAATTGGCGCAAGAATTAACATTGGCGGTGCGAAATTCAATTACGTTCCTGCAGTAAGACTAGCTTTGTAAGATGAAGAGACAATTACTCACTATAGGCTCTTTATGGGTCTGTTCTCTACTTTTTGCACATCCTTGTTCTTCGGGACAAGAAATGCAATGGATCGATCATGTTGAAATGTATACGTCTAAACGTCCACCGGTGGAAAAAAGACTTTTCCGGTCAGAAGTCGTCGAACGGGTTATTGAGGAGACGGTCACTCTACTGAAAAATGAGAAGCTCAAATGGATGTTTGCCAACTGTTTTCCCAACACATTGGACACGACGGTGTTTTATGAATCGGAACCGGAGGACGACACTTTTGTGGTAACGGGGGATATTCCGGCAATGTGGCTTAGGGATTCTTCCGCCCAGGTGTGGCCTTATCTGATGTACGCCAATGAGGACGAGCGGTTGAGGAAAATGATTCGGGGGGTGATTCTACGACAGTTCAGATTAGTTCTGCTGGATCCGTATGCGAATGCGTTCTACCGTGATCTCTCTGGAAAAGGGGAGTGGCAAAATGACAGGACACCAATGAGAGGGGGAATTCACGAAAGAAAGTGGGAAATCGACTCGCTGTGTTATGTTGTTCGTCTGGCTTATCATTATTGGAAAGTAACCGGTGATGACAGCGTTTTTACAGCGGAATGGATGCAGGTGGTTGAATCTATCCTGACAGTTTTCAAAGACCAGCAACGGAAGGAGAATCGGGGTAATTATTCGTTTTTACGTGTGACGGACCGGCAGTATGACACGTTATCCAACGATGGATATGGAAATCCGGTCCGTGCCAACGGACTGATTGCCTCTTCTTTTCGCCCTTCGGATGACGCGACTGTTTATCCGTTCCTGATTCCTTCCAACTTTTTTGCTGTGACCAGCTTGCGTCAGATGGAGGAGATCCTATTGAAGGTGAACAAAAACAAAGCAATGGCTCGTGCGTGCAATGTGTTGTATATGGAAGTGGGCGAAGCGTTGAAAAAACATGCCATACACAAGCATCCTACCTATGGAAAGATTTATGCTTTTGAAGTGGACGGATACGGCAATCAGCTCTGCATGGATGATGCTAATATTCCCAGTCTGCTGGCTTTGCCCTACATCTGCGATGTGAAGCCCTCGGATAGGATTTATCAGAATACGCGAAAATATCTGTTGAGTCTGGACAATCCGTATTTTTTCAAGGGCAAATATGCCGAAGGCATCGGTGGCCCTCACATAGGAATGGACATGGTGTGGCCCATGAGCATAATCATACGTGCCATGACGTCGGAGAACGATGAGGAAATCAAATTGTGCGTTGCCATGCTGTTGGCTACGGATGCTAATACAGGCTTTATGCATGAGTCTTTTCACAAAGATCAGCCTGAAAAGTTCACACGTTCGTGGTTTGCCTGGCAAAATTCCTTGTTTGGTGAATTGGTTCTTAAGATTATTAGAGACGGAAAGTTACATCTTTTAAATGAATTATGATGAAAAGGATTTATATTATAATACTACTCCTATACTGCTGGGTCTCGTTTTTACCGGCACAGGATATATGTTCTCCGGTACGAGAAGGTTATTTATCAATGTCTGATGAGAAGAAGAAGCTGACCGTTCTCTTGTCAGGCGCTTCTTTTGCATCCGTGGATAACGGTTGGTTTGAGTTGGGGTGTGAGGCGTTGCGTGCGAAGGGAATCAACCGGGCCATCGGAGGAGAAGCCATTGCGGATGTGGCGAACCGAATGTCACGTGGCGATTTGTATTCCCGTGAGGAATTGGACGAGGTGGATGTCTTCGTGATTATGCAGGTACACAACCGGGATGTGTATGCCCCGAATGAGCTGAAAAAGGACTATCACGAATATGCCTTGCCTTTTACCCGTGGGAACTATGCGGCCGCTTTTGATTATGTAATCAAGAAATACATATCCGATTGTTATCAACTTCAATTTGACAAAGGTTCGAAGTATTACGGTGTGAAAGGGGGGAAGCCGGCTGTGATTCTGCTTTGTACCCATTGGCACGATGCACGCGTGGTGTATAATGAATCTATCAGGAAACTCTCCGACAAATGGGGCTTTCCACTGGTAAAATTTGATGAACAGATTGGCTTTTCAAAGACCGTTGAGCATCCAGAAACACACCGACAAACGAGCACTCTCTTTGCCGATGACACAGAGTGTATTGATGGGGTTGAGTATGGATGGCATCCCAACCGGGGTAAAGACTGTTATATTCAAAACCGTATGGCTACTGTTTTTGTAGCCCAAATACAATCCTTAGTTCTGTAAGAAAATGAAACATTTATACTTTTTGTGTGTTGTGTTTGTTTTTTTATTCGCAGGGTACGCCCTCTCTCAGGGATCGAATAAAGAACATAACTTGACTCCCGTTGACTATGTCAACCCTTATATGGGCAACATCAGCCATTTACTAGTACCCACTTATCCTACGATTCATTTGCCCAACAGCATGTTGCGTGTATATCCCGAACGGAGTGATTATACAGGTAGTCAATTACATGGATTGCCGCTCATCATTACCAGCCATCGGGGCACTTCGGCCTTTAACCTTAGTCCTTGCCAAGGAGAGCCGTTACAGCCGGTCGTAAACTATAGCTATGACCATGAGAACGTCAAGCCCTACTATTACGAAGTGTTTTTGGATGAAGAACAAATTGAGGTCAAGTATGCGCCTTCACGTCAATCGGCTTTATACCAACTCCGCTTTACCCAAACGGACAAACCGGCTTATCTCATTGTGAATTCCCGGCACGGAAAAGTTCAGGTAGCGGAAAACCATATCAGTGGTTACCAGCATTTGGATAACAACACTCGAGTCTATCTGTATTTGGAAACTGAGCAGATGCCAGTACAATCAGACATGCTGGTGGATGGGAAATTGAGCCGTACGACGACTGCAGAAGGTCACAATGCGTGTGCGGTGTTGGCCTTTGCAAAACAAACTGAGTATGTGCGTGTAAGATACGGTATTTCATTTATCAGTGAAGAACAAGCTCGCAAAAACATGGAACGTGAATTGTCCGGTTATGATGTGGTGGCACTGGCTGATAAAGGGCGGAATATCTGGAATGCTTCCTTGGGCAAGATAGACGTTAAGGGAGGAGATACTGACAGTAAGCGGGTATTTTATACTTCTTTGTACAGGGTATTTGAACGCCCAGTCTGTATCAGCGAAGACGGGCGCTATTTCAGCGCGTTCGATCATCGGGTACATAATGATTATGGTTTGCCTTTCTATACAGATGATTGGATATGGGACACATATCGTGCAGCCCATCCATTACGTGTACTTATCGATCAAAATACGGAGTTGGACATCATTCGGTCCTATTTGCGTATGGCAGAACAGATGGGAACGATGTGGATGCCTACTTTCCCGGAAATTACAGGAGATTCTCGACGAATGAATTCTAATCATGGAGTGGCTACGATTGCAGATGCGGCTGCCAAAGGAATCAAGTTTGATTTAACCAAAGCATACAATGTGTGCAAACGTGCTATTGAAGAGAAGACATTGGCTCCTTGGTCAGCAGCAACCTGTGGCTGGATTGATCTGTTTTATAAAGAAAAGGGGTATATCCCTGCTTTGCAGCCTGATGAAAAGGAAACTGATCCGAATGTACATTCCTTCGAAAAACGTCAATCTGTAGCCGTGACACTCGGAACGGCGTATGACGAATGGTGTCTGTCACGCATCGCTGAAATGCTAAATAAGGATGAAGAAGCTGCCTACTATCGTTGTCGTTCGTTTAATTATCGCCATATTTACAACAAGGAAACGTGCTTTTTCCATCCAAAGGATAAAAATGGCAAGTGGATTAGCCCATTTGATTACCGCTTTTCTGGTGGTCAGGGTGCCCGTGAGTATTATGGAGAAAATAATGGTTGGGTGTATCGTTGGGATGTGCCGCATAATATTGCCGACCTTATTGAACTGATGAATGGCAAGGAACAGTTTGTTGCCAATTTGGATCAGATGTTCAATGAGTCTTTGGGAAAAAGTAAATTTGATTTCTATTCTCAATTACCCGATCATACTGGCAATGTGGGACAATTCTCCATGGCGAATGAGCCGTCTCTGCATATTCCTTATCTTTATTGTTATGCTGGTCAGCCTTGGAAAACTCAGAAGCGTATCCGCCAGTTGTTAAAGATGTGGTTTCGCAATGATTTGATGGGCATTCCTGGGGATGAAGATGGAGGGGGCATGTCAGCCTTTGTTGTCTTTTCTTCTCTCGGTTTTTATCCTGTCACTCCGGGACTGCCTATTTATACCATTGGCAGTCCGATGTTCAGTGAGGTCCGTATCAAGTTACATAACAACAAGTTTTTCACAATTATAGCAGAGGGGGTGTCAGATGAAAATAAATACATCCAGTCGGCCACTCTCAATGGCAAAGAATTGAATCATGCCTGGTTTGCACATGAGGATTTGATAAATGAAGGTGTATTGATCTTGAAAATGGGAAACAGACAAAATAAGATGTGGGGTATCGATTGTCCACCACCCTCTCATGGGCTGAAATAAAGAAGTTGTAAATTATATCAACGACTATCCCAGTTCTGATTTTAATTTTACTATTGGTCAAGGTTGGGTTTATGTTTATTTATGACTGATTCCAATCAAGATTTATACATAGTGGTATGAGTTTGGGTTAAGAATATATGGGTATAAGCCAATAAAATTTTGGTAACCATGTCATATTACGGATATTCCCAAACTTTTCATTACTCTTTTTTTGCTCTCTGTAATACGTAACATGAGAGGGTGCTCTCCGTTTGATAACACTTTACTCTTAAAACAAATCACTGAAACCTTGATACTCATTGCTTTAAAGGTTGTGCAGCGGTTTACACTATGGTTTACACTAACCTTGATTTTGTCCCATTTCTAGGGTCAATGTAAAAACCTGAGGGGTAAATTTATAAATTATTATCTTTGTCTCCAAATTC
>NZ_QTMD01000019.1:58212-102501 GCF_003602995.1 Bacteroides sp. AF25-38AC | reverse complement strand
CTTTTTGTTGCTCAGGAACTTATAAATAAAGTTAAATTATAGTGTTGCGGAATTAAGGGAAAAGACATACCCCAGGATGTAACTACCTTTACCCCGATATGTAACGGCCTTTACCCCGGTGTGTAAAGAGTCTTTCCCCGGCATGTAACGTCTTTTACATAAGGATGTAACAACGCTGTAAATGTAATGTATTGACAATAAGCCCCTAAACCCATCCATCAGTTTACCACTTCTTATACTGCAAATGACTATTTCTGCCATCCTCCTTCATCGTGGAATATAGAATTAAATAATAATCACACAAAGTATATTTTCAGCAAAAAACTTTTAAATAAATAATAAAAACACCACCTTTGTAGTTCATTCTTTCAGAGTCTATGTGGAATAGTACTTTACTATACAAAGACACTACCATTCAGAATGCGTAAATGTAAGATGAATCAATATGCAGAAAGAAAATGATACTTTATTGGTAGCCAAGTTGAGAGAAGGCAATAAATTTGCCTTTGAAGCATTGTACGAAAAATACAGTGCCAGGCTGTACAACACCATCGTCCTTCTCGTATATGACAAATCATTAGCCAAAGACATCACCCAAAGCAGCTTCATGACGATATGGGAAAAACGCAGTAATCTGGATACCGAGAAAAGTTTTCCGGCATATCTATGCACCATCGCACGCAACATGGTATACAAAGAAACCGAACGAAGATTATTACACAACAAATTTGTAGAAAACAAGCTGAAAACAGAAGCAGAGGCTATCGAGGAAGATACGATGGATATGGACGTCTCCATCATTGAAAAACAGATAGAGCAACTTCTGCAAAGCCTGCCAGAAGTTTCACGGGAAGTCTTTCAGCTGAAAAGAGCAGGAAAACTGTCCAACAAGGAAATCGCCTCACAGCTAGATTTGACGGAACGTGCCGTAGAGGCTCATTTCTACCGTACTATGAAACTACTGAAAGAAGAATTACGCAAATTCATCATGCTTTTCCTCTCCTTCTACTTTCTAAATAATTGTTAAAGCACGAAAATCCGTGAGTGTTTTGGCAGGCATACAGATATATACTACAGAACATGGATAAAAAAGACAGTCATATTGAACTTTTGGATCGTTTCTTTCGAGGACTGACCAGCCCTGAAGAAGATGTACAGTTGAAATCATGGATTAAGCGACCGGATTTTCAACAGAAATTTTCCGCATACTATCAGCAATGCTGGGCACTGGCTCCGGACACGATGGACAAAGCCGTACAAAATGAAATGTTCACCGAACTTTTAAGCCAGATAGACGCAAGTTCCACCACGGAAACGAAGGTCCTGAAAACAAGGAACCGTTTCCTGCGTCAGATTGGGCGCTATGCTGCAGTTGCCTGCATCATATTGGCAGTGGGAAGCGGAGCCTATTATGCAGGAGTCAAACGACCGGCCGATGACGCCAATACAGAAGTCACCATGTCCGTATCCAACGGGCAGAAGGCCGACATCATTTTGGCTGACGGCACAAAGGTCTACATCAATTCTGATTCAAGAATTGTATATGACAACACTTACAACAAGAAAACACGTATGGTCTCCCTGGAAGGAGAGGCCTATTTTGAAGTTGCAAAGGACAAGGAAAAGCCTTTCATCGTGAAAGCAAATGGCATCAATGTACAAGCGTTAGGTACAAGCTTCAATATACGTGCACATAAAGACGATAAATCAGTAGCTGTAAGCCTGATAAGTGGAAAGGTTA
Source organism: Bacteroides sp. AF25-38AC (assembly GCF_003602995.1). Classification (NCBI taxonomy): domain Bacteria; kingdom Pseudomonadati; phylum Bacteroidota; class Bacteroidia; order Bacteroidales; family Bacteroidaceae; genus Bacteroides; species Bacteroides sp. AF25-38AC. Next base: position 100,760 of record NZ_QTMD01000019.1, on the reverse strand, counting down.
AAGTAGACGACGGCAGACACGAGGCATATATGAAGCCAAACGAAAGGCTCGTTTGCAACCTGACCAATGGACAGTTCGAAAAAAGCGAGCTTCATCCTAATGCAAGTTATTTGCTATGGAGAAGCAATGAACTAGCGTTCTACGGTGAATCTTTTGAAGAAATTTGTACCATGCTTACACGAATGTATAATTGCAAATTTATATTCAAAAACGAGAAAGCCAAACAATATACTTATCATGGCATCATTAAAAACGGCAGTTTAAACAATGTATTGGAATACATCAGCCAAGCTGGCGGCATTAATTACAAGATAGAATCTGACAATACGATTATAATATATTAGTAGTGTAAAATAGCCCTTTATATTAACTAAAACAAAAAGTATATGGAATAGATTTTATAGGATTTTTACCTCAGACACAATGACCTACTTCTGGCAGCGACAATAAAATTTAAACATTCGAGAAATATAGTTTTAATATACTCTAATAGCTTAATTAGGGTTAGCCTTTGTCGTACCTTCCTTAAAGTAAAAAAGTAATTAACCTGATATGATAAGACATGAGACAAAATAAAATAATTACGCGATTTTCAATATTACTGGGAGTGCTGTTCTTCTGGGGAAATAGCTTTGCCCAAATCAGTTTATCTATAAACCAGCAGACTATCAAGCAGATTATACCTCAAATTGAAAAGACTAGCGGCTACAATGTATTCTATACCGACAAACTGCCCAATCTTGATACCCGAAAAGATTTGCTGGTATCCAATGCCCCACTTGAAGCCACCCTAAAGGAATTGTTCAAAGGGACCAAAATTACTTTCGAAATAAAACCCAACAAGCAGGTTCTACTATTTCAACAAGCCAACAAGCCCTCAGGCAATAGGAAACAAGTACCCAGCAAGTTATTGGTGGAAGCAGAAAGCTTTGACAGAAAGGGGGGATGGGTAGTAGACCAGCAATTCATGGACCTCATGGGTTCACCTTATCTGATGGCTCATGGAATGGGAGTCCCGGTTGAGGATGCCTCCACTACCATTTCTTTTCCTGAAGACGGTACATATTATGTATTTGTACGCACCTACAACTGGACTTCTCCCTGGTATGATGGTAAAGGACCGGGAAAATTCACTTTAGCCGTCGACAATAAAAAGTTGCCAGTGGTTTTAGGGGACGAGGGCAAACAATGGATGTGGCAACCTGCCGGAACAGTCTCTGTAAAAGCAGGAAGCTCTAGTCTGACATTAAAAGATTTGACCGGTTTTAATGGCCGTTGCGATGCCATTTATTTTACTACGGAAAAAGGGCAGCTCCCTCCCGCTCAGGCCACACAACTGACAGATTTCCGTAAAAAGATGCTGGATATTCCAGCCGAACCGGAGCAATACTCCTATGATGTGATTGTAACTGGTGGCGGTATAGCCGGTATGTGTGCAGCCGCAACCGCTTCCAGATTGGGATGCAAAGTGGCATTAATCAACGACCGCCCAGTACTTGGCGGCAATAATAGCTCTGAAGTCAGGGTTCACTTAGGGGGCAATATCGGAGTAGGCCCCAATTCCGGACTGGGACGTATGATAAGAGAATTCGGACATTCTAAAGAAGGAAATGCCAAACCTGCCGCAAACTATGAAGATGAAAAGAAGGAGCTTTTTATCGCCAATGAAAAGAATATCACCCTTTATGCCAACTACCGGGCCATATCTGTAAAGCCCGATGGCAACAGAATAGAATCTGTCATCATCAAGCATATAGAGAATGGAAAAGAAGTGGAACTGAAAGCACCATTGTTCTCCGACTGTACCGGAGACGGCACCATCGGGTATCTGGCCGGTGCAGACTACAACATGGGACGCGAATCCCGTGCCGAATACGGAGAAGAGCTGGCACCGATTCAACCGGACAAAATGACAATGGGTTCATCCGTACAATGGTACTCTGCAGACAAAGGTAAACCTACCCGTTTCCCTATTTTCTCGTACGGTCTGCAATTCAATGAAAAAAATTGCGAAAAAGTGACGATGGGTGAATGGAAATGGGAAACCGGCATGAACTTCAATCAAATCGACGACTTCGAACGTATACGTGATTATGGCTTAATGGTCATCTATTCTAATTGGAGTTTTCTGAAAAATGAATTAAAGGACAACAAGAAATATAAGAACCGCGCATTGGACTGGGTAGCCTATATTGCCGGAAAACGCGAGTCACGCCGATTGTTGGGCGATTATATTCTAAAGCAAGATGATATAGATAAAAATGTCTATCACGAAGATGCCTCCTTCGTCACAACCTGGAGCATCGACCTGCATTTCCCGGATTCGCTCAATGCATCACACTTTCCTGATGCGCCTTTCAAAGCAGCAACCAAACACATCCATATATATCCTTATGCAGTGCCCTATCGCTGCCTATATTCCAGAAATATCGAGAATCTTTTTATGGCGGGCCGCAATATCAGTGTTACCCATGTGGCACTGGGCACTGTCCGCGTAATGCGTACCACCGGAATGATGGGCGAAGTTGTCGGGATGGCAGCTTCCTTATGTAAAAAGTACAACACCACTCCGAGAGGAGTATATCAGAAACACCTACCGGAATTGAAAGCACTGATGAAAGAGGGAGTAGGAAAAAAAGAAGGGATTCCCGATAATCAGAAGTTCAATGAACAAAAATTATTAAAAAAGCCTCGTATATTTGTCATTGAAAAAAACAAGAAGTAAGAAACACGTTGATACTACAATTTAAGTATTAATAAAACACGCATATCATGAAAAATATTCTAACATTATTATTTGTCCTTTTCGGAGGATATTCGTTACACGCACAAGATACCTGCTACGGCCTTCTGAGAAATGACACTTTAACCATCGGAAACAATTTGGTCGAACGTACCTTTTTGTGGAACGGGGGAAATATCATAACTTACCGCCTGACCGACAAGAGTAATGGAAAATCATGGAAGAACCACAGCCTTACTCCAGATTTCAGAGTAACGAAAAATTTGCCGCAACCATCAAACGGTTCACTCAAAGTAGTTCCCGTAAAAGAGACTAAAATATTTCCCGCTTATCTGAAAGTAGAAGTTTCTTTCAGCCTGGAGAAGCTAGATATAAAACGGGTATATCGTATTTATGATGATTGTCCAGCCATAGCCTGCGACACCTATTTAAGAGGAACAGTAAACAGTATTTTCGGAGGCAGAGAAGTTAGTGCAGCCGACCGGAAGAATATTGAATTCGCCGAAGACATGAAATCTAAAGAAGTAACCGCTGTACTAGACCAGTTCCATTTCCAAGGACAACATTGGCACGCTCGCAGCGTGGAATTTTCCGATGTGACCGACTGGCACAACAACCTGGTTTTCGAGAAAGAGATTATTTCCTACCGCAAACTGGGATATCGCGGCAATCTGCTGTTTGCCTTTAATGGCGAGGACAACTGTGGCATCTTCTTTTTAAAAGAGGCTCCCTGCTCTTCGGTACAATTAGCCTATCAAGGAAAGGATTTTCTGACTGATTTCGGAAAGTTTACAGTAACCGGTCTGGGCATTACCGAGAAAGACGTGACTCCCGACCGTTGGACCAAAACATACGGATGTGTATTGGGAATATACGGAGAAGATGAACTGAGCCGCCTACAAGCGCTTCGTTCATATCAGAAGAATATACGTACTTACCGGGCCGACCGCGACGAGATGATTATGATGAACACCTGGGGAGACCGTAGCCAGGACTCAAAAGTAAACGAATCCTTCTGTTTGAAAGAACTGGAACGCGCCGCCCGTCTGGGAATCACCCATTTCCAGATTGATGATGGCTGGCAAATAGGTAAAAGTCCTAATTCAGTTGTAGCCCGCGGTTCATTCAAGAACATTTGGGACAATAAAGACTACTGGAAACCCGATCCGCAAAAGTATCCACGTGGTTTGCATCCCATCGTAAAGCGTGGCAAGGAATTAGGTATTGAAATCGGTCTTTGGTTCAATCCCAGCATACAAAATGATTTTGCCGATTGGCAGAAAGATGCGCAAGCACTCATCAGCCTCTATCGCGAATACGGCATCAAAATATTCAAGATAGACGGGCTCACCATTCCCAGTAAAGAAGCCGAAACAAACCTGCACCGCTTATTCAACAAAGTGCTGGAAGAGACGGACGAGGAAGTGATTTTCAACCTTGATGCGACAGCCAGCCGCCGCGGAGGCTACCACATGTTCAATGAATATGGAAATATCTTTCTGGAAAACCGTTATACCGACTGGCAGAACTACTATCCTTACTGGACTTTGCGTAACCTCTGGATGCTTTCCAAATATGTTCCGGCAGAAAAGCTGCAAATAGAGTTCCTGAACAAATGGAGAAATACGGATAAATATAAAGGAGAAGTCTTCGCTCCGGAAAACTATTCATTTGAATATCTGTTTGCTACGACTTTAGCAGGACAGCCGCTTGCCTGGATGGAAGGTACCAATCTACCCGAGGAAGCATTTACATTACGAGAACATACAGAAGCCTACAAGAAATTTCAGCATGACATGCATTCCGGCACTATCCTACCCATAGGAGATGAACCATCGGGACGCTCTTGGACCGGCTTCCAGTCTCTAAAGAAAGATAGAGGATACTTGATTGTGTACCGTGAAAATCATCCAGAAGGGACTACAGAAGTCGATACCTGGCTGCCAGAAGGTGTCACAGTAAGATGTATCCCACTGATGGGACACGGCAAAGCTATGACAGCAGTAACCGGAAAGAAAGGAAGGCTGGAAATCTCTCTGCCATCAATCAATGACTATGTTGTCTACAAGTATGAAATTAAAAACAAACGCTAAAATAAATAACGACATGAGAACACTTTTCTTACTCACAACATTGCTTTTCATCATCCCGAACATGTTCGGACAAAAAGAATATCGCCTAAACTCACCGGACGGCAAGTTAGAGGTTACCTTATATATAGGTGACCGGATTACTTACGAGCTGACGGAAGAAGGGCATACATTGGTAGCCCCCTCTCCCTTATCAGTACATCTGGATAATGGGACAGTCTGGGGTAACGGCTCCCATCTTAAGAGAGTCAGTCATCGCCAGGCAAATGAGGTGATTCCCTCTCCTTTCTACAAACGCAGTGAAGTAAAGGATGTCTATAATGAAATGACGTTAAGTTTCCGGGAACATTTCAACCTCATTTTCAGAATGTACAATGAAGGAATGGCATACCGGTTCGCAGCGACCGGAAACAGACCGTTCAAAGTTACAAACGAAGAAGCCGCCTTCAACTTCAACAAGGACTACAAATCGATTGTTCCTTATGTAAAAGATGGCGATAAACAACCGATAGAAGCCCAGTTCTCCAACTCTTTTGAAAACACCTATACACATATAGAGCTATCCGGACTGAACCCCCAAAGACTGATGTTTACCCCCGTAGTAATAGAGCAGGAAAACGGCCGTAAACTTTGTATTGCCGAATCCGACGTGGAGAGCTATCCGGGCATGTTCCTCATCAACAGAAACGGGGGAACAGCACTCACTTCCGCTTTTGCCGCCGTCCCCAAAACAAAAAAACAAGGCGGGCATAACCAACTGCAAATATTAGTCACAGAGCGTGAAAACTACATTGCTTCCTGCCAGCCGAAAGCCAAACTACCCTGGCGCATCATTGTTGTGGCAAGAAATGACAAGGAGCTGGCAGATAACGATATGGTTTATAAGCTGGCTGCTCCATCACGCATGAAAGACATCTCATGGATACGTCCGGGCAAAGTGGCCTGGGAATGGTGGAACCATTGGGGAATCAAAGGCGTGGATTTCGAAGCTGGAATAAACAATGAAACATACATGCACTATATCGACTTCGCCTCCCGGCATGGCATCGAGTATGTGATTCTGGATGAAGGCTGGGCTGTCAACCTCAAGGCTGACCTTTTCCAAATTGTACCGGAAATTGATTTAAAAAAGCTCACGGCCTATGCCAGGCAAAAGAATGTAGGACTCATCCTTTGGGCAGGTTACCATGCCTTTGCCCGCGACATGGAACATGTATGCAAGCACTATTCCGAAATGGGCATCAAAGGATTCAAGATTGACTTTATGGATAGGGATGACCAGGAAATGGTAGACTTCCACTACCGGGCTGCCGAAACTGCCGCTAAATATAAGTTGATGGTAGACTTTCACGGCACGTACAAACCTACCGGGCTGAACCGCACTTATCCCAATGTCATCAACTATGAAGCCGTTCACGGGCTGGAACAGATGAAGTGGAGTGACATCCATACCGACCAGGTAACCTACGATGTCACCATGCCATTTATCCGTATGCTGGCCGGACCGGTAGACTATACACAAGGCGCCATGCACAATGCCAACAAACGGTGTTACCACTCCTCAATGGATACCCCAATGAGCCAGGGAACCCGTTGCCGCCAATTAGCTGAATATGTAGTATTTGAATCACCATTGAACATGTTGTGCGACAGTCCCACCAATTACGACCGTGAAGAAGAATGCACGGAATTCATCGCTACCATCCCTACCGTTTGGGAACAAACAATAGCCATGAACGGAGAAATTGGAAAATACATTACAATGGCGCGCAGGAAAGGAGATGTCTGGTATGTCGGCTCCCTAACCAATTGGGATGCACGTACTCTGACACTGGACCTTTCTTTCCTCGGTGCAGGCAGATGGAAAGCGGAAATGTTTCATGACGGAGTGAATGCCAACCGCCTGGCTTCCGACTACCAAAAGACCGTCACAGACATTCCTGCATCCCGTAAACTGACCGTCAAAATGGCACAAGGAGGCGGATGCGCATTGAAAATATACAAAGAATAATTCATAGGCTTTTTAAACGTTAACTGATACATACGATTTATGAAAATTAAAAGATTAATGATTACTTGTTTGCTCGCAGTGTCTGTACTGGGAGGCAAGTCACAAGCACAAGACTTATTGTCCAATGTTTACGGACGCGATTACCAGCTACTGAATGGGAAGTGGGGAGCCATTGTAGACCTTTATGACCAAGGAGAAAGGATGCAGGTGTACAAAAACAGAAAACCTCAAGACAACAAGCAATTTTATGAATACTCTTTCGACGGAGGTTTGGTCCTGAATGTACCTGCCGATTTCAATTCACAAATGCCCGAGTTGAAATTTTATGAAGGAACAGTATGGTACGGACGCTCTTTCGATACCCCAAAGACTGACGGCAAACGTTTGTTTCTCTATTTCGGTGCGGTAAGTTACCGTAGCAAAATATATCTGAACGGGGAGAAAATAGCCAGTCATGAAGGCGGATTCACTCCCTTCCAGGTGGAAATCACAGATAAGGTAAAGCAAAAGGACAACTTCCTGGTGGTGAAAGTCAACAATACCCGCACCACAGATGCCATCCCTGCCATGTCCTTTGACTGGTGGAATTACGGCGGCATCACACGCGATGTAATGTTGGTAAGCGTTCCACAAAGCTACATCAAAGACCATTTCATCCAGTTGGACAAGGTACAATCCAACCTGATTCGTGCCAAAGTAACCTTATCCGAAGCAAAGCCTGGCATCAACGTACAAGTCGCCATCCCCGAATTGGGCATCAGACAGAACATGACTACCGATGCCAACGGAATTGCCCAGGCCACTATCAAAACCAAAAAACTGCAACGTTGGTCACCGGATGCTCCAAAGCTGTATGATGTAACCATCACTTCGGAAAGTGACCGGCTCAACGAGCAAATTGGTTTCCGTAACCTTTATGTAAAAGGCGAAGATATCTATCTGAACGACCAGCCCATCTTCCTGCGCAGTATCAGCTTCCACGAGGAAATTCCGCAACGCCGCGGGCGTGCCTTCTCTGAAGCGGACGCAACAATGCTGTTGGCCGAAGCCAAAGAGCTGGGTGCCAACATGATTCGTCTGGCACATTATCCACAAAATGAATATACTGTCCGCCTAGCAGAAAGAATGGGATTTCTTTTATGGGAAGAGATACCTATCTGGCAAGGGATTGACTTCAAAAATACCGCTACCCGTGAGAAAGCAGGCAGAATGATTAAAGAGATGGTGATGCGCGACAAAAACCGTTGTTCCGTTGCCTTTTGGGGGATTGCCAATGAAACAGCCACTTCCGCCCCGCGCAATGAATTTCTGAAACACATGAAACAATGTTGCCTGGACATCGACTCAACCCGTCTGATTACGGCCGCCTTCGATTTGGTACGCTTCAACCGCGAAAGCCGGAACTTTGAGATGAATGACTCCATTATCAACATCCTGGACATGGTAGCCATCAACAAATATATGGGATGGTATCATGACTGGCCACTGGCTCCGGACCAGGCTGTCTGGAATGTAGCTCCCGGCAAACCTCTTTTCATTTCCGAGTTCGGAGGCGAAGCGCTCTATGGCAAACATGGCGACGCGGAAGTCAAGAGTTCTTGGAGTGAGGATTATCAGGCACAACTCTACAAGGACAATCTGGAAATGTTCAAGCATATCCCCAACCTGCGCGGAACATCGCCGTGGATTCTTTTTGATTTCCGTTCTCCCTTCCGTTTCCATCCACACCAGGGAGGGGAATGGAACCGTAAAGGACTGGTTTCCGACCAGGGACAACGCAAAAAAGCATGGTACATCATGCGTGATTACTATAACCAAAAGAAAACAGAACAATGAAGCACAAAATAAAACACTACATGGCTGCCCTCCTCCTGACCTCTATGGTCTGGAGCGGGCATGCCCAAGAAAAGAATGAAATGGACTTGTCTGGTGAATGGGCATTCCAGACAGATGTCATGGACTTCCGGAGAGGTTCACTGGACGTACGTTACTGCCATCGCCTGCAGGAAAGCATCGTTCTGCCGGGAATTACAGATGACTATAAAATAGGCTACAAATCTCCTTACCGCCACCTGGATAGGCTGACCCGTGTCTACGAATATATGGGCCCCGCATGGTACCAGCGAGAAATAGAAATTCCTGTGGCATGGAAAGGCAAACGCATTTTCCTCTATTTTGAACGTACACACTGGCTCAGTTCGGTATATGTAGGCAAAGAAGAAGTGAGTAAAATAGACTACATCAGTATTCCCCACAACCACGAACTGACCCAATGGCTACATCCAGGCAAAAAAGAACTGATAACTTTCTGTATAGACAACCGCTACCAGTACGATACCCATAAATGGGACCATGCCCACTCCGAATTTACCCAAATAAACTGGAACGGAGTATTGGGCGAAATTAAGCTGGTAGCTGTAGACCCAGTCTATGTAGATGACATGCAGGTCTATCCGGACATCAAGAACAAAAGCATCAAAGTCAAAATGACTGTCCGCAACTGTACAGAACATACCGCCAGCGGCAAAATATCCTTCCACGTGACAGGAAAGGACTATAGACTACAAAAGGAAGTACCAGTAACAGTGACCGATTCCATTACTTATATCGAGGAAGAAATGTTTTTGGGTAAGGATATCCATTTGTGGAATGAGTTCCATCCCAATCTTTATACGTTGGACTGTAAGTTGACTTCCAGTGTAGAGGGCCAATCCTATGCGCATGAGAAAAGCACAACTTTCGGTATGCGCGAAGTAGAGGCTGGTGAGGACCATATCATCCTTAATGGCGAACCCATACACCTGCGCGGTACCGTTGAAAACGCAGTGTTCCCCAAGACCGGCTATGCTCCCGTGGACGATGCCTCTTGGGAACGTGTACTCCGTATCCTAAAAGAATATGGTATGAACCATATGCGCTTCCACTCCTGGTGTCCTCCTGCCGCTGCGTTCCGTATGGCAGACAAGCTGGGTGTCTATCTGGAGGTGGAAATGCCGATGTGGGGTAAAGATGCCCAACCCGATGAGAAGCGCTGGAATTTCTTCCGTCGCGAGCTGCGGGGTATCTTGAAAGAATATGGGAATCACCCTTCCTTCATTCTCTACTGTAACGGAAACGAAATTACCGGCGATTTCAGTTTCATAGAAGAGCTTACCGCCACGGCCCGCCAGTTGGATAACCGCCGTCTATACAGCGGTTCCACAGCCCGCACACGTGTCAAATCAGACCAGTTCTACATTACCCATCAGACTACCAAAGGACACATGGCCATCTACGAAGGACGTCCTTATACAAACTGGGACAAAAACAAGGAACTGGGAGTAGGCCTGCCCATCATCTCGCATGAATCCGGACAGCGGTGCATCTATCCCAATTTCGAGGAAATAAAGAACTTCACCGGCCCCGTACAAGCGCGTAATTTCGAGATATTCCGTGAACTGCTGGACAAAAACCACATGCTCGACCAAGCACATGACTTCTTCCGTGCTTCTGGAGCCTTGACCGCCATAGAGTACAAGGATGTCATAGAAGCCCAGTTGCGCACTTATCTGAAAGGCGGTTTCCAATTACTGTCTCTGAATGATTTTACCGGACAAGGATATGCACCGGTAGGCATTCTCGATCCTTTCTGGAATACCAAAGGGCTCATCACACCGGAAAAGTGGCGCGAGTTCTGTGCACCGACTGTTGCATTGCTCCGTTTCGACAAACGCGCACTTTACAATGATGAGGTATTTGAAGGAAAAGCGGAAATATACAATTATGGACCTACCCTATTGAAAAACGCAAAAATCAATTGGAGTATCACCGACAGCAACGGTAAAACCCTTAAGAGCGGAAAACTGAAAACACAAACTGTCGGAAAGAACGGGGTATTTCCACTTGGCAGTTTCAGTTATGCATTGAACAATATCACTGAACCACAGAAGCTGACGGTCCATCTTTCTGTTGCACACGTAAAAAACAGCTGGGATATCTGGGTATATCCCCGTCATAGCAACTTAATGCAGTCCACTAGTGAAGTGCTCTACACCACAGTATTCGATGAAAAAGCAAAACAACACCTTGCCGATGGCAAGAAAGTGGTACTCTGCCCCAAACCTTCCAAAGTAAAAGGTCGTAAATCCGTGTTCCACAATCACTTTTGGAATCCGATAATGTTCAAATGGCCTCCTATGACCATTGGCTGTCTGATTCATGACGACCAGCCTATATTCGAGCATTTCATAACTTCCTACCATACTGACTGGCAGTGGTGGGACATTCTGGAAAATGCCAAGGTTATTGAGATGAAAGATGCTCCGGCAGCACTGCGGCCTTTCATACAAGTAATAGACCATTACGACAATAATGAAAAGCTCGGTATTGGTTTCGAAGCAAAAGTGAAGAAAGGCAGTCTACTGGTACTGGCCGTAGATACCCAGAAAAACATCAACGAACGTCCTGCCACCCAGCAATTGCTGGAAAGCATTGACCGCTACGTAAAGAGTGACAAATTCGCTCCACAAATTACCGTTGACGAGTCCTACATTGAATCATTCTTAAAGAAATAAATAAAGGAAATATGATGAAATTATTCTTGCTTTGGGCTCTTTTGTTGCTGCCGGTCGGACCGGCAGCAGCACAAGAGATAAAAATGTCACAAACAGCTCCATTGGAACAAGTTTATGGAGAAACTGTAGAAGATGATGCCTTACTGCCCATGAATGAGCTGGATATGGATTTTGGCTATGCCCTCTATGAGACAACCGTTGATGTGGAAGAGGAGAATCCCACACTAACTATTGAAAACGTACGGGATTATGCTGTGGTCTATGCAGACGGCAAACTGCAAGGATATTTAAAAGATAGCAGTAAAAGCTTGAAAACCAATCTACCGATAGGTATACACAAACTTAGTATCTATACTGAAAATATCGGACGTATTACCTATGGTCCTGAAATTCTGGACAATTCAAAAGGTATCTACGGCAGCATAACATTGGGAAAGACAGATTTAGAAGGCTGGAAGATGACCCCATTGGAAATTAAGGAATGCGATGTGGCCGGAATAACTTTCAAAGAAGGTACCTCCTCCATCCCTTGCTTCCGTAAAGGTGGTGTCACAGTAAGCAATCCGGCACAAGAGACCTTTCTTGACGTGTCTGGCTGGGGAATGGGAGAAGTCTGGATAAACGGGCAATACTTGGGTGCCTACTGGGAAGAAAATACAGAAAAGACCCTGGAGATACCTGCTGGTGCTCTGATAGCAGGTAATAATGAAATAGTGGTATTTGAACTAAAAAATAACGAACAAGCTTCCATGACACTAACCGATAAGCCTATTTTCAAATAAGCCCTTGCATGTACTTGTTTATATTCCTTAAAAAAACGACCTTTGTGTAGGAGCAGATTCCGAAAAACGTGTCTTATTTAATGAGAATAGCATAATTATATATATCATGAAGAAACTAACATTTATCAGTTGCCTCCTTTTAAGTGGTTGCCTGGCCGGAGCAATGGCTGCAAACAAAAAGCAACCCATCTACAAAGATGCCAAAGCTCCCATTGAGGAGCGTGTGAATGACCTGGTCAGCAGAATGACACTGGAAGAAAAGGTACAACAACTCAACCAGTACACTTTGGGGCGGAATAACAACGAGAACAATCGTGGTGAGGAAGTAAAAAAAATTCCTGCCACATTAGGCTCCCTCATTTATTTTGATGAAGATGCCAATCTGCGTAACGAGGCTCAGAGAAAAGCAATGGAAGAATCACGTCTGGGTATCCCCATCCTTTTCGGATACGACGTCATCCACGGGTTCCGTACCATTTATCCCATCTCTTTGGGACAAGCATGTTCTTGGAATCCCCAATTGGTAGAACAAGCATGTGCCGTTGCCGCCCAGGAAGCACGCATGTCCGGGGTAGACTGGACTTTTTCCCCTATGATTGACGTGGCAAGAGACGGACGCTGGGGACGCGTTGCAGAGGGCTATGGCGAAGACCCTTATACCAATGCTGTATTCGGTGTCGCATCTATCAAAGGATACCAAGGTGAAGACATGTCCGACAGCAAGCGAGTAGCCGCCTGCCTTAAACATTATATCGGATACGGCGCTTCTGAAGCAGGACGTGACTATGTTTATACGGAAATCTCCAATCAGACTCTGTGGGACACCTATATTCCTCCCTATGAAGCTGGCGTAAAAGCCGGTGCCGCTACTTTAATGAGTTCATTCAATGACATCAGCGGTACTCCCGGAAGCGCCAACCATTACACGATGACAGAAATTCTGAAGAACCGTTGGAAACACGACGGCTTTGTTGTTTCAGACTGGTCTGCAGTACCGCAACTTATTGACCAAGGCCATGCTGCCGACCGCAAAGAAGCTGCCCGTCTGGCTTTCAACGCCGGCCTGGAAATGGACATGATGGGGCATTGCTATGACAAGCATATGGCAAAGCTGGTGGAAGAAGGTAAAATAAGCATGCAATTGGTGGACGATGCAGTGAAACGCGTGCTCCGTATCAAATTCCGCCTTGGACTTTTTGACAATCCCTACACCCCGACATCTACAGAAAAAGAGCGCTTCCTCCTTCCACAAAGCCTGGCTATTGCAGAGAAACTGGCAGAGGAGACCATTGTTCTACTGAAGAATGAAAACAAGGTACTCCCTCTGGCAAACGGGAACAAGCCAACTATCGCCGTCATGGGGCCTCTGGTACAAAACAGTGCCGAGCTCCTGGGGTCATGGTATGGACATGGACATGCAGAAGATGTCCTCCCCATCAAAAAGGCGCTGGATGCAGAATTTGCAGGCAAGGCTGAACTGATTTATACCGAGGGTTGTGGTTTCGACGGTAACGACACTTCCAAATTCAGTGAGGCACTGGCTGTAGCCCGGAAAGCAGATGTCATTCTACTCTGCATGGGTGAAAAGAAAAAGTGGAGTGGCGAAAACGCATCGCGTTCCATCATAGAACTGCCTGCCATTCAAGAGGAATTCATTGCTGAAATGAAGAAAGCAGGCAAACCGATTGTTCTGGTACTGGCTAACGGACGTCCTTTGGGACTCTCTAAAGTGGAACCTCTCTGTGACGCCATCGTTGAAATGTGGCAACCGGGAGTACCTGGCGGTAAACCATTGGCAGGTGTCTTGTCCGGCCGGGTAAATCCTTCGGGCAAGCTTTCCATTACTTTTCCACGTTCCACCGGACAGATTCCAATCTATTACAATCAGCGCAAAACAGCCCGTCCACAAAGTGGCAAATATCAAGACATCTCCTCTTCCCCACTGTATGAATTCGGATACGGCTTGAGTTATACCACCTTTAATTATGGTAATATCAACTTGCCCAAAGAAACCATCAGACGCGGTGAAAAGTTGGTAATGGAAATCCCAGTCACCAATGTAGGCAAACGTGACGGTGCAGAAGTGGTGCATTGGTTTATCTCAGACCCATTTAGCACGATTACCCGTCCATGCAAAGAATTGAAGCACTTCGAAAAGCAACTAATTAAAGCAGGTGAAACACATATATTCCGCTTTGAAATAGACCCGATGCGTGATCTTGGTTTTGTAAATGCCAATGGTGAACATTTCCTTGAAAATGGAGAATATTATGTAATAGTGAAAGACCAGAAAGTAAAATTCACGGTTATAGATTAATCTTCTTTTTATATTGCAGGCCATCCTCCTTTCATCCTTCTAAAAGACAGATGGCCTGCAATTTCTATTTTAGAACAAATAAGTATACTGTTCTCCTAAAAATTTCTTGATATGCTTCAAGGCTTTGGTTATTTGGGCCTCCACCGTCTTGACAGAAATCCCCATTTCCCCGGCAATTTCTTGATTAGTCTTCCCTTCCTCCCTACTTTTGCGATAAACCTGCCCACATTTGTCCGGAAGGGAACAAACAGCTTCTTCAATCAATCGGTTCAGTTCTTCCATCTCCACCGAAGTATCAGCCGCAAGAGCATATCCATATTCTTCTCCTCCCTCGATGGGAACCGTATCCTTTTCATCGCGTAAAGCATTCAGGCAACGATTGCGTGCAGACTGGAAAAGATAAGCCTTGAATGAGATTTTAAGAGTCAAGTCGGCCCTACCCTCCCACAAATTCATAAAGATGGAAAGGGCCAGTTCTTCTATCTCCTGCTTGTCTCTCAGATAAAGGGACATGAAGCGGCAGAGTGAAACAAAATAAGTATCGAAAAGGTGCTTGAAAGCCTTCTCGTCATCTTGTTTGATTAACTGTAACAATAGGATATCATCTTCTGCAGGCATATCGAAGTTATATTAGATAAGGGCTTCTTGAGCGGCAAAGATACTAATATTATTTGTTCCTCGAAATTTATTAAAAAAATAATTGGAATTGGAATAAGGGTTAAACCCAAGTGATGTGTCATATAAGTGAAGGCCTATAAAAACATCATGATCATGAAAAAAAGTGTTCCTTGGAATTTAATCATTCCTAAGTTGAAACAGGAAATTTCCGCAGACGAAGAGCGGCAATTGGAGACTTGGTTACGCAGCAGTAACAACGAAGCGTTATTCAAGGAATTGCAACTGTTATGGGAAAAAATTCAGGCAAATGTAGAAAACTACACGCCCAATACCGAATATTATTGGAATGAACTTGTCAACCGTATGCACGCCAGCGAGCCTAAGCAGACTGAAAAACCTGCAAAGAAACGCTTCGAACTGAAACGGATATACCGCTACGCAGTAGCTGCATGTATAGCTGTTACCATCGGTTGCTCATTCTACATAGGATTCCTTAACGGACAGCCTGAAGCCATGCCGCAGTTATACTCTAATTTGTCGGGTAAGTCTAAGGTTCTCCTTCCTGACGGAAGCGAAGTATGGATGCATACAGAGACCTCTTTGCAATACGGATCACAAATGAATAAGGATGAGCGTATCGTAAATGTAACTGGTGAAGCTTACTTCGATGTAGCACACGATGCTGACAAACCTTTTATTGTGCAGACAGAAGGTATGCGTATCGTAGTTCACGGAACCAAATTCAATGTCGATGCATTCCCCGGTTCGGAAAATACATTGGTGAGTTTGGTAGAAGGGTCCGTCTCTTTGGAAACCGAGACAGAGAACCGTTTCCTCAAACCGGGCGAAACAGCTACTTTTAATCGGAAAACCCTTACACTTAAGGTAGAAAAAGATGATGTACATTTTGCCTCTTCGTGGGCAAATACACAACTCGTATTCAGAAACCGTTCATTGGGAGACATTTGCAAACTGCTTTCTAAATGGTATCGGATAAAGATAGACGTGGATCCTACATTATCCAATAAATATTTCTATACGTTTACGTTGCGTAGCGAACCGCTGGACGAAATACTCCGCATCATGGCACGCATCCAACCTATGAAATATACCTTTAACGAAGAGAATGAGTTGACAATTTCGTTTGCAGACACAAAACAAAAAGTAAAATGAAACAGTAACAAAATTAAAAACTTATGCCAAACAAACAAATGAGAAATGCACATTATTTAATAATTAACGAAAAGTAAACACCTACATTAATCTTTAAATTTAAGACAATTATGGATATAAGAAAACAACTCATCATTCTTATACTGGTACTTCTATGTGCCCCGGTTTCTGCACAAAAGAAAGAGAAACTGATCACACTGAAGTTCACAAATATCCCATTATCAGAGGCTATGCCAAAAGTGGAAAAGCAAAGTGGATACACTTTCTTCTATGAATCGCAGCAAATAGACATCAAACAGAAAGTCAGCTTGAATGTTAAGAATGAAACTATTAATAAGACAATAGCAGCCTTATTGAAAGGGACCAATGTTAAATTTGAAATCGACGCAACACACATTATTTTATATACCGGAAAGAATAACAAGGCAATATCCGGACAACCACAGAACATCTCTGGTACAGTAATTGACGAAAGTGGTGAACCGATTATCGGAGCAAATGTCATGGTGGAAGGAACCAGTACTGGTGTCATTACAGATCTTGACGGAAAATACACAATCAACGCACCGGCAGGGAGTAATCTCAAAATCTCCTATATCGGTTATGTAACACAGACTGTAAAAGCTGGTAGAAACAGTACCGTAAAGTTAGTGGAAGACAGTAAAACACTGGCAGAAGTCGTGGTAATCGGCTATGGTACACAGCGTAAGTCCGACCTGACCGGAGGTCTGGTATCAGTAGACCAGAAGAAGCTGAACATGATAAATAGCAGTAACTTGATGGACCGTCTTGCAGGACAAATCCCGGGCTTAAGCGTAACTACTGGTGATGCGAAACCGGGTGCAGACCAAACCCTCCGTGTACGTGGTGAAAACTCATTAAGTGCTGACAATGCACCGCTCATCGTATTGGACGGTATTCCTTACAACGGTTCTTTGAGTGATATTGACCCAAACATCATCGAAAGCCTTAGTGTCTTGAAAGATGCTTCCGCAGCAGCTATCTACGGCTCACGCGGTTCCAATGGTGTCATCTTGATTCAATCAAAGAAAGGCAAGAAAGGTGCACCCCAAGTTACATACAAAGGGCAGTTCAGAATGTCGCAACCCCAACAGACCATTGATGTGATGACTCCAGACGAATACATCACATTTAAACAAGACATTGCACGCCTGAAAGATGGATGGAGCGGTGACCAATTGGCTCCTGAGAATATTCTGAGTGCCAGCGAACTTATAAATTACAAGAAAGGCGTTACAAACGACTGGCAGGACTATATTTTCCGCAATGCATTTACCATGGAACATCAAGTAGGCATTTCCGGAGGTACTGAAAGCACCACTTATATGGGGGCAGTTTCCTATCTGGATCAAGAAGGTGTAGTCTACAACTCCGCCATGAAACGTTACAATATCAATTTGAGTGTCACACAAGTATTAAATAAATGGCTGACTATCGGTATACAGACCCAATTTATTCAAAGAGATGGCGGTGGTATAACCCCGAATATTGAACATGCTGTAAAGCAAAGTCCTTATGGTATCTACAAAGATGAAAACGGCAAGTATTATGAAGAACCTATGGACCAATCTCTGATTATTAACCCGATGGCCAATGTCAATGCCGATCAAGATCAAACAAGACGTAACTTCTTCATCAACACCTATGCTGACATTCTGTTGCCGGTAAAAGGTCTTTCAGCCCGTACAACCTTTGGTTACAACTATCGTAGCGACTTTACCGGCACATACTATGGCCGTGACACCAAAGACGGTAGAACAGCCAGCGGAAAAGCCAGCATCAACAATGAACACTACTGGGATTACACTTGGGAAAATCTGCTCAAATATAATCGTGAATTTGGCAAGCACCGTTTCGACGCTACAGGTTTGTTCAGTGTACAACAAACTCAGAAAAAGACTTCCAAGTCAAGTGCCGAAAGTTTTGTAAACGATGATTCCAGTTATCATAACATCAATGCAGGTGAAAAGAATAAAACCGTAAGTTCTGGTTTATCAGAAACCTCGATGTTGTCTTATATGCTTCGCTTGAACTATTCATATGCAGGGAAATACATGCTGACTTTGACCGGACGTTCCGACGGTTATTCTGCCTTCGGTGCAAACAACAAGTATGCATTCTTCCCGTCAGTGGCTGCTGCATGGAACATTGCTTCCGAAAGTTTTATGGAAAATGCACAAAACTGGCTGGACCAATTGAAGCTCCGCGTATCTTATGGTTCTAACGGTAACCAAGCCATCAACCCCTATCAGACATTGGACCGTCTGCACCTCACAAACTATATCTGGGGTGACGGTGGAGCAGGTGTCAACGGTGCTTATCTGGCCAACGACGGTGTCGGAAATCCGAATCTAAAGTGGGAAACAACCCAAACATTCAACGTCGGTATCGACTATTCATTCTTCAACGGCCGTATCAACGGTAACATTGAAATGTATGTCGCCAACACAAAAGACTTGCTGATGAAGCGTACTGTTCCTATCATGAACGGCTATAAAACCATTTGGGATAATGTGGGTAAAACACGCAATAAAGGTGTTGAATTTACCTTGAACACCGTCAACATACGTAATAAGGACTTCGAATGGAGCACCGGAATCATCTTTTCACTGAACCGTGACAAGATTGTAGACCTACGTGGTGACAAAAAAGATGATATCACCAATAAATGGTTCATCGGCAAACCCTTGCGAGTTTACTACGACTATGACGTCGACGGCATCTGGCAGGAAGGTGACAAATTCACCTATACCGCAGCAGACGGTACAGAAAAAGAGATCCAAAAAGGTGCCAAACCAGGTTCTGCCAAAGTGAAAGATGCAGACGGAAACGGTTATATTGACTCCAATGACAAAGTTATCATCGGTTCAAAGAATCCAAGCTTCCTCATGTCTATGAGCAATACATTGACTTACAAGAACTTTTACTTGTCATTCCTCCTGAATGGAACCTTCAAAGTTACACGTGAGTTGAACGAAGCCAATATCGGAAGTTGGAGTTACAACCTATACAACTATCTGCATAATGCCGATTACTGGACACCGGAACACACCAATTCCAAATATGCTTCTCCAGCATATAACAACTTCGACGGACACAGCTATTACAAAGACTTTACATACATCCAAATAAAGAATATCACTTTAGGATACAATTTTGAAAAGAATTTTGTAAAGAAATTGGGACTGAGCGGTTTGGGAGTCAATATCAGTGTGGAGAATCCTTATACATTCTGTGATATACGCAGCGTATTGAACTATGACAACAGTTGGTTTGCCTCTTACCCGACTGCACGTTCCTACGTACTTGGACTGAACTTATCATTCTAAACTTACTTAAATATATATACAATGAAAAATTATATATCAAAAGCAACTCTAGCTCTGTTAGTAGCTCTGTCTGCTACCGGTTGCTCTGACTTTCTGGATGAGAAACTGAAAAGTGAACTGGCTCCGGACAACACATATACAAGTTCCTATGGTTTCGAAGTAGGTTCTACCGGACTTTATGCCGAAGCACGCTCTGAATACAACACTTGGGGTGAAAACGGTGCCTTCATGCACAATGCCGCTTGCCCTTACGAAGCATTGCAGATTGCCACTGACCTTGCTACCATGGGCACTAAAGACGGTTCTATCCAACCGTTCGGTTTTTTGACATTAACTCCAAATACCGGTATTGTGGGTTCCTACTGGAACTGGGCTTATAGCCTGATTGCAGGAGCCAATGAGATGTTGAAATACTCGGAAATAAACACGAACTGGGATAATAGCACAGACAAGGCGCTCTATCAGGCAGAATCACGTTTTTTCCGCGCCTATGCATACCGTACATTGGTTTATCTGTATGGAGACGTTCCTTATGTAGACAAGATTCAAGATCAGTTCAGAATCGATTTTACCCGTACACCGAAGGAAGAGGTTATTGCCCACATGGTAGAAGACCTTCAGTTTGCTGTCGAGAACCTGCCTACTGACCCTGATGCCGTAAAAGTCGGCAAGCTGACCAAATGGGCGGCAGAACACTTACTAAGTGAGGTTTACTTGATGCAGGGTGATTATGCAAAGGCTGAAACTGCCGCAGAGAATGTCATCAACAGCGGATATTTCCACTTGATGGAAGACCGCTTCGGTGAAAAGGTAAAAGCAAACGGCGATGTGTTCTCCGACCTATTCGTTGAAAACAATCAAAATCGCACATCCGGCAATATGGAAAGCATTTGGGTCATGCAGTTTGAATATAACACTACTGGTGGCGGTACAAATTCCGATGACTGGACACGCCGTGCCTGGGAACCCAAATACTTCGAAATTACCGGTTTTGTTTTGGCAGACTCACTGGGTGGCCGCGGCTTGTCGCAATTGGTACCAATGAAATGGTGGATTGGAGAAGATACCGGTTTCTTTGATGAAGAAGACATTCGTAATTCCGAATACAACATCAAACGTAACTGGTATTACAACAACGAGAACATGCCCGACCTTTATGGTAAAAAAGCCACGATTACAGACGAAACATGGTTTACCACCTTCCGTCTTTATCCGGCTCTGACAAAATTCTTCTATGGCCGTTCCGAAAACCTTTCTTTGACCGGTTCCTACCGTGACCGCATGAAGTTCCGTTTGTCCGAGACTTATCTCTTACTCTGCGAAGCAAGGTTGGGGTTGAACGATATTTCAGGTGCCCGCGAAGCAATCAATGTTGTACGCCGTCGCGCACATGCTCCTGAAATTACGGACAGTGAAATGACCATGGACTTCTTGCTGGACGAACGTATCCGCGAGTTGGTAGGTGAAGAATCACGCCGCTTTACCTTATGCCGTACCGGCAAATTATTGGAGCGTACCCGCAAATACAATACAGAATCGGGGCCCGTTATGCGTGATTACCACACATTATGGCCGATTCCTCAGAGCATAATCGATTCAAATACGGGTGCAGAATTCCCGCAAAACGAAGGATATTAACAGCACAAAGACAAAATAAAACACGAATAAAGGTAAAAAGATAGTTTTCAAGATTCTCATAAAGGGAATTGTCCGCGTCCATTGAGAACAAAGGCAATTCCCTTAATTTTATCAATAAACAATCATGAAGATACACAGACAATTAACAGCAGCAGCCTTTCTGTTTATCAGTATGGCAATCATGGCACAAGTGCCATTCAGCAAAAAGGAAGTAAAAGAGAAAATGAAGCAAGTGGCAGACTGGCAAATTTCCAATCCTAACACTGCCCACGAACACCACGACCTGGATTGGACCAATGGAGCACTTTATGTAGGTATGGTAGATTGGGCTAAACTGGCAGAAGAGGAGTACAATGACAGCACCTACTATCAATGGCTCTATAAAATAGGAAGACGAAACTGCTGGCAACCCCATCAGCGGTTGTACCATGCAGACGATATAACCGTTTCCCAATCATTCATTGACTTATACCGTAAATATAAAAAAGAGGAAATACTGGCTCCTACCCTGGCACGTACGGAATGGATTGTCAACCATCCATCCAACGGTACATTCAAACTGGAGTATGGTGACAACAAAACCCTAGAACGCTGGACCTGGTGTGATGCCTTGTTTATGGCCCCCCCGGTTTATGCCAAGCTATACCGTGAAACCAACAACCGGAAATACCTCCAATTCATGGACAATGAATACCGGGCTACCTACGAATACCTATTCGATAAGGAAGAGAACCTTTTCTACCGCGATTGGCATTATTTCGGTAAAAAAGAAGCCAATGGCAAAAAGGTGTTCTGGGGACGTGGAAATGCCTGGGTACTGGCCGGTCTGGCAGAAGTATTGCAGGAGTTGCCCAAAGGCTTGATGGAACGCGCTTATTACGAAGAACTGTTTATCCGGTTATGCACACGTATCGCCGGATTGCAGAACGAAGACGGTTATTGGCATGCCAGCCTTCTGGATCCGGCTTCTTATCCTTCTCCCGAAACCAGTTCCACCGGTTTCTTTGTATATGCGTTGGCCTATGGCGTAAATGCGGGACTCTTGAATGAAGACGATTTCATGCCAGTCATTATAAAAGGCTGGAAGGCACTGACCGATGCTGTAGATGCAAGCGGTAAACTTGGCTGGGTACAGCCTATCGGTGCCGACCCCCGTAAAGTGACGCGTGACATGACAGAAGTTTACGGTGTCGGTGCGTTTCTTGCAGCAGGATGCCAGATATACAAGATGGCTGTAGATACGGAAGCTGATTATATAAAAATCTGGCCAGACAGAAAAACCATGCAGGGAAACCCTTTAAGTGGTTGGGTTGTTTATGCAAATGAGAATGTCAGCGATGACTTCTGGAAGAAATACGACCATATCTATGTACCGGAAAAAGGAACAACCGTGAAAATCTCCGATTATGCACGCACACTCTATATCCGTACGCATTGGAGTACCTTCAATCCCGCCGAAGGAGTCTACGGCTGGGATACCAACGAAAAGTTGAAAAAAGTAATTCAAGGGGCACTCGACAGAGGTATGCGTCTCTCTTTCCGTGTAGTTGTCGACAGCCGCGACCGAAAAAATGAAGCCACTCCGGCCTATGTATTCGATGCAGGAGCCAAATACTATACAGACAATGGAAAACGCTCTCCCTATCCTGATGACCCTATCTTCCAGGAGAAATATGCAAAGTTCATAGAAGCATTTGCCCAAAAATACAATGACCCTGACCTGGTGGAATTTATAGACGGCTACGGTCTTGGCAAATGGGGTGAGGCACACACTATGAAGTACATTGACCCCAAGAACCGGGAAGCTGTGTTCAATTGGATTACAGACCTCTACGTCAAACACTTCACCAAAGTACCTTTAGTTATCAACTACCATCGTTGGATGGGTGCAGGCAAAGACTGGGCAGGTGAGGAGAATTTTGATCCCGATAGTAAACGCTTGTTGGACAGCGCTTGCGAGAAAGGCTTTTCCTTACGTCATGATGCTTTCGGAATGAGAGAGTATTACGGCCAGTGGGAGCGAAACTATGTGAAACCTTGGATTATGAAACGCCCGGTTCTACTGGAAGGTGGATGGATTGTGAGCAAGCACCCTTATCACAATGACCCGAGCGGTTACAAAACAGCCAAAGATGTGCGTATCGGAGAATTTGAAGACGGTCAGGAAGCTCATGTCAACATGATGGATTTCCGTGTAGGAGACGAAACCATGAGTTGGTTCCGTGATGCCTATCCTTTGGTTGAGCGTTTCATCTCCGAAGGAGGTTATCGTTTATATCCCGATTCCATTGTAGTTCCCAAAGAAATGAAGAGTGGTTCAAGAATAAAGATAGTACATCGCTGGAACAACTTAGGCTGGGGATATTGCCCAACCAATATACCACAATGGAACCAAAAGTATAAAGTAGCTTTCGCATTATTGAACCAAGACAATCAAGTAGTCTACTCTTATCTGGACAACAATACTGATTTATCCGTCTGGATAAAAGGCTATCCCACTTCCTATGAGTTCACTCCCAAACTTCACGGGGTAAAAAAAGGAACCTATACCTGGGCAGTAGCTTTAGTCGATACAACCAAAGGCAATGGAAGCAATGTTAAGGGGCTGGATATCTCTGCCAAGGGAACCTTCACTAATTCTGGTTGGTTAAAACTGTCAGAAGTAACTGTAAAATAAATAAGACACCCCATCGACTTTATAAACAAGAGGCTGAATTCAATCTTGAATTCAGCCTCTTGTTTATAAAGTCCAATCCATCTATTTCTTTTGCGGCAACCTCTTCAGCAAGTGGTCCACCGCCGCTTTCAGCTGTGCATCTTCTCCCTTCAAAACAGCTTCCGGTTCATTATAGACCAGGATATCAGGCTGCAACGTGCGGTTCTCCAGATAGTTGCCCTGCATATCCATGCAACCTACCTGCGGAATACCGAATACAATACTTGGATCGATCTGGCTTTCCCACCAGACAGCAGTCATGGTTCCTGCCACGGGAGCACCTATCAGCTTACCGATACCCAACGTCTTGTACACAAAAGGAGTACCGTGGGCATTGCTGTAATTATCCTCGCAAACCAGCATACACGAAGGTTTCAGCCATCTGTCAAAAGGATCGCTGCCGATGTACTGGCCACGCGGCACAAAGCGTTCATACTCCTTGCCGCTAAGTAACGTCGCTACTTGTTCGTGCAGCCACCCGCCTCCGTTATGGCGGGTATCCACCACAACAGCCTCTTTCTTACGACTGCTTTCGCTCAACAAATCGGAGTAAATCTTACGGAAGCTCGGACTATCCATACCTTTGATGTGAATATAAGCAATGCGTCCGCCGGAATATTCATCCACCTTTTTGCGGCAGTTTTCCACCCAGCGCTTATACAACAGCTCATTCTGGGCACCGTAAGATATGGGCTTCAAGGTTTCTTCAAACCGCTTTCCGGTAACAGGATCATAGACCGAGAGAATCACCTTGCGGCCTGCCTTACCTTCGAGTAACGGGAAATAATCAGCGCCAGCCTTAATGGCAACACCATCCACTTTCTCGATAATACAGCCCGGCTTGACATCCGTCTTTTTCTTCGTCAATGGACTCTGAGCTATAATTTCTTTAATCTTCAATCCATCGCCCGCATAAGCTTCATCATAGAACACTCCCAAAGCAGCCGTAGGAAGTGCTGCGCCCGAAGCATAATAACGCGCTCCCGTATGAGAACCGTTCAATTCACCCAGCATCTCACTCAGCATTTCCGCAAAATCGTAGTTATTGTTGATATACGGCAAGAAGCGCTTATAAGTTTCTTTGTATCCATTCCAGTCCGTACCTTGCAAGTCTGCCACATAGAACTTATCATTTACCTGCTGCCAGATGTGGTCGAAGATATATTCACGCTCACCATAAGGGCGGTAATCGAAGAAAGCCTCAAATTCAATTGGAGAAATCTTGCTGCCTTCAATCTCTATCTTCTTCATTCCGTCGCGGGCACAAAGGAAGATATTCTTCCCTTCCTTGTCAGGCTGCAAAGCGCCTGCACCTACTTTCTTCAAAAGAACTTTTGTAACATTCTCTTTCAGATTGTGTTCCCAAAGATCGTACCCATCCTCGAAAACAGAAAGATAATAGAGTTTATCCCCTTTAGCAGAAAGCATGGCATCTGCCATATGCGAGGAGTTGACGGTCAGGCGTACAATACGGTCAAAGCGGTTTGCGAGGTCGAACTTTAACGGCTCTACCTTTTTCTCCTTATCTTTGTCGGCATCCCCTTTTTTCTTCTTGGCATCCTTTTCGTCTTTCTTCCCAGCTTTTTCCTTCTCTGCCTTCTCCGCTTCCTCGAGTAAAGCGGTTTCTTCCTTGTTCATCAAAAAACGGTCGTATGCTTCAGCATCAAAGAACATGATATAAGTATCGTCTTCGGCTCCCCAACTGCCGTGGCTGCGATACCCCGCACGGTCACTGGTCCAAATCATGGCTTTTCCACCCAATACCCATTTGGCATTGCCATCGTTGTATCCGCTCTCGGTCAGGTTCACCATTTCACCCTTGCCATCGGCATTCAGCAGCACAACATCTTTGTTGTTCCATCCACCTACACCGATATAGTCCGAAAGAATCCATTTGCTGTCCGGACTCCACTGAAACCACTGGTCACCGTCCGAATAAGAGTATTGATACTTGCCATCCATAACGGTACGCACATCCTTTGTCTTCAAATTGATGACACGGATGGTGCTGCGTTTTTCGAGAAAGGCAATCTCTTTACCGTCAGGGCTGTATTGGGGTTGAAAAGAAGCGGCATCCGAGTTTGTCAAGCGTTCTTCCTTCAGCTCTGTGGCATAGGTAAACAGCTTTTCATCCTTACGCACAATCGTCGAAGTGTAAAGTTGCCAAAGCCCGCCACGTTCGGAAGCATAAACCAGTGTTCGGCCATCGGGGGCAAAGTCTACGGTACGTTCCTGACAAGGAGTATTCGTTATCTGCTTCGTAGTCTTATATTCCACTGAAGTGACGTAGACATCGCCGCGCAAAACGAAAGCCACTTCCTTACCATCCGGAGACACTGCCATTTCCGTGGCACCGCTACTCTTAATCTGGCGGATAATATCCTTGTCGTTTCTGTCGGAAACAATGCTGATGTTCACCTTTTGCGCTTCTCCACCGGGAAGCAGGGTGTAAATCTCACCATCAAATCCATAGCACAACCTTCCGTCCGTAGCGGCACTGAGATAGCGTACCGGATTTTTGGTATAGTGCGTCAACTGCACGGCCTTCGCATCTCCGGGAGTACGTCGGTAGATATTGAAAGAGCCGTTTTCCTCACTCAGATAGTAGAATGTTTTTCCATCAGGAGCCCAAACCGGTTCACGGTCTTCTCCTCCGAAAGTAGTCAGTTGGCGGTACTGCGGTTCTTTTCCCGGAGTATACATCCAGATGTCCCGGGCAATGGGCGATACGTGATGTTTACGCCAGTAGTCCTCGTAACCTTTCTTATCCTGATACAACATCGCTCCCTCCTTATTGATGGAGATGCACTCCATAGGCATGGACGAAATCATCGTCGGGCGCCCTCCCTCCACTGATACTCGATAGACCTGGTTGAACTGCCCGTTAGAGGGAAAGACAACAGCCTCGGCAGACGGCATGATGCCCGCAGAGAACAGGATATGTCCGGCATCTGTAAAAGCAAGCGGCGTTTCGCTTCCCGAGTGGGTAGTCAGCCGTCGTGGTTCGCCTCCGTCTTTGGACACAATGTAGACGTCCAGGCTTCCCATACGGTCCGAAGCAAAAGCAACCTGCTTACTGTCCGGACTCCATACCGGATCCGTATCATATGCAGGATTGGTAGTTATCTGCATGGCACGTCCACCGGTAACCGGCACCGTATAAATATCTCCCTTATACGTAAAAGCAATGGTGGTCCCATCGGGAGAGATAACACTATGACGCATCCAGAGCGGAGCATCTTGCGCAAAAGTAAAACCTGCCAGGCAAGCGGCAGCAATACCTAATAGTAGTTTTTTCATAATGATTCTTTTTGGGGGATAAAAAAAGCCTCACGTCTTTTCCTTGTCAGAAAAAGTCCGTGAGGCTTGCTTATTTCTCTTTAAGTTACCCTCAATTAGAGAGCACCTACTTCCTTCAAAGCGGCATTTGTCTTGTGAACGGCAGCAGCGCTGGCAGCAAATTTAGCTTTTTCGTCAGCAGTCAGTTCCAGTTCAACGATTTTCTCGATACCGTTCTTGCCAAGGATTACGGGAACACCGATACAGATGTCTGATTCACCGTATTCTCCTTCCAGATATACTGAACAAGGAATCATCTTCTTCTGGTTGTGGATGATAGACTCAACGACATAAGCGCCTGCCGCACCCGGAGCATACCATGCAGAAGTACCCAGCAACTTAGTCAGTGTAGCACCACCTACCATAGTAGAAGCTACCACTTCGTTCAGTTTTTCTTCGCTCAGCAGTGTGCTTACCGGCTGTCCTTTGTAAGTAGCCAGACGAGCCAACGGAATCATGGTAGTATCACCGTGACCACCGATAACCATGCCTTCCACTTCGTTGGCGTTGCAGCCCAAAGCCTGAGACAAGAAATATTTGAAACGAGAGCTGTCCAAAGCACCACCCATACCGATGATACGGTTCTTCGGCAAGCCCAGAGACTTCAATGACAGATAAGTCATGGTATCCATCGGGTTGGAGATAACCACAAGGATAGCATTCGGAGAATATTTCAAGATGTTCTGTGCAACCGACTTAACGATACCTGCATTAACACCGATCAATTCTTCACGAGTCATACCCGGCTTACGGGGAATACCGGAAGTAATCACTACAACGTCGGAGTTGGCAGTCTTCTCATAATCGTTGGTACAACCTACAACAGTGGTGTCGAAGCCCAGCAGTTGAGCAGTCTGCATCATATCCATTGCCTTACCTTCTGAAACGCCTTCTTTCACGTCCAGCATTACCACTTCGTCAGCCACTTCATTAAAGGCTAACACATTAGCGCATGTAGCACCTACGTTACCTGCACCTACTACGGTTACTTTTGACATAATTTCTAAAGTTTTTTGTTTATAAGTGTTCTTTAAAG
Source organism: Bacteroides sp. AF25-38AC (assembly GCF_003602995.1). Classification (NCBI taxonomy): domain Bacteria; kingdom Pseudomonadati; phylum Bacteroidota; class Bacteroidia; order Bacteroidales; family Bacteroidaceae; genus Bacteroides; species Bacteroides sp. AF25-38AC. Next base: position 72,394 of record NZ_QTMD01000019.1, on the reverse strand, counting down.
ATGACGCAAAAGTACAGCGAACTTCGTAATTAGAGAAATATTTCCGTAATAATTTTAGTTAAATACACATTTAGCCAATGATTAGTGGACGATGATTAATGATTAATGATTAATTTTGCGGACGATTAATGAATGTAGGACGAATAATCAGCCACCAACCATTAATCACTTAACCATTAATCATTATCAAAAATGGCAGTTAAGAAGAATACACTTCTCATCGTGGCAGGCAGCCTCCTTATCTTATTATTAATAGGAGTTACCATTCTGCTGATTTCCGAAAAGCAAACCAACAAGGAACTGGTGATGGAATTCAATCTGGATAAAGAAGACCTTGAAAATCAATACACAGACTTCGCCAGACAATATGACGAACTGAAGTTGACAGTCTCCAACGACTCCCTCTCCGTACTCTTGGAGCAGGAACAATTGAAGACCCAACGTTTATTGGAAGAACTCCGCACCGTGAAGAGCAGCAATGCCACCGAGATACGCCGTCTGAAGAAGGAACTGGCCTCTCTCCGCAAAGTCATGATAGGCTATATCAACCAGATTGACTCGCTAAACCGCCTGACTGCTCAACAGAAGGAAATCATAGCCGATGTCACCAAGAAGTACAACGCCGCTTCCCGGCAAATCAGCAACTTGTCCGAAGAGAAGAAGAACCTGACCAAGACCGTGACACTTGCCGCCCAACTGGACGCCACCAACATCTCTGTGCAGCCCACAAACAAACGCGGCAAGACTGCCAAGAAGGTGAAAGACATCGTGAAGTTCAAAATAAACTTCTCCATCGTGAAAAACATCACTGCAGAGACCGGCGAACGTACCCTCTACATCCGCATCACCAAACCGGACAATGACGTGCTGACCAAAAGTTCCTCGAACACCTTCCCATACGAGAACCGGGAACTGGTATATTCCATCAAGAAGTATATAGAATACAACGGAGAAGAGCAAGCCGTCACCGTATATTGGGATGTAGAAGAATACCTCTATGCAGGCACCTACCGCGTAGACATTTTTGCTGACGGTACCCTTATCGGTTCGCAATCATTCAGCTTGAATTAATACAAAAAAATCTAAATTATTTTGCAATATCATTGAAAGCCTATACATTTGCATCGTTGTTTATGCAATTATTGTTGCTGTATAAACAACAGATTCATCACCTTAATTAATGTATAGCCCAATGAAAAAGTTCTTCTGTTTCATCTGTTTGGCATACCTATCCTTCCCCATGAAGGCCCAGGAAGCATTAAGCTTGGATAGTTGCCGTGCATTGGCAATCTCCAACAACAAAGAACTGCTGATAAGCCAGGAAAAAATCAACGCTGCCCACTATCAAAGGAAAGCGGCATTTACTAATTACCTTCCCAACATTTCGGCCAGCGGCGGATATATGCGCAGTCAAAAAGAGTTGTCCATCCTCAGCGACGCTCAGAAAGGAGCCTTGTCCGGATTGGGTACAAGTCTCAGCGGACCGTTACAGCAGGCTGCCCAAGTCATCGCACAGCTTCATCCAGAACTGGCAGGCCAATTGCCGGCTTTAGGACAAAGCCTGGTAGGTGCCCTCGACGGTGCAGGCCAATCCTTGGTTGACGCCTTTCGTACAGACACCCGCAACATGTATGCGGGCGCACTGACCTTGACCCAACCCCTATATATGGGCGGCAAGATACGTGCCTACAACAAAATTACCAAATACGCCGAAGAGCTGGCCCGCCAGCAGCACAACACCGGTATGCAGGAAGTAATCCTGAGTACAGACCAGGCATATTGGCAGGTAGTGTCCCTTGCCCATAAAAAGAAGCTGGCAGAAGGTTATCTGAAACTACTGCAGAAGCTCGACAGCGACGTTGACAAAATGATTGCCGAAGGCGTTGCCACCAAAGCAGACGGACTCTCCATCAAAGTAAAAGTGAATGAGGCCGAAATGACCCTGACCAAAGTAACCGATGGCCTGAGCCTTGCCCGGATGCTGCTGTGCCAATTGTGTGGTCTCGACCTTTCCACTCCCGTCATGCTCACAGACGAACAGAAGGAAGACCTGGCTCCCACTACTCCGGAAAACGGTGCCATCGACATCAACAATGTTTATGCTACCCGTCCCGAAGTGCGTAGCCTGGAACTTGCCACGCAGATTTATAAGCAGAAAGTAAATGTCACCCGTTCGGAATATCTTCCTTCCATAGCACTAATGGGCAGCTATATGGCAACCAACCCTTCCGTCTTCAACAGTTTCGAGAAAAAGTTCAAGGGGATGTGGAATGTGGGTGTCATGGTGTCGGTACCCATCTGGCACTGGGGCGAAGGCATCTATAAAGTAAAAGCAGCCAAATCGGAAGCACGCATCGCCCAATACCAGTTGGATGACGCCAAAGAAAAGATAGAGCTGCAGGTCAACCAGTCGGCTTTCCAAGTGAACGAAGCTGCCAAGAAACTGACCATGGCCGAAAAGAACCTGGAAAAAGCCAACGAGAACCTGAGATACGCCACACTTGGCTTTGAGGAAGGCGTTATACCTGCCAGCAATGTGCTCGAAGCGCACACCGCATGGCTTTCTGCCCAATCGGAAAAGATAGACGCACAGATTGACGTAAAACTGACGGAAATCTATCTGAGAAAGGCAACGGGGGAATTGACAATTGATAATTGATAGTTTCTTCAATCGTAAATAGTAAACAGTCAAATAGTAAATAATATGTTGGATACAAAATCACAAAACAGTAACATGTTGTTGGCATTCCTCACGCTGACGGGAGTGATTGCCATCGTTGCCCTTGTAGGTTTCTTCATGTTGCGTAAAGGACCGGAAATTGTGCAAGGACAAGCAGAAGTAACGGAGTATCGAGTATCGAGCAAAGTGCCGGGACGTATTCTGGAATTTCGTGTAAAAGAGGGACAAAGCGTACAAGCCGGAGACACCCTTGCCATTTTGGAGGCTCCGGACGTGCAGGCCAAACTGGAACAAGCACGCGCCGCCGAATCGGCAGCCCAAGCCCAGAACGAAAAAGCTCTAAAAGGCGCCCGTCGGGAACAGATACAAGCTGCCTATGAAATGTGGCAAAAGGCACTGGCCGGACTGGAGATTGCCGAAAAATCCTACACGCGTGTGAAGAACCTGCACGACCAAGGCGTGATGTCTACACAAAAGCTTGACGAAGTTACCGCCCAACGCAATGCAGCCCGGGCTACGGAGAAAGCCGCCAAAGCCCAGTATGATATGGCCAAGAACGGTGCGGAACGCGAGGACAAAGCCGCTGCCGCTGCCTTGGTGGAACGTGCCAAAGGAGCTGTGGCCGAAGTTGAATCGTACATCAAGGAAACTTACCTGATTGCACAGACTGCCGGTGAGGTATCCGAGATATTCCCCAAAGTAGGCGAGCTCGTGGGCACGGGTGCTCCCATTATGAACATCGCCATTCTGGACGATATGTGGATAACCTTCAATGTACGCGAGGACTTGCTGCAAGGGTTGGGTATGAATACCGAATTCGAGGCGTTCATCCCTGCACTCGATAAGAATATCCGCCTGAAAGTGTACTATATGAAAGACCTCGGCACATATGCCGCCTGGAAAGCGACCAAGACTACCGGCCAGTTCGACCTGAAAACATTCGAAGTAAAAGCCGCTCCGCAAGAGAAGGTGGAAGGACTGCGTCCGGGAATGAGTGTTGTATTGAAGAAGTAAAGGAGTTATGAGTTATTGGAGAGGATGATGGAAAGAAATAAGAAACATACGGCTTTGTGGAATGTAGCAAGACGCGAATGCCGCCGTCTTGTTTCCCGCCCGCTCTATCTGTTCTGTATGGTGATAGCACCGTTGTTCTGCTACATATTCTTCACCACGCTGATGGACTCCGGGCTTCCTACGGACATGCCCGTAGGTGTGGTGGACCAAGACATGAGTGCCACTTCACGCCAGCTGATACGTAACTTGGACGCTTTTGAGCAGACAGCCGTCGTCGCCCGCTACCCTACCATCAACGAAGCCCGTACCGCCATGCAGCGCGGAGAGATTTACGGTTTCTTCTACATTCCCGAAGGTACCTCTGCCAAAGCGCAGGCCGGACGGCAGCCCAAACTCTCTTTCTATACAAACAATACCCTGCTCATCGCAGGTTCACTCCTCTTCAAGGACATGAAGATGATGAGCGAATTGGCATCCGGTGCCGCAGCACGTAGCACCCTATATGCCAAAGGAGCTACCGAGGAACAAGCGATGGCCTTCCTCCAACCCATCGTCATAGATACACATCCACTCAATAACCCGTGGCTGAACTACTCCGTATATCTGTGCAACACCTTTGCACCGGGCGTATTGATGCTGCTTATCTTCATGGTAACCGTCTATTCCATCGGAGTCGAGATAAAAGACCGCACCGCCCGCGAATGGCTGCGCATGGGCAACAACTCCATCTGGATTTCCCTTGCCGGCAAACTGCTGCCGCATACCGCCATCTTCTTCCTGATGGGAATATTATATAATGTATACCTCTACGGTTTCCTCCATTTTCCCTGCAACAGCGGCATCCTGCCGATGCTGCTTGCCACCCTTTGCCTGGTGCTGGCATCGCAAGGCATGGGAATATTGATGATAGGAACCCTGCCTACCCTGCGTCTGGGACTCAGTTTCGCTTCCCTATGGGGCGTACTCTCTTTCTCCATGTGCGGATTGTCATTCCCTGCCATGGGCATGCACCCCGTATTGCAGGCATTGGCAAATCTGTTCCCCCTGCGCCACTATTTCCTGATTTATGTGGACCAGGCACTGAATGGATACCCCATGATTTACTCGTGGGTCAACTACGTAGCGCTGCTTATTTTCATGATGCTCCCGTTCCTTATAGCCCATAGGCTGAAAGGAGCGTTGGTTTACTATAAATACATGCCCTAATGAAAGACCTGACGTTCAGACAGAAAGTGATACAAGGCATTCATGACTTGTTCTATATATGGAAACGGGAATTCGGCACCACCTTCCGCGACCAGGGCGTGCTCATCTTCTTCGTGCTCGTTCCGTTGGTCTATCCGTTGATATACGCTTTCATCTATACCAACGAAACTATCCACGAAGTGCCCACTGTCGTGGTGGATGACTCACGCTCCTCGTTGAGCCGCGAATACCTGCGGAAAGTGGACTCCAGTCCCGAAGTGAGCCTCGTGAGCTACTGCGCTGATATGGAAGAAGCCAAACTGATGTTGAAGGACCGCAGGGCATACGGTATTATCTACATCCCCTCCACCTTCAGCGACGACATTGTACGCGGTAAGCAGACGCAGGTCAGCATCTTCTGCGACATGAGCGGACTGCTGTATTACAAAGCCTTGCTGACTGCCAACACCAACGTGTCGCTCGCCATGAACGCAGACATCAAAGTGGAGCGAAGCGCCAATACCACCGACCGCCAGGACGAAATTACCGCCTACCCGATAGAGTATGAGGATGTCGCCCTCTATAATCCGACCAACGGATTTGCCGCTTTCCTGATTCCGGCAGTATTGGTATTGATTATCCAGCAAACGCTGCTACTCGGCATCGGCTTGTCTGCCGGGACGGCACGCGAGCAGAACCGCTTCCGCGACCTGGTGCCTATCAACCGCCACTACAACGGCACACTACGCATTGTGATGGGAAAAGGGCTGAGCTACTTCATGGTATATTCACTGGTATCGGTATATATACTGTGTGTGGTTCCATGGCTTTTCAGCCTCAACCAAATAGCGATACCCGGTGTCCTGACTCTGTTCACCCTGCCCTACCTGGCCGCTTGTATTTTCTTTGCCATGACAGCATCCATTGCCATCCGCAACCGCGAAACGTGCATGCTGCTGTTCGTGTTCACCTCCGTGCCGCTGCTGTTCCTCTCCGGCATTTCATGGCCGGGAGCTGCTATGCCCGCTTTCTGGAAGTACTTCTCGTACATCTTCCCTTCTACCTTCGGCATCAACGGCTACGTACGCATCAACAGCATGGGAGCCACACTCAATGAAGTCTCTTTCGAGTACCAAGCACTATGGATACAAACGGGCTTCTACTTCATCACCACGTGCCTGGTATATCGCTGGCAGATATTGCAGAGCAGGAAACATGTGATTGAAGAGTATAAGAAGCATAAGAGTATAGAAGCGTAACACATTGTTCCAAGCCTACGAAACAAAGTGTTCACATGCGTTTGAACACTTTGTTTCAGCGTATCAGAACAATTTGTTCCAATATATAAAAACAGTTTGTTCGCCATATTGAAACAGTCTGTTCCCTTATAGGAAACAGACTGTTTTGTTAAAGGAAACAAATAGTTGCCCTACAGCATCGGCAAGGCAGCAAACAGACAAACGGTTGTAATACCTAATTACGGTCGCATGTGTTTCTCCAATATCGGGTAAAGTATCTCAGCATACCTCATAAAGCCCAAATCGGTAAAATGAATGCCGTCTACTGTAGCCTCCCCGTCGTGGCCGATGATGTCACGGGAAGCAAGGAAATAGATGTTTTTCTCTCCACGTTGCTTCAAAGAACGGAAAAAGGCATTCAATGTCTCATTCTTGTCCTTTACCTCCTTGGCAATCCTGGTGTCAAAAGGAGAGTGGGTAAAGAGAGGGTCTTCCACGAAAAGGACAGGCGTATCGGGATGCTTGCTGCGGATAGTGGTATAGAATTTATCGGCACGCTCTCTCATTTGCTCCACGGTAGCATTGGGCACAAAGTCGAGGACAAACATAGAAGCGTCCACACCGGCTATGACATCGGCAATCTCCAGGTCGAGCAAGGCATTGCCGCTAAATCCCAGATTGATGCACTCACGATTGAGCCAACGTTCCAGAATATTGGTATGCGCCATGCCGGGACGGGAAGCGCAGCCTCCCTGCAAGATGCTGGTACCATAGAATACCACCGGCTTCTCACGTTTCGGCAAGTCTACTGCCGGCAGGGTAATGGCGGATAAAGAATCCACGCCGATGGAAAGCGAGGTAACCCCGTCATATAAAGAAAGGTACAAGAGATATTCACGCTCCTCAGGCAACATATTACTTACAATAGTCGCCTTGTTGACTTTGCCCTGCGGACGCCCGCTACCGGCAAATATCCACTTACCGTCTTGCAAGCAGTAGAGGTCGAGGCCTTTAATGCCGGTCGGTGTCATGTGGTTCATACTCATATTGTTCCTTACTTCCCATTTGGCGGAAATGCTTGTAGAGTTGGAACGGAAGCGCACGGCGAGTCCGGCACTGTTGCGGCCTAAGTCCCACAATGGCTTGCGGGAGATGTTCTGCAGAGAGTCCGGCAGACGCTCATAGCGGGTAAGGGTAGATTCTGTTGCTTTGCCCAGAAGGGGGAAGGTGGAAGCATCATGATAAACAGTCTGGGCATTGGCAACAGCGGCCAACAACAAGCCCATCAGAAGAATTCGGATTCTCATATGACAAGATATTAAGTGTTAAGTATTATGTGGCAAAGATACAAGGTTTCTTTGAAAAATGAAGAAATAGGAGCATTTTACATCAATTAACTCCCACATGCTTGTTTCTTTACGAAACATTCGTAATTTCGCAAAAAACAATCCATATGAGACACATCCATTTCATCTTAGCAGGCTTCCTACTGTGTATCTGCTGTACCCTGCAAGCCAAAAACCGAGTGATTGACCAACCACCGTTTATCGTAAGAAACACGACTTCCATCGAAGTGAGTAAAGTAGTCATCAGTGACACGGCAACCGTGCTCCACATCTATGCCAAGTATCGTCCCAAGTACTGGATACAGATTGCACCCGACAGCTACCTGACAGACAATAACGGAGAAACCTACCAACTGCGTTCCGGTATAGGCATCATACCAGGTAAAGAATTTTGGATGCCCGAATCGGGCGAAGCGGAATTCCAGTTGGTCTTTCCTCCCCTATCCGACAATGCTACCTCCTTCGACTTCACCGAAGGCGAAAAGGTGGAAAACGGATTCAGCGTCTGGGGAATACAACTGAAAAGCAAGAAACTGCCGGAACTGGCACTTCCCCAGAACGCCGTAGTACACAAAGCCGACCCTAATGCCGAACTTCCCGAACCGGTCATCCAATACGGAAAAGCCATGCTGAAAGGAAAACTCCTGGATTCACGCCCCAATATGGGAATGCCAATCAGTATTGCCGTGTGGGAGAATATCAAAGGAGACATCACGGACATACCACTCGACATCCAGCCTGACGGCAGTTTCACCAAAGAAGTAACATTGCCCGGCACTACCCCATGTACCATATATTTGGGTAGAGAGCATATGCTCCAGTTCTTCATGGAACCCGGCAAGACAACAGAAATATACGTCAATCTACGCGAAGCTTCCCGGCGCAAGTCTAAATTCCACAGCGAAGGGAAACCCTATGGAGAAATGGTATATATCAACGGACCGCTGGAAACCGTGGCACAAGAGTTGAACGGAAACCACCTCGGCATCGACATGCAAGACAAGCTCTATCAAAACATAGCTGCACTGGCTGGCAAGGATATTGATGCAGCCAAAGCATACGTACTTCAAATATCCGACGAAACACAAGAAGCAATAGACAAGTTGCCTTATAGTGCTTCTACCCGACAACTTTTGACTATCAATAACAAACTGATTACAAATGCCATGCTGTCTTCCGTTGCCAGCATCTTGACATCGGCTGCCCTACACGCCAATCTCATCAAACGGGAGGAAGCAAACAACTACTATCAGGAACTTGCCCGGAAAGTACCCGCCAACTACGTGTCCGACGAAGATATGAGTATATTGAATGTGCCGCAAGCAGTCTTGTCCAACCAGTATGTACAAATGGCTTCAAGGAATGTCGAACGGAGTGGAGAATTGGCCAAAGCCTGGGGAAGCGACAAAGGTATCTTCTTCGATATAGCCCGTAATGTCACCCTCTACCGGGGTATCAAGAACTTCACCCCGCTCACCGACGAGCAAAAGGCCACCGTTGCCGCCATGCCCGCCGCATACCGTGAAATGCTGACTGCCGCCAATGACGAACTGCTGGCACAACTCGAAGCCAACAAGAAAAAGACGGGCTACACCATCAACCAAGTGGACGCCAACGTCAGCAACGAAGATTTGTTCACTTCTATCATCAGCAAATTCAAAGGAAAAGTATTGTTAGTAGATTTCTGGGCCACTTGGTGCGGTCCATGCCGTATGGCAAACAAGACGATGGCCCCCATGAAGGAGGAACTGAAAGACAAGGATATCCTATATCTGTACATCACCGGCGAAACCTCCCCCTTGAAGACCTGGGAGAATATGATTCCCGACATCCACGGCGAACATTTCCGTCTGACAGATGCCCAATGGAAATACCTATCGGATGCATTCAAGATAGAAGGGGTACCGACTTATCTGATTGTAGACCGCGAAGGAAACACCACGTTCAGACAAACCGGCTTTCCGGGAGTGGAGAAGATGAAGGAAGAGTTGCTGAAAGTGACTAAATGACAAACTGATAAAAAAAAACAGCAGGCTTATCACCTGCTGTTTTTTGTTTTATCAGTATACCGCTATTACTTTTCAGCCCATTCCTTGGCTCCCTGCTCTTTCAGTTTAGCAGTAAATGCCTTTGCCTTCTCCATAGCAGCCGCTTCCTCTTCCGGAGTTGCATATGCATGCTTGTAGCCCTTCACCACATTCCATTCACCACGGGTGAAATCGGGGAATGCCACAGCCGCACAACCGTTGTCCATAGAAAGTTCTCCCAATTCTGCAAGGCAGCACCACTCAGCAAGGTCGTATACATCCATATCCAAAGGAAGACCGTTTTGCAGGCAATATACCAGACGGCTGTCCATCACGAAGTCCATGCCACCATGACCTCCTACTTCCTTCGCCATCTCACCGTACTTCTTTAAAATGGGATGCTGGTATTTCTCCACGAGTGCCTCCATCTCCGTCTCCGGCAGGAAACCGTGTGAATTCAAATCATCCACTTTGGGCTGAACGCCCGATGCACTCAGCTGGTCAGCGTCAAGCGCATACCCTTCTACCGGATATTTGTTGGCGAATCCCTTGGTACCCGTAAGCTGATACAAACGGTTATAAGGCTGTGGTGTCATTACATTGTGCTGAATCTCAATCACCTTTCCATTGGCTGTACGAATCATGGTCGTGGTATGGTCACCGTTACGGAATTCCTTGCACTCCTCGCCGGTTCTTTTTTCTACCAGCTCCTTGCCCACTACAGACTTGGTATCCATGGCTACCAACGTTTCCATACGGTCACCACGGTGAATATCCAGTGCTTGCGCCACCGGGCCAAGGCCATGGGTGGCATACACGTCACCACGATGCTTCATGTTGTAGTCCAAACGCCAGCCCAGCTTGTCATTTTCTCCATTCTTCCAATAATGGTCCCAAAACGGGCTCAAATTATGTATATAAGCACCCTGCGCACGGATAACTTCACCGAACACGCCATGCTGCGCCATGTTCAGCGTATTCATCTCGAACCAGTCATAGCAGCAGTTCTCCAGAATGAAGCAATGCTTACGGGTAGATTCACTCAAGTTAATCAAATCCCAGCATTCCTGCAGATTCATAGCCGAAGGCACTTCTATCGCTACATTCTTTCCATTCTCCAACGCACACTTGGCAACGGGGAAGTGATGCAGCCAGTCTGCAGCAATATAAACCAAATCTATATCATCACGTTTGCAGAGTTCCTCGTATCCTTTGTCACCGGAATAGACGGCGGCTTTGGGCATGGATGCCTTCTTCAAGAGCTCCTGACATTTATCTGCACGGGCCTCTTCATAATCACAAAGAGCCACTACCTGCGTACCCGGAATATAAGTGAAACGCTCCACTGCTCCGGGGCCACGCATCCCCAAACCAACAAAACCCACACGGACTGCCTCCAACTTCGGAGTAGTCAGTCCCAATACACTCTTCTGTCCTGCCGGACGCTCGGGAGTTTTGACAACAATGGTACCATTCTGCCATTCCCATTGAGTTCCCTTCTCTGTGGTTTGCACAGTAGAAGTCTGGCTTGTGCATGCACCCAATACGAAGCACATTCCCAGCAACAACGATTTAACTGTTCCCATATTTCTGCTTTATTTAAGGTAAAAGAATTCATTGCAACAAAGACAGCGCAAACCGAATGCAGAATAAAATGAACCCGTTCATTTTTTATGCTGAGGTGCCGCCAGTCTTCGCTTCTTCTGCAAAGATAGACAATCTTAGCCAAAAGAAGATTATCAACAGCCATGTTCTTTTCAATCTGGCAAAAGAATATACACACAGCAGGAACATTTAGATTAATTAACTCACTGTTTGATGTTTATTTACGAAATATTCGTAGATTTGCATTGAATTCATTTAAATACTTTATCCATGGAAAAGTTAACGATACAAGAAGAAGAAGCAATGTTGTACATTTGGGAACTGGGCAGTTGCTTCGTAAAAGACATTGTTGCCAAATATCCCAAACCGGCGCCTCCCTACACAACTGTAGCATCTATTGTGAAAAACCTGGAGCGCAAGCAGTATATCCGTGCCGCACGTGTAGGCAACACTTACCAGTATACCCCGCTTATACGCGAAAGCGAATACAAACGTACCTTTATGAGCGGTTTTGTGCGCAACTACTTTGAAAATTCTTATAAGGAAATGGTTTCGTTCTTCGCCAAAGACCAGAAGATTTCGGCCAATGACCTGAAAGACATTATAGACATGATAGAGAAAGGAAAGGAGTAAACATGTTAGCCTATTTTCTGAAAGTGAATGTAGCGATAGTACTGTTTTATGCATTCTATCGGCTGTTCTTCTACAAAGACACGTTTTTCGGCTGGCGCAGAACCGCACTGCTCTGCTTCTTTGCCGTTTCTGCCGCCGTACCTCTGCTGAACATACAAACGTGGATTACGGAGCAGGAACCGATGGTGGCCATGGCAGACCTCTATGCCAGCGTTGTGCTACCGGAACTCACAATAGGCACCGAAGCGGCTCCTACCGACTGGAAAAGCATCCTTTCAGAATATGCCAATATCGCCTATTGGGGAATAGTGGCATTGCTGATGATACGCCTCATCATGCAACTGGCGGGCATCATCCACCTGGCATGCCGATGCCGCAAGGTACAAATAGGCAACACAAATATACATCTGCTTCCCAAAGCAGACGGGCCTTTCTCCTTTTTCCACTGGATTTTTATCCATCCGTCCTCGCATACGGAAGAGGAATTCAACGAAATATTGACCCATGAGCAGACACACGCCCGGCAATGGCACTCCATTGATGTCATCATCAGTGAACTGGTGTGCATTTTTTGCTGGTGCAATCCCTTTGCCTGGCTCATGAAACGGGAAATCCGCACCAATCTGGAATATATGGCCGATGCCCGCGTATTGGAGAACGGCTATGACTCCAAAACCTATCAATACCATTTGTTAGGATTATCACATCAAAAGGCTGCAGCAACCATCTATAACAGTTTCAATGTTTTACCTCTAAAAAAACGCATCAAGATGATGAACAAAAAGAGAACAAAAGAAATAGGAAGGACCAAATATCTGATGTTCCTTCCTTTAGCGGCCTTACTTATGATTGTCAGCAATATCGAAGCAGTGGCACGTACCACAAAGAAGATTGCAGCGGAAGTCATAGAGGCTGTAGACGCCAAAACCGGACAAGCGGTACCGGAAGTTCAAGCCCCTCAAGTAGCTCCCCTACCGGAACAAGATACGAAAACAGTGACTTACAAAGGAAAGGTAGTGGATAAGGATACTCTCGACAATCCGATTTTTGAGGTAGTGGAACACATGCCCGAATTCCCCGACGGAGGCATGTCTGCACTAATGGAATACTTGAGCAAGAACATCAAATATCCGGAAGCAGCCATGAAGAAAGGTACGCAAGGACGGGCTACCGTGCAATTTGTAGTGGAGAAGGATGGCAGTATTACCAATGTAAAAATACTGCGCGGCATTGACCCGGAATTGAATAAAGAAGCCGTACGCGTAATCAGTGCCATGCCCAAATGGAAACCCGGCACACAAAAAGGAGAAGCCGTGCGGGTAAAATATACAGTTCCCGTGATGTTCCGTCTGACGGAAAACAATACACAGGTTAAGTATGCTCCCATTGAAAGCAAAATAGATGAAATGGTGGTAGTGGGTTATGCTCCCGAAGAGGCAACCTACCCGGAGGAAGTAACCGTTTTCGAAGTCGTAGAAAAAATGCCGGAATATCCCGGCGGCATGTCCGCAATGATGGAATTCATCGGCAAAAATATCAAATATCCGGTAGCCGCACAAAAAGCTAAGATTCAGGGAAGAGTGGTCATACAGTTTATAGTGGATAAAGAAGGGAACATCATCTGCCCCAGAGTAATCCGTGGTGCCGACCCACTGCTAGACGCTGAAGCAATCCGTCTGACTACTATCATGCCCAAGTGGAAGCCCGGCATGCAAAGAGGACAAGCTGTAAACGTAAAATATACAGTCCCCATCATGTTCCGTCTGCAAGAACCGGAGAAAAGCCCTGCTGTCCAGAATGCCACTGTTACTCCAACTAAATAAACTAATTTTCTCTCTAAACAAGTCTAAATGAAAAAGGAGCAGTTACCCGTCGCCGGGTAACTGCTCCTTTTTCATAAGGAAAATATCCATGTTTATTTATGCACTTCCACAATCCGTGTCGGCGCCATTTCCATATTTCTGCGGTCTACCTGACGGACTACGGCAGCAGCCAGTTGCAGGAAAGCGCGCCCGGTCACCGTATTCTCATCCAAAGCAACCGGAGTCCCCTTATCACCGCTCTCGCAGATACTCTGCACAATAGGAATTTGTCCCAGCAAGGGTACGTTCATTTTCTCAGCCAGTCTCTTTGCGCCTTCTTTCCCAAAGATATAATACTTGTTTTCCGGCAATTCGGCAGGCGTGAACCAAGCCATGTTCTCCACCAAACCGAGAATGGGCACATTCACCTTATCATTGGTAAACATATTGATGCCTTTGCGGGCATCTGCCAGCGCCACAGCCTGCGGCGTGCTAACAACGATAGCTCCTGTCAGTGCCAAAGTCTGCACCACTGTCAAGTGAATGTCGCTCGTTCCGGGAGGAAGGTCGATAAGGAAATAATCCAGTTCTCCCCAATCGGCATCACCAATCAGCTGCTTCAAGGCATTGCTTGCCATACCTCCCCGCCACA
>NZ_QTMD01000019.1:0-58202 GCF_003602995.1 Bacteroides sp. AF25-38AC | reverse complement strand
ATTGCTTGCCATCCCCCCCCGCCACAAAGTGGCCTGGTCGGGGTCTACAAAGAAACCGATGGAAAGCAACTTGATGCCATACTTCTCTATCGGAACAATCAAGTCACGTCCACCAATGTTCTCTGCCACCGGACGGGCATCTTCCACTTGGAACATCTTTGGAACAGAAGGCCCGAAGATATCAGCATCCAGCAGACCTACTTTATAACCCAACTTTGCCAAAGACACGGCAAGGTTGGCAGCAACCGTGGACTTGCCTACCCCACCTTTTCCGGAAGACACTCCGATAACATTCTTCACCTGGGGTAATAGTTTACCCACTTCCGGACGTGCCGCCTGACGGCTTTCAGTCGTAATCACAACCTCCACCTCGGGAGAGACATACGTATGTATAGCTGTCTCGGCAGCCTTCACCATTGACTTCATGAACGGATCAGTCGGTTTCTCGAATGTCAACGAGAAGCTGACCTTCATCCCGTCAATCCGCATGTTATCGGCCACCATCTCAGCCTCAACAAGATTCTTTCCGGTACCGGGATAACGCACTGTTGCCAATGCATCAAGGATTAATTTTGGATATAATGTCATTGTATTTACTATTTGACGATTTACTATTTACTATTTTTATGCGAATCAGTAGTCGTTTTAACCACTGATTCACATCATTTGCTGGTTTGCAATCCGCTACGCTTGCTACGGTTATAACTGCGGTACTCATCCAGCTCTATCTCCACATCCGGTTCCTGCAACTCGCCCTCTTGCGGAAGATGGAACTTGATGTACTTGATATTCAAACCACGATCCAGCCATTGTTGTTCATAATAGGTCTTGATGCTGAGTATCTCATCAGCCATGCCGGAGTGGTACAAGTCTTCCGTCATCACATCCACCGGCAGCCGGTTTCTTTCAATCATGTACCGGGTATAGGTAAACATGAAGTTGCTGTCCGTCTTCAGATGGACTATGCCGTCATTCTTCAGGAACTTGCGGTAGCGCTCCATGAAATAAGTGGAAGTAAGCCTTTTGGTCGCCTTCTTCATCTGCGGGTCCGAGAAAGTGAGCCAGATTTCGCTCACCTCATCCATAGCAAAAAAGCGGTCGATGATTTCGATATTCGTACGCAAGAAAGCAACGTTCTTCATGCCCGACTCCAGCGACTCGGTGGCTCCCGTCCACATGCGGGCACCCTTTATATCCACTCCGATGAAGTTCTTTTCGGGAAACATGCGTCCCAATCCGACAGTATATTCTCCCCTACCACAGCCCAGTTCCAGGACAATGGGATGGTCGTTCTTGAAAAACCGCCCGTGCCAGTTCCCTTTCATGTCAAACGGCACATTATCCACCGCGGAATACGGATACTCGAAAACATGCGGATAACTCGCCATATCGGCAAACTTCTCTAACTTGTTCTTTCCCATTTAAGAAGCATTGAAACATAAAACATATTATTTTAGGCACGGATTACACGGATTTTCACGGTCTCTCTTCAATCTATCCGTGCTTTCCGCGCAATCCGTGCCTAAAAGTATAAAAAACAAAGTCCCGGCAAGTCTTATACGATAGACATTGCCATCACCGTATTATTCAACAATCGTCACCCACCCGTGAGTATCCGGCTCGTCACCATACTGGATGGCACGCAGCTTGTTGTAGAGCTTCGTACATACCGGTCCGGGTTTTCCATCCTTGGAAATAACGTATGACTTGCCGTTCTCTACGTCGTCTATACGTTCGATGGGGCTGATAACGGCAGCCGTACCGCAGGCACCCGCTTCCTCGAAAGTCAGCAACTCTTCTTCGGGAACCGGACGGCGTTCTACCTTCATGCCCATGTCCTCTGCCAGCTGCATCAGGCTCTTGTTGGTGATGGAGGGCAGGATGGAAGTGGACTTCGGAGTGATATATGTATTGTCCTTGATGCCGAAGAAGTTGGCGGCGCCACATTCGTCCATGTATTTCTTTTCTTTGGCATCCAGATAGAACTCGCAGGCATAGCCCAAATCGTGCGCCTTCTTGTTGGCACGCAAGCTGGCTGCATAGTTGCCTCCTACCTTATAGACACCCGTACCGAGCGGTGCCGCGCGGTCGAATTCGCGGATAATGACATACGGATTGGTTGAGAATCCACCCTTAAAGTAAGGACCTACCGGGGTCACGAACACCACAAACAGATATTCGCTGGCAGGATGTACGCCTACTTGTGCACCGGTACCCACCAGCAACGGACGGATATACAGAGAAGCACCCGATTCATAAGGCGGAATGAAACGCTCGTTCAGCTTCACCACCTTCAGAATAGCTTCTTTGAAACGCTCCGTAGAAAGTTCCGGCATCAAGATGCCACGGCAAGTGGATTGCAGGCGGGCTGCATTCTCCTCCAAACGGAAGATACGCACTTTACCGTCTTTGCCACGAAAAGCCTTCAAACCCTCAAACGCTTCCTGACCGTAGTGCAAACAAGTGGCAGCCATGTGCATAGGAATGGTTTCCTCACTGCAAACTTCCAGTTCGCCCCATTGTTCGTTACGATAGTAAATTCTCACATTGTAATCTGTCTTCATATATCCGAACGGCAGA
Source organism: Bacteroides sp. AF25-38AC (assembly GCF_003602995.1). Lineage (NCBI taxonomy): Bacteria > Pseudomonadati > Bacteroidota > Bacteroidia > Bacteroidales > Bacteroidaceae > Bacteroides > Bacteroides sp. AF25-38AC. The sequence goes on along the minus strand of NZ_QTMD01000019.1, from coordinate 55,622 downwards.
TTAGCCCAATCAAGTTCTTTCATATCTCAAAGTATTAGTTACTTCTATTACGTACATTTTGCAACAAAAATAGCTTTTATTCTTCAGATTTCCACTTCTCCGACAGTAATTTTTCAATTTCCTTATCGGCTTTGGTCAATTTATCGCTGCAAAATGCTATAATTCCGTTCGCCTCCTTTATCTTTTCGGCAAGCACATCTATCTCCAGCTCGTTGTTGTCTATCTGGCTGACTATTTTCTCCAGGCGCGCCATGGCTTCGGAGTAGGTTTCTTTTTTCTTGGTTACCGGCATAATTGAAATTAATTAATCGTTGTACTTCTCAAGCCGTTTGTCAGAATTCCCGTTTTTGGGCGATGCGTTCTCCCACTTCATCTCCTTGGACGTCAGTTTCAAAATATGATATTGTTCAGTATAATGTCCCTCTTTATCATACAACGTAATCAATTTTTCATCAAGACTTATGATATAAGTTCCACGAAAAGGGACTCCGTTAGATAACGGGCTTCCGGTATAAACTTCATAGGTCTTGTCTGCATTAAACGTATAGCAGGTCACAAAATCGTCCTGCAGGACTGGTTCTTTCACAATCCACTTACCTACCAGTTGAGGAATTTCGACCTTATCATCCTCATCCGTACATGAAATAAAACTAAATGCCATACTTATCAGTATCAGCATAAAAAACAAATTTTGTGTTTTCATCTTTGTTCATTTTAAATGATTTAAACAATATTCATAAAATGCAGAGATTTGCAAAACACTGCATGAATGAGAGGAGAGTTAAATATGTACTATTGAAACCACTTCACCATTCTGCAGACGGGTTGTTATCATATCATTCTCCTGCAGTTCATCTGCATTCTTCACTACTTTCCCATCTTTCAACGTAATGCTGTAACCGCGGGCCAACAACTTTTCCGGTGAAGCATCTGCCAATCGTTGTTGCAACAATTCCAGGCGATGGCGATGGCGGAACAAAGAGGAAGTCACAGCCTGCACCACATCTTTCCGCACAGTCAGCAAAGCCATTTTTGCATCGGATATACGATGGTATGCGGCAGAAGGAATCCGGTTCTTGTAACCAGAGAGTCTGCGCTGTTCCTGCTGCAACAGATTCCTGACACCCTCATGCAAGCGAGAAGCAAGCATTTCCAGTTCATCAGCAGCGCTGTCCATGGACTCTATTAAGAATTCGGCAGCCGCCGTAGGGGTCTTTACACGGGTATGTGCCACAGAATCCAGCACCGTGTCATCCCGCTCGTGACCGATGCCCGTTATGATAGGTAACGGAAACTGTGCACAAGCAGCAGCAAGCAGGTAAGTATCGAAACCGGATAAGTCGGACGTGGCGCCTCCACCACGAATAATGACAACCACATCAAACTCGGACAAGCGTGCATTTACCCGGTCGAGAGCAGAGAGGACAGACTCCTCCACACGGTCACCCTGCATCAGGGCAGGAAACAGTTCCGTATAAAAGTAGAAACCCCGGGAGTTGTTTTCCAGCTGATGACAGAAGTCACCATAGCCCGCCGCCGTCGGTGAGGATATGACGGCAATACGTTGCGGCAGGCGGGGCATATCCAGTTCTTTATTAAGAGTGAGTACTCCCTCCTCCTCGAGCTGCCTCAATATTTCCCTACGACGACGCGCCATATCGCCCAACGTATAAGTGGGATCTATGTCCTGCACCGTCAGACTGTATCCATAAAGTTCGTGGAAACTGACAGTGACCTGAACCAGCACTTTGATGCCCGAAACAAATGCCTGCCCCGTAGCCTCCTCAAAATAGGGCTTCAGCAGGCGGAACACATTTGCCCAGATTGTTCCTCTCGCCTTAGCTATCAGGCTGTTGCTGCGAGGGTCTTTCTGCACAAATTCCAGATAGCAATGCCCCGTACTGTTGGTACGCACATCGCTCAACTCCGCCTGCACCCAACACTCGTCAGGAAGGCATTGTTCCAGACTGCGGCGCACAAGGGCGTTGAGCTCATACAAAGACAACGATTCCATATGGCTATCTTTTGAGCAGATAATCCTGATATGCTTTCCACATATCGGGCACGCCATAACCGTATATATTATCGGGATAATCTTTACGGTCACCGGAGCGGCGTACCAGTTCTATCACCTCTTTAGCCGTAAGTTCAGGGCAAGCCTGCCACAAGCAGGTCACCATGCCACACATGACAGGAGAAGAAAACGACGTACCGTTTGCCTTACCCTGGTTACCATCCGTACGTATGACATCAGCTCCCAAGCCGACAGCCACCACATCCGGTTTTATCCGGTGGTCCGCCGTATTCCCGATAGATGAGAAAGGAGCCAGTACGGCTTCCTTGTCAATAGCGCCCACGGTCAGCACGTTCTCCGCATCTCCCGGAGGTGTGATTTTCTTCCACGAACCCATACCGGAATTGCCGGCACTGCACACCAGCACCATTCCTTTGTCCGCAACGTGTGAAGCCTGACGGGACATCAGTGCATGGCGTCCGTCCAAATCACGGAACCTATAATCTTTCGACTTGTCGTCAAAAGTGTAATATCCCAATGAAGTATTGAGTACATCCACCCCTACACTATCGGCAAACTCCACCGCTGCAGACCAATAGTCCTGCTCGACCAAATGCTCGGAATACTCGTCTTCGCTACGCAGCAACCAGAAAGAAGCCTCAGGCGCCGTACCGGTCATAATGCCGGGCTGGTTCATGCCGATGCAGGACAGTACCATCATGCCATGACTGCTCTCTGCAAAGATGTCTGCCTGCTGATTTACAAAATCTTTGGTTCCCAACACCCGGATGTTCTGCATGGCGGTTATCTTATCGGCATTATGAAAACCGGCATCGATAACTGCAATCGTCATGCCCTGCCCCTTGAACCCTTCCTGGTGCAATTTATCACCATTACTCATCTGTATCTGGCTAACGGCAAGTCCATAGATACTGTCAGGATGTACACTCGGCTGGTTAATCAAAGAATCGCGTCCGGTAGACATCATCGGACTGTCACCTTTGGGAGCTATCCAGACTTTTTCCGTAGCGCAGACAAAAGGTAGTGCGGCAATACGGTCTATCAAGGTAGAGTCATTGCAAGATACCGTGACGAAGTTCTCCCATTTACCGGTAACCACAACATTTACGCCCTGATGGCGAATTTCGTCCACGTACTTGCGGCACACCGGCAAGTCGGTAGAATCTATCGGCAGGTTCTGCTTATGCCGACGGGCAATCGCCTTTTCAGAAAGAAACGCTTCCGGGTGTTCCAAGGAATACGTGGTGGCAGCCTTATCCTTCAGGCTGATGCGATACTTCAATGTATCTTGTTGTGCCGATGCTCCTGCCGCAAGCAGGACAAAGGCGGAAAGGAGTAGAAGTCTTTTCACAATTATAAATTAAAAATTAAAAATTAAAGGAACATCCCGATGCCTCTTTGGGAAGCGATAAAGGAACCGCCCACTACCCTTCGGCCTATATAGAATACGGCAGACTGTCCCGGAGCTATGGCAGAGGCTTCCGTCTGGAAGTGTACCAGCAGACGACCGTCCTCCAGGCGCTTCACGTCGCAAGGAATCGGTTTACTGCGGTAACGGATACGTACGGTTAGCTCCTTGCTTTCAAAAAACTCTCCCTCATCCACCAAATTCTCATGTTCGGCAAGCATATATCCCGTCTTCAGCTGTTCGGCGTCTCCCAGCATCACCGTATTCTTCTGAGGATTGATTTTCAAGACGTAGGCAGGTTTGCCCAAGGCTATTTCGAGTCCCTTGCGCTGCCCGATGGTGTAATAGGGAAAGCCTTTGTGTTTACCCAGCTTAACGCCTTCCGAATTGACAAACCATCCCGGTCCCACCTCGCGGTCTATCTCCGGAGAGTGTTCGCGCAGGAAATCACGGTAATCACCTTTAATGAAGCAGACCTCCATGCTCTCGCCTTCTTCCGCCTTGACGGTATAACCTTTGTCGCGGAGGTATTCGCGGACTTGCTGCTTGGTATAGGTGCCTAAGGGGAAGATACAACGCTTCAGCAACTCCTGCCCCAGTCTCCACAAAAAGTAGGACTGGTCTTTCTTGTCATCATCCCCGGCTATGATATAAACCTTACCGTTCCGTTCCTCCAGACGGGTGTAATGTCCGGTAGCAATATAGGCACACCCCAGCTTGTCTGCCCACTCCGCAAGAATACGGAACTTGAACAGCGGATTACACATCACACAAGGGTTCGGAGTCCGACCCTGACAATATTCATCTATAAAATTCTGTACAATTATCTGTCGGAAGGCTTCGCGCTCATCTGCCACATGATGTTCAATCCCCATGCTGTCTGCCAGTTGGCGGGCTTCTACCGGTTCGTCTCCCCACACCCACATGGTGAGACCGACTATCTCATAGCCCTGCTCCTTCAACATCAGGCAAGTGGCAGTACTGTCTATACCACCGCTCATACCGACCAATACTCGCTTTTCAGGTGTACTCATATCAGAAACCAATGAATTAGTCTGCAAAAATACATGATTTCGAGCAGAAGATAGAGAAAAGGCATGCCTTTTTAGCATGCCTTCACATAAAGAACTTGTCAATCGGAAGAGGGCACTCCCGTCACAATCCCCCGTCCATGTGTCCCTATATAGACCCTGCCATACTCCTGCATATCCCCACAGATATGCAGAACCAACCCGTATTGATGAGCATCATCGTTAATACGCATCCAGGAAACGGCAGCATCGTCTGAGCGGAAAAAGCCGTACTGACCGTTGACAACGCCAATCAGATAAAGGGCCGGATAGTTACTGCCCGGCTTTGCCTTGCCAAAACCGAAGGCATAGATAGTACGGACTTTGTCCAGCGCACGAAAATCAAATCCCGTACGGGTAGTGGAATGGTACAGGCCATCGTAAGCGGCAATCCACAAATCTCCCTCACGACCGGGAGTCGAATAAATACGGTCTTGCCCTCCGCGCGGGTCACCCCTGCGATTCGTCAGAGAGGCATTACCCCGCCGGAGTGTTTTTACAGCCAGTTGCAGAGTATCGGTATGGAAGGTCGCCCCGCCATCTTCGCTGCTGTATAGAAGTCCGGCAACAGCATCCACGGCATAAAAACGTTTGGGATTCACTTTGTCGGCTATGACACGGATATTCTCCGGCAGGCCTTGACAAGACATCCACGAATTCCCTTTGTCGCGGGTCAGAAAAGCGGTGGAACGGTCGGGTGTCCAAATCCAGGAAGAGCCGTCGGCCGAAACGGCAATATGCCCGTTGCGCGCCTTCTCTACGGGAACAGTAGCACACATGTTCCAACTCCTGCCTCCGTCTTCTGAATAGGAGATGGTACGTGCACCCGGCTGGTGGCCGAACAAAGTTCCCACTCTGACTATCAAATCCTGCTTCAACCAGGCACCCGTCACTCCATTCGTATTACCGAAATGAGGATTGGCATGACTACCCAACGGATCGGGCCGATTGAGGTCGAAATGCGTAAAGCCACCATAGTCACCGATACCGGAAATCAGGCGCGCGCCTTTTTCGGGAGCATAAAGTTCGAGAGGCACGGTCTCTTCAATACCGGCAGACATGATGCTCCATTTCACCGGTTCCCCGCGTTCCACGGCCGATAGATTGAAAGTTTCCCAACCACCGAAACCAGTGGTAAACATGGCATGTTCAGCATCGGCTGGGTCTATCTCAATGTCGAACATCCAGTGCAGGGGCGCCACCTCTGTATAGGGAGCTTTAGAATAATCATACTCATATCCCGTCTTGAAAATCGGTTTCCAGCTTTTGCCACCGTCGGTCGTACGGAACATCTCATCACTCTTATAACCGTGTTTGCCTCCCAAGCTGTGTGTACTGGCAATCAGATGTTTCAGATTACGGGCATCCACTGATACGGCTGCATAGCCAAATCCCGCTTTTCCGCCATCGGACAGTCGGACGGGCGAAATGTCCGTCCATTTGTCTTTACGTATATCGTACTTCCAAACTCCACCGTCCTCCATCTGACTCGGACCGGGAGTATCTCCGTACGTCAATACTAATTGGCCGTCACCGGTCAAAACCATATGTGTGGGACGATACTGCACCGGCTGCCCCTCAACCGGCTGCCAGCTTTCACCATAGTCGTGGCTCACGAACAGATTTTCCCTTCCCATCAATGAAGCCGCCACATAAATGTCACGGGTACCACGCCCATCTTGAGTACCTTGTACATCGTAGACTATGCAGACAATGCCACTACCGCGATTCCCCCATGCAGCACGGTCGGCAGGATTGAACTTCTCGGAGACATCCGGGAAAGACACCACCCGTGCCCAGCTCTGCCCCTTATCCATACTGCGCCACAAACCATGCAAACGGGTTCCCATATAAATGATATTCCCATTCTGCGGGTCCACCATCATCCGTTCCCCATTACCACGCCCGTTCTCGTTGCCGCCCATCGTAAAGGGCACATCGACACGGGCAAAGGTTCTGCCGCCATCATAAGAACAAAGTATGGCCCCATTGGAGCTACTGGTATACGTACCGCAGGCAATATACACGTTCTGCGGATTCTGCGGGTCGATGGCAATGCTCTCCACCCCCTGCAGATTACTTTCATCCAGACTTATCTAGTCCAGCAAGGGCGTCCACTGGTTGGAAGCAGCGTCCCACCGGTAGGCTCCTCCCATATCGGTGCGGCAATAACGGACACCAGGAGCTTCTGGGTGAAAAACGATACCGTCCACAAAGCCTCCTCCCACTATCGGTACGCTCTTCCATTCGTAAGAAACGGAATTCACCGAAGATATATCTTGAGCAAGCATCGGCATGCCGCCCAGTATCAAACTTATTCCTGCTAAAAACAACTGTCTTTTCATAAGCATCAGGGTTCTAAAACAAACGTTCTTGATATTTCCTTCAAAGATAAGAATATTTCATTGATATTTCAGACTGAAACATTTGTGGCAGTGCACATACAATCCTAACAACCAACGTTTTAATAAAAACAAGAAACTAAATCAAGCCATAAAAAGATTAAAACGGCACCCATCGCAGTTCTTCCCTCCAACAGTTTTTTGTAACAACAATGCAACATATATGACACAAAAACACAACACGTATGTCCGAACTTTGTCGCCGACAAATCATTCGACAACAACAGATTATGAAAAAAAGTGCATTGACAGTACTGATTGCCCTGCTGCCGTTGGCCGCAATTGCCCAAACGCCCTCCATCAATGAGGACGGAAAAAAGATTGAAAAGGAGAAAATGGAAACCAAAGACTACCTGCCGGAAGTCCACGGAACCATCCGCGCCAAATACGAATATCAGACCACCATGGGTGCAGGACGTTTCGAAGTACGCAATGCCCGCGTCAGCGTGACGGGCAACGTATTGCCCAGCGTAGCCTACAAAGCCGAGATAGACCTCTCCGACGAAGGCCAAATCAAGATGCTGGATGCCTACGCCCGGCTTTTCCCGACAAAAGGACTGACAGTCACCGCCGGACAAATGCGCGTCCCCTTCACCATCGACGCCCACCGCTCGCCGCACCAGCAATACTTCCCCAACCGCTCGTTCATCGCCAAGCAAGTGGGCAATGTACGGGACGTGGGATTCACAGTAGGATATACCCTGCCTACCGATGTACCTATCACCGTGGAAGGAGGACTTTTCAACGGTTCTGGACTGACCAACCAGAAAGAATGGCACAAGGAAGTGAACTACTCCGCCAAAGCCCGGTTTCTCTTCACCAAAGGACTGAACCTGACACTAAGCGTGCAGAGTATCCAACCGGAAGAAGTACGCATGCAGTCCTATGACATCGGCGCTTACTACGAAACCGGCCGTTTCCATATCGAAGGCGAATACTTGTACAAGCAATATTCCGACAACGCTTTCAAAGATGTACACGCTGTCAACACCTTCATCAACTACGATCTGCCGTTACGGAAAGTATTCAACAAAATGTCTTTCCTGCTGCGCTACGACATGATGACCGACCAGAGCGACGCCAAAACCGCCGATGAAGAAACCGGCAGATTGACGGTGACCGACTACAAACGCCAACGCCTAACGGGCGGCATCACCTTCAGCCTCAGCAAAGCATTCCGCACAGACCTCCGGTTGAATTACGAGAAATACTTCTATGCCAAAAACAGCATAGCGAAGGAGTCGGAACAAGACAAAGTAGTATTGGAATTGATGGTACGCTTCTGATATTTCTTGGCTTCCCCTTGTTTCTTTCATTCCAAAAATGTATATTTGGAATAAATTATTCCGAGCTATGGCAAATCCAATCATACCCGGTATACCGCAGACTGAACAAGACTTATTGTATAGTAAACTGAATGCATACAATCAAGGGAGAGCCTCTTATAAGGAAGTAGGGGCCTATCTTATCGTACTGCCCCGGCCTGAGTATCTCCAATATACTTTGTGGATTTACTCTCCACTGCCCGGGAGACAGTCCATCTTCTACATTTGCGACCTTTCCACCGACATTCACGAAACGTTGCGGATGGCAAGCACGCTATGCTTCTACTCACCGCGCAGCCTGCTGCTTGTGGAGTACAATGCCAAAAGAATGCAGAGCAAAGGGGACGACATTATCTCCATAGGCAAATACCACGGACATTTCCTGCACGAAATTCTCCGTATAGACCCTGCCTATCTTACGTGGATAGCCTTCAAATTCCAGCCACGCATCCCCAAGCAGGAACGTTTCGTACAGATTGCCAAGATTTACCATTCAGTCCACCTCGACATACAACGAAGAAAAACGTACCAAACCACCGGCGGACGTTTTCTGGGGAAGGAAGGCGAAAAAGTGGAGAACCTGACGCTGACGGTGTTCAGCGTGCGACTGGAGGACAACCCCTACAAGACGCAGCTCAAAGGGACCACTCCTTATTTCTATGTACGCCAAGTGTTGAAACTGAAAGACTCCATCGGCAACTTCGTCAGCATCCGGCTGAATGCACGCACGGCAAGCCGGAAATCATGCCAGCTGCCCGCCGTGGAACATGCCTACCAGATGGGAGAAGTAATGAAGATAGCATCGGCACGCATCGCGCGTACCTATATAATAGGAAGTACGAAATACACCCGATTGACACATGTAAAGTTACACGTCCCTACCGGGTAAAAGATTTTCTATCAGATACGAACCACACGCTGCATACGGCTGCTTTCCCAGGCTGCCTCAATCAAGCGGATGACTCCGACCACCTCGCGGGCATCGCTCTGCAAAGGTTCGCCGTGACAAATATGCCGATAGATATTCTCGTAAAAAGCTGCATAATCACCGGGAAGGCTTGGATAAGGTTCATGCACGATTCTACCGCCCTTTTCCGTATGAAGTATCCCCCAAGAGGATTTGTCCTCCTCGCCCCAGTGCGGAGTGACGGGCAATACGCCTTCGTTCAAGGCGGCTTCCTGCGGGTCGAAACCATATTTCACGTAAGAACCTTCCCTGCCGTGGAGGACGAAACGGGGTTCGCTCGCACACATCAGATAGCTGGATTTCAGCGTTATCTTTACTTCGGGTGCCTTTGAGGGGCGTAGCAAATGAATGATGAAGTAGTCGTCTACCTTGCTGTCCTTGCGCAACGTGGCAATATCTGCAAAGACGGCTTCGGGCATACCGAACAGCTGCACAGCCTGGTCTATGACGTGGGCGCCCAGGTTATAGGTCAAGCCACCGCCATCTTGTCCGGTTTCCTTCCAAGTATTCGGCTTGATAAAATTACGATAACGGGGGAAGGTGGATTCAAACTCCACCAGATGTCCCAGCAGGCCTTTGGACAGTATTTCCTTGACCGTCAGAAAATCGCCGTCCCACCGGCGATTCTGGTAAACGCTCAAGGTCAGCCCCCGGCTTGCGGCAAGTGCCACCAGCTCCTCAGCTTCTGCCACGGTGGTAGTGAAAGGCTTCTCCACAACCACATGCTTGCCAGCTTCGAGGGCGCGGCGGGCATACTCATAATGAGTGCTGTCCGGTGTGTTGATGACAACCAAATCCAACCCTTCCAGTCCGATAAGTTCCTCAAAACTCCGCACAATACAAGCGTCGGGATACTTTTCCCGGGAGAGTTCCTTACTGCGCTCCGTAACGGCAGTCAATTCAAAATGAGGGTTGGTGGAGATGAAGGGAGCATGGAAAACACGTCCCGACATTCCGTAAGCGGCTAATCCAGTTCTTATTTTGTCCATATGATATTCTTTTTTCTTTCCTGCAAAATTAATAAATCCAATGCTATAATTCAATGAACGGAGAGTGATAAAGTTTCAGCTGGGCAAGAAAGCTAAAATTCACAAACGAACGGTTCTTCGTTCAGAGATAGAGATTTTCGACCAAGGCGTGACGGATGTCCATAAAGCCAAATCATCTAATGTGGCCGGATAAGGGTATTCCTCCTTTAAGTCTGCTTCCAGAGCTTTCAACATGATGTAGTCCATCCCCTGATGATGGCTATCAACTTCCAGTGCCTTCCTACCCCACTGTTGCCAATAGGAATGTTCATAGCAGTCTATATAAGTACGGTCCGCCTCCCAAGTCTCATCGGGACTGCTCCCTTCTATATATATAAGCCGTCTGTCTCCCTGCCAGATTCCTTTCGTGCCTTGTATCTCGAAGTCCAAACTGCGCGGACGGGGCAAGGTGGTGTCGTGGGTCAGCGAGAGAAGGATGCCGTTTTCCGTTTCCAACTGAGTGATGACAACATCTCCCGTCCGTATCTCTACATCTGTATTTCCACCGAGGTCTTTGATACGCTGCAACATGCCCGCCGGTTTGGAGGCGAATGAGGTAAGACTTCTAATCCGGTCTTTCCGGTTGATGCCCGCAATCATGCAAAGGGGAGCCAGACCATGGGTGGGATAAAGGTCACCGTTCTCCTCTTGATAGAACTTGCTACGCCAGACGCTTTCCGTCTTTTCCCGATTACCGATATTGCCCGCATCGTCCAGCAACAAGTGCCGCAGGTCGTGCCGATAGCCACCTCGCATGTAGACAATCTCTCCCAACAGACCTGATTCCACTATATTGAGAATGGAAAGGTTTTCGCGCATAAAAAGTGTATTCTCCAAAGGATATACGCGGCAGCCATGCTGCTCTGCCAGTTCCATCAAAGGAGTATATTCATCAATATAGAGCCCTCCCTTAATCTCCAACGCCACGTGGCACCCGTGCTCCACACATAGCAAGGCATGCTGCACATGGTATTGCCAGGGAGAGGCGATAAACACCAATTCCGGATGATGCTCCTTCAGCATGTCAAGGCAGGCATCCTCCCCTTGGTTATAGCAAGGGATACCGGATATTTCCGACGACTTCACACCCGGGTCGGCAACTGCCTGAACCTGAAAGAAAGGTATATTCTGCAATAATCTAAACAGTTGTTTGCCACGGTATCCCACACCGATAAAAGCAGTCCTCACCTTATCCATCTTCCTATTTCTCTAATTTTACCAACTCTACAACTTTATGGGTTGCATCTATGCGATAGGACAACTGCGGAGTAATGCTACATAGCAACGACAGAAATTCATTCAGGCTTTCATCGCGCAAAGTCGCTTTGAAACTGAGCTGATGCAACTCCGGCGCTATCTGGAAGCGATAACCGAAATGCCGGGACAATTCTTCTTTCTTATTTTCCAGAGTATGCCCCTCAAAAACAATCTCCTTATGTTCCCATGCGTATATCTGGTTCAACGAACGCTTCTCTATCTTGTAAGTTCCGGAGCGGTTGTCATAGACAAAACTTTCCCCGGGTACCAACACCGCATTCTCGACAATACCTTCCACATCAATCTCCACCTTTCCATTTTTCAAGGTCACAATGTCCTCGGCTTCTTCCGCATAGGAAGAGACATTGAAATTCGTTCCCAGAACGCGGATGTCATAGTGACGGGTATGTACATAAAACGGTTTACCATTTTTATGCTTCACATCGAATATCGCTTCTCCCTCCAGCTGTACACCGCGTGCTTTCCGCCACCCCCCCAATGAATAGGTCAGTTTGGAACAAGCGTTCAGCAACACCGTAGAGCCATCTGGCAGCACAGTCCTGGCCTGCTGTCCTACTTCTGTTTCCAGAGTAACCAGCTCCACAGATGAACTGATACCAGAGTAATAAGCATTGGCCTGCCAGCCCACGAAGGCAACGACCACGACAACAGCGGCGTAAAGGAAGAAACGCCTCCATGACACATTCTTCTTTTTTGGAGGTGTGCCCGCCTGCTGTGACAGACCGGTTCTCTGAGCAAACTTCTGCCACTCGTGTTCCGTATCCGCTTCCTTGCAATCATTCTCATAATTGAGATATACATAAGAGTCCTTCAGCGAGAAAAGGAAGTCCTGATTCTCCTTCTTTTCCTTCACCCAAGCTATCAACTGCCGGGTTTCTTCCTCCGTCAGTTCATTCTTCAGGTATTTTATAAAATAATCTTCGTTTATCATCATCACATCGTTATTTAAACAAATCTTTGACAAATAGCAGAATTAATACGGGCAGATAATCACCCAATGATTTCTTAATTAGTTTGAGTCCGCGGTAAAGTTGGTTCTCAACGGTACGCACAGACAGATTCAGCACTCCGGCTATCTCGTCGCTACGCATTCCTTGGTTCCGATTCATTCTGAAAATGGTTTGGCACTGCTTGGGCAGCTTGTCAAGCGCTTCCAGATACCTCTTATTCAAATCCTTGAAATAAAGATCATTCAAAATATTATGCTCAGCCGTATAACTGGCAAGTTCTAGTTCCCGCAGGGTCATCGTCTCTATTTTAGAAAAGTTATTCAGTATGGTATCCCGGCGGATTTGTTTCACGCAGAGATTCTTCATAATGCGGAACAGGTAAGCACTGATGGCTTCGGGAGCATCAATATGAGTACGATGTTCCCAGAAGGCGATAAAGCACTCCTGGACAATGTCCTTTGCCTTGTCACTGTCATGCAACAATCCGTAGCAAAAGACGTACATCCTGGGATGGTACTTTTTGTACAACCACTCAAAAGAAGCGGCATCCCCCTGCTGTATTTTGGAAAAGAGAATATGTTCTTCCATGTATCCCCTCCTTTTCAAGTATAGTTATTCATAGGCATAACAATATGAACCAGATTATCAAAACGGGTTAATAAAAAAGGGACCAGAACATTAAAGAGCGTCCAAATATAAAGGTTTCCATATCATCTGCCAAAAAAAAGGAGTTTTTTAACGAGGTGCAGGAACAATATTCATCATGAATGTTAATAAATGTTTTATTTCTATTTTCAAATGAGTAATTCTATATTTGCCGGACTCTTTAATTAATAAAGGCCTTAAAACATTAAAGAGAAAAATTATTATTAACTAAAATCTAATTCATTATGGGAACATACTGGTCACAGAATGCCCTGACAAGATGTCCAAAAGGACTTTGTCTTCTATTACTGCTTATTGCAGGCATATTCCCTCTTGCTTCTCATGCACAGAATGCAGGTATCAACATCAACCTGACCGACAAACCTCTATCCGCATTCATTCAAAGCATTGAACAGCAGACAGACTTTAAATTCTTCTATGAACAACAACAAGTAGACGTGAAACAGCATGTCACTGTAAATGTACGGAATGCATCCATCAACGCCGCCCTGGAACAAGCTTTGAGGAATACGAATATTGCCTATTCAATCTCCGAAAAACGAATTCTTCTAACCCAAAAACAAGATAACGCCCCGTCGCAGTCTGGTAAGGTCATACTTGCCAAAGGACAAGTGACGGACAAGAACAGTATCCCCGTCATCGGTGCAAACATTCTTGTCAAAGGCAGTACTCTAGGATGCATTACCGACATAGACGGTAATTATTCACTGGAAGTACCTACCGGAAGCACACTCGTTGTCTCTTATATAGGGTACACTACCCAGGAAGTGACCTTAAAGAACAACAAGTTCCAGCAGATTGTGCTGGAGGAGGACAGCAAAATGTTGGATGACGTGGTAGTGGTAGGATACGGTACGGTCAAGAAACGCGACTTGACGGGCTCTGTGTCCAGTGTAAAAGGAGACGACCTAAACTTGAACGGCGTATCTTCCATCGGACATGCACTCGAAGGTAAGGCTGCCGGACTCTATATCCGCCAGAACAGCGCACAGCCCGGTGGCGGTCTGGACATTCTGGTCCGCGGTGCCGGTTCCGTCAATGCCAGCAATGACCCGCTCTATATCGTAGACGGTTTCCCCATCGCTAAGCTGGACCAAGCCTCGGGTGGAGATGCCAAAATGGACCCGGGTACACAAGGAATCCTAAACTTCCTGAATCCGAACGATGTAGAATCCATCGAAGTGCTGAAAGATGCCAGTGCCACTTCCATCTACGGTGCACGTGCTGCCAACGGTGTCGTTATCATCACCACCAAAAGAGGTAAGGAGGGGAAAGCCCGTGTGAACTACTCATACAACTACTCTTTCCAGAAATACACAGACAATTATGACCTCTTGTCTCTGCAAGAATGGATGGTAGAAAAGAACAGCACCACCTGGGAATCCTGGTTATGGAACAACAACGTGTCCCCTTGGGGAAACAGAACGCTGGAAGAAGCACAAGCCAATCCTGCCAACGGAGTGGCATACAGCCGACCTTACTCGGACAATGACATTGCAGGCGCCGGCCCCGGAACCGACTGGTTAGGACTGATTACACGCGACGGACAGATACAGGAACACAACGTCAACCTGCAAGGTGGTAGTGAAAGTACGCAATACATGGTGTCGTTCAACTATTACGACCACCAGGGTATCGTCAAGAATTCCGGTATGACTCGTTATACTGCCAAAGCAAACATTGACCAGAAGTTTCTGAACATCTTCAAGGCAGGTCTGAACCTTACATTGACCCGCATCGACAACGACAACACTCAGTTAGGTTCCGGGCAATTCGAAAACTCCGGTATCATTCGCTCTGCCATACAGATGGGTCCCAATATCCAGGCGTATGACGAAGCAACCGGTACGTATCCCATCAACCCCTTACTGGGACAACAGCCCAACCCCTACTCCTTGCTGAACAATACGGACAAAGGACGTACTGACCGCCTCTTGGGTAATATCTTCATCGAAGCAAAACCCATCGCAGGACTGACACTGCGCGTCAACGCCGGTTTGGACCACGCCAATGTGGACCGCAAAACCTACCAGCCCCGCAGCACGCTGAACGGAAAGAATCTGAATGGTGTAGCCTACATCTACAATACCGACAACAACCAGTATCTGATGGAAGCAACTGCCACCTATCAGCGCACTTTCGCAGATATCCACAGCATCAACCTGCTGGCAGGCACCTCTTACGAAAAATTCAATTATGACGCATCGGAACTGGGCAACAACAATTTCATCACAGATGCATTCCTCTGGAACAACATGGATGCCGGTACAGGTACCAAAATCACCAAATCCACCTCTACCGAGAATAAGATGATGTCCTACTTCTTCCGTGCCGGATACATTCTGAAGAACCGCTATCTGCTGACAGCTACACTGCGTGCCGACGGTGCCAGCGTATTTGCCAAGAACAACAAATGGGGATATTTCCCATCGGTTGCAGCTGGATGGACCATGAGCGAAGAAAACTTTATGCGCAACATTGACTGGCTATCCAACCTCAAACTGCGTCTCAGCTGGGGACAGACCGGTAATGCAGACATCAGTACCAATGCCTTTGCCAGCTACGGAGCACAAGGCAGCTGGATAAACTCCGACTACAAAACGGTAAGCGGCGTCATGAAAAGCCGCCTTGAAAATCCAGACTTGAAATGGGAAACGACAACTGAATGGAATCTCGGACTGGACTTCGGCTTCTTGAAGAGTCGCATCACTGGTTCTGTGGAACTCTACCAGAGAGTGATTTCGGACCTGCTGAACTACAAGCCCCTGAATACCTATCAGGAGGTGAAGCAAGTAATGGCAAACATCGGCAAGACGCAGAGCCGTGGTATCGAAGTCACCTTGAATACCCGCAACATTGTCACCAAAGACTTCTTCTGGGAAACATCACTGACGTATACCAAATACAAAGATCGCTGGAAAGAACGCACTCCGGACTGGAAACCGAACGTATATGAGAAAGAGACAGACCCGATACGAGCCATCTACTCCCGCCGTGCCGACCATATCATGCAGATAGGTGAAGAAGCTCCTACCGCACAGCCGGACCTGCGTCCGGGACAGATTGTCATCAAGGACCTCGACGGCTATGTACGCGATGAAAACGGCAACCCGAAAGTGGATGAGAACGGTCGCTTCATGCTGCTGGGACGCCCCGACGGCATCATAGACGAAGCCGACACCGAACTTATCGGTACGTTGGACCCGGGCTGGATGGCAAGTATGACCAATACATTCAAGTACAAAGGTTTCGACCTCAATATCATGTTCAACGGTATGTTCGACCGCATCATGCAGGACCCCACTGAAATGGATTTCGGCGTAAACGGCGGTGGAATCGCCCAAAGCGGCTACAACATGTTGCGAACCATCAAAGACAGATGGACCTTCGACAATCCGTCGACCACACGTCCCAGCTCTTACTACATCACCGGAACTAACTATACGGCAGGAGACTTCTTCTACCAGAAAGCCTGGTTCATCCGTCTGCAGAACATCAGCCTGGGATATACACTGCCCAAGTCTTTACTGGCAAAAACTAAGGTGCTGAGTAATGTACGTTTCCATGCTTCCGTCAACAACCTGTTTGTCATCACTCCCTATAAAGGCCTTGACCCCGAAACAGATGCTTATGCGGCAGCCTATCCCAATGCACGTACCTTCAGCTTCGGTGTAGATGTTTCATTCTAATCATTTATAAAAAGTATTCTTATGAAAAAGTACTGTAAACTATTTATATTGGCAGCAGCTCTGATGGGAGGCTTGTCTCTGAACAGCTGCATAGACCTTGACCCCATAGACTATTCCGACATCAATCCGTCCAATTTTCCACAAACGGAAACAGACGTTGAGTCGATGGTCAACTCATGCTACTACTCTGTACGCTCCAGCTGGTTCGACGGGCTCTTCTCAACCAGTGAACGCGGAGTAACCGTAGTAAACGACCTTACCACAGAAATTCTAACCTGCAAATCCGGTTTCCTGAAAGACGTATCCGACCTTAACTTTTTCCCAACCACCGCCGACCTTACCCGCTTCTACTACACAGATACAGATGCATACAGCGACGGTTGGCTCAATGACATCAGCCGCTGCACCTCCGTACTGGCACAGATTGAAGCATGCGACTTCCTGAGCACGGAGAAGAAACAACGCTACGCTGCGGAAATAAGATGTGCCCGCGGACTCATTTCCTATACCTTGTACGACATGTTCGGTCCACTGGTCATAGCTCCGCTGGAAGTACTGGAAAATCCCACAGTGGAAAAGCCGCTGGCACGCCTTTCCAAAGAGGAAATGGTAAAGTTCATAGAAGAAGACCTGATCTTTGCAGCTAGCTACCTGCCCACCCCAGCAGAAGCCGAATACGGCAGATTCAGCCAGGGACTTGCCAATATGCTCCTCATCAGGCTCTATCTGCACGAGAGCCCAGACGACAAGAGTTACTACACAAAAGTAGAAACGATTGCCCGCGAACTGATGAGTTCGTCTTACGGTTACCGCTTGTCTGCAGACTATACGAAGATGTTTGAGATAGGTGGACAAGGTAAGAGCAATACGGAAATAATATGGGCAATCCCCGTCAACACGGAAGCAGTAAGCTGGAATGACTGGCACATGTTCGTACTGCCCACCGACTTTGCAGACCATGGTATGGCAAGTGGATACGAATGCGTGAACAGCACCTGGTATTTCTATGACAGCTTTGAGGAAAATGACGTCCGTAAGACTTATCTGGTGACTTCTTACCAGGCTCAAAACGGTGACATCGTAGATCGTGAGAACCCCAGTTCACACCTTGAGTTAGGTCCTATTCCATTGAAATACGGCTACGACACCAACGTCACTGGCAATGGAGGCAAAAGTTCTATCGACCCGATTATCTACCGTCTGGCAGATGTGTATCTGACACTGGCAGAAGCGCTCTATCTGAAACCCGGCTCATCTGCTGCGGATAAGGAAGAAGCGATGACCCACATCAACACCATCCGCAACAGAGCCGGACTGGATGGTATCAGCAACAGTGAGGTCAATACGGAAGAAAAGTTCGTGGAAATACTACTGAAGGAAAGAAGCCATGAACTATGGTGTGAGAACGGACAATACCGTGCCGACTTGATTCGCTTTAACAAGTTCGTGGAACATGCCGAAACGGTAAAAGGTACGGCCTATGCCAACAAGAACAAGGAATTATATCCGTTACCACTCTCGGCCATCAACGACGGTAAGGGATTGGTTACACAGAATCCCGGTTATTAATATCCATTGCTCCTCGTCCCCATTCAGGAGATTGGGGAATCATTTAAATACAATATCCTATGAAAACAAGATATACTTTTCACACAGTATTACTGATAGCCCTATTGCTTGGCGGCCTCTTCCATTTCTCCGCCTGCACCTCTGACTCAAAGAGAGCCGAAACACAGATAAGTGTCTCCACACCCCCCCGCCCTGCCGGACAGACCGATGTAGTGGGGCTGACCTGCGAACCTATCGAAACCGTGCGCATCGGATTTATCGGTCTGGGCGCCCGGGGTACCGAAGCCATCCGCCGCTTCACCTATCAAAAAGGAATCCAGGTAAAGGCTCTGTGCGACTTGAACCAGTTCCGAGTGGACAGCTGCCAAAACATGCTGAGTCGCGCCAACATGCCCGAAGCAACCACCTACTACGGCAGTGAAGATGTCTGGAAACAAGTGTGCGAACGCGATGACATAGACCTTATCTATATAGCCACCGACTGGATACACCATGCTCCCATGATGATTTATGCTATGGAGCACGGAAAACACGTGGCTTGCGAAGTACCCGCCGCCATGACACTGGATGAAATTTGGAAAGTGATAGACACCGCAGAACGTACCCGCAAACACTGCATGATGCTGGAAAACTGTGTCTATGACTTCTTTGAGATTACCACCCTGAACATGGCGCAGCAGGGTCTTTTCGGAAATATCACCCATGTGAAAGGAGCATACAACCATTGTCTATACGATATCTGGCCGGACTATAATGCCGACTGGCGCATGCAGTACAACATGGCCCACCGGGGAGACGTATACCCCACTCATGGAATGGGTCCGGCATGCCAGTTGCTGGACATTCACCGGGGCGACCGTATGAAGTATCTGGTGGCCATGGACAGCGATCCCGTTTCCCTTCCCGATTACCTGGATAAGCACGGAAGGACCGAAGATGCCAAGAACTTCCAGAACGGAGAAGTCACACTTACCTTGATACGTACAGAAAAAGGTAAAACCATCCAGATTGAGCACAACGTGGCCTCCCCCCGCCCTTACAGCCGTTTGTACCAATTATCCGGAACACAAGGATTTGCCGATAAATATCCGATGGAAGGATATGCTCTGGAAAGTAAGAACCTTCCAGAAACCATCACCAGCGGGCAGACCTTCACTGCCCACGAATACATGCCCGAAGCTGCCAAAAGCAGACTGATGGAGCAATACAAGGACCCCATCATCAAGGACATGGAAGAAAGAGCTAAGGAAGTGGGTGGACATGGCGGAATGGACTTCATCATGGATTCACGCCTCATCTACTGCTTGCACAACGGTCTGCCGCTGGATATGGACGTCTACGACCTTGCCGAGTGGTGCTCACTCATCCCGCTGACCAAACTCTCCATCGAGAATGGTTCGGTTCCCGTAGAAGTGCCCGACTTCACACGGGGAGCATGGAACAAGATACAAGGCTATCGACACGCTTTCGCCCAATAAGAAAAAAGCCATTTTATGAAACCGACCTTTTTATCTCATTTCTTAACACCCATACTGTTGTTCTGCGGGGTAGCTACGCTACCCCTGCAGGCACAGTCCTATAAAGACCCCACACTCTCGCCCGAGGAACGTACCACCGACCTTCTCCGACGGATGACACTGGAAGAGAAAATCGCCCAAATACGCCACATTCACTCCTGGAATATCTTTGACGAGCAAGACCTCAACGAAACCAAGTTGCAAGAATTCGTAGGTGACTTGTGCTGGGGATTTGTAGAAGGATTCCCGCTGACTGGAGAAAGCTGCCACCGGCACATGCGGCGCATACAAGAATATATGGTGAAGCATACCCGGCTCGGAATTCCGGTCTTCACAGTTGCCGAAGCCTTGCACGGTTCGGTACACGAAGGCTCCACCATCTACCCGCAGAACATCGCACTGGCTTCCACTTTCAATCCGGAGCTGGCCTACCGTCGTGCCGCAGAGATATCCAAAGAACTGCATTATCAAGGCATCCGTCAGATTCTGGCACCATGCATAGACGTGGTGCGCGATTTAAGATGGGGGCGTGTAGAAGAGAGTTACGGCGAAGACCCTTTCCTGAATGGCATCTTCGCTTATGAAGAGGCAAAAGGCTATCTGGACAACGGAATATCCCCTATGCTGAAACATTATGGTCCGCATGGCAACCCGTTGGGAGGTCTCAACCTTGCCTCGGTCCATTGCGGTGTGGGAGAACTGCATGATGTCTATCTCCAACCGTTCAAACGGGTTGTCACCTCCCTGCCGATACACGCTGTGATGTCCACCTACAATTCATGGAACCGTGTCCCCAACTCCTCCTCACACTATCTGCTCACCGAGGTCCTGCGCAACCGCTGGGGCTTTCAAGGGTATATATATTCTGACTGGGGAGCCATAGACATGCTACACACCTTCCAGCGTACCGCCTCCAACCAAGCGGAAGCAGCGGTGCAAGCCATTGTTGCCGGATTGGACGTAGAAGCCTCCAGCGAATGTTTCCCACATCTGGCTGCACTGGTCAAGGAGAAAAAAGTAGATGACGGGATTATCGACAAGGCAGTGAGCAGGGTTCTTCTTGCCAAATTCCGTATGGGATTGTTCGAGGACCCTTATGGAGACAGATTTGCAGGACACTCCTTGCACTCGCAGGAGAATATCCAGGTAGCGCGACAGATAGCCGATGAATCTACCGTCCTTTTGAAGAATGACAAGGACCTGCTACCGCTAAACCTATCTCAGTTGAAATCCATTGCTGTCATCGGACCGAACGCAGACCAGGTGCAGTTTGGAGATTATACTTGGAGCCGTACCAACCAAGATGGCATCACCCCGCTGGAAGGCATACGCAAGCAGGTGGAACCGGTCGGCATAAAGATACGTTATGCCAAAGGATGCAACATGATGTCCATGGATACCACGCAAATTGCGGCGGCTGTTGAAGCGGCACGGCAGAGCGATGCAGCTATTCTGTTCTGCGGCAGCGCTAGCGCCTCGCTGGCAAGGGATTACCACGAAACCAACTGCGGAGAGGGCTTCGACCTTACCGACCTTTCTCTGACAGGTGCCCAAGGGAAGTTGATACAAGCCGTCCATGCCACCGGGAAACCGGTCGTGCTGGTCTTGGTTACGGGAAAGCCTTTCGCCATCGCATGGGAAAAGGAGCATATACCCGCCATCCTTGTACAATGGTATGCAGGAGAGCAGGAAGGCAGCTCCATCGCCGATATTCTGTTCGGAAAGACAAATCCTTCCGGCCATCTGACCGTCTCGTTCCCCAAAAGCAGCGGACATCTGCCTGCCTATTACAACCACTTGCCTACGGACCGGGGATTCTATCATAAACCGGGAAGTTATGAACAGCCCGGTCGGGACTATGTATTCTCCTCTCCCGGTCCCTTATGGGCCTTCGGGCACGGACTGACCTATACAACCTTTGAGTATGCGGATTTGCAGATAGAACAAACAACGGATTCGGTAAAAGTCCTTGTAACAGTGAAAAACACCGGAACACGGGCGGGTAAAGCCGTACCGCAACTCTACGTAAGGGATGTGTTTAGCTCCATATCCACCCCGGTCAGGCAGTTGAAAGCGTTTCAGAAAGTAGAGCTGAAACCCGATGAAGAAGTTCAAGTCCCCCTGCACTTTGCCATCGAAGATTTAGCCTTTACTAACGAAAACGGACAGACGGCAGTAGAACCTGGTAACTTTGAGATACAAATGGGAGATGCTTCAGACCATATCTTGTTGAAAGACATCATCGGTATAGGAAAGACCTCTGCCGATGGGCACCAAACAGAACAAAGACAAGCCGGAAAAGAAATAGGTAAAGGAACCATTATATCCATCAAAGGCATGGTGCGCGATGTGCAGGCCACTCCGGCAGACAGAGTGGAAATCTACTCTACCGCACAGCAACGGGTGGTGGGTGTCACTGATAAAAGCGGCAGATATACCATAGAGGTACCGGAAGATGATATACTTGTTTTCCGCAAATCCGGATATCTAAACGAGGAGGTCAACGTGGCTGGAAAGAGCAGCATTCTGATTACAATCAGAAACGGAACAGACCTTTAGCCGTGAACGTGAAAGAGTAAGGGAGAAGAATCAAAAGACAATAGGTATTCATGCACGAGATGTACATCTCATCCTGTACGAGATATACATCTCACGCAGCATAAGATGTGCATCTCGTACATGAAAAACAATAATGTTTCTATCGGGAAAGTATAGGTTCCCACCCATTATGGGATAAGGCTCTCCATTTCAGTCTATTCCGTCACCAACGGACGCTTACGCCAATCGTCCTTCACATAGCTGTCGGGGTAGACCGTCTTATCAATGATTTCACCACCTTTCAGACGAATCCAGGTGGTGAAAGTACGGGCGCCTTCCTTCATCACAATGACACGTGCACCGTTGGGAAGGTGGTTGTACTCAGTATTGCCACCTGTGAAGCGGCCGTAGGCCAGAAGGATTCCTTTCCACATCACGGCATAGTCGTTGTCATGGTCGTGCCCGACAAACATACCCATCACATCACCGGCCTCTTTCATGGCAGTGAACATGCCCGTATTCAGTTCCGGAGCGCAAGCCTTTTCCATGCGGGTACCTATCAGTATGGCGTTCTCGTCAGAAGCGGCTTCATTATATTCCGGCAGAGGGATATGAAAGAATGCCAGTGCAGGCAAAGGTTGCCCACCGTTTTTTGCTTTATAAGCGGCACTCTGCTGGCGGTACCAGTTCACCTGGTCGAAAGTGAGCCAGTCGTACCCTTTTACATCGGGCAGTTTGGAGTAGGAATGGGAATCCAGACAGTAAAGCAGGGCTGCATCCTTCTTGCCGTCCGAGGATTTCAGTGTGAGGACATAGTCGGGAGATTCTACTCCGCCACGGTCGGGCTGGATATTGAAAGGCATGGAACGGATAACGTCATAAAGCTCAGCACGTGTTTTTCCCTGCTCGTTGTCGTGGTTGCCAAAGGTTACGACAAAAGGAATCTTACGGTCCGTAGCATAGGAAAGCACCTTGCGCATGGCTGTATCGGCAGGTGCGGCATAAACCATATCGCCGGTAAAGACTACTAAATCGGGGCACTCAGCATCAAGCACCTCGCCAATACGCTTCAAAGCAATATCCGAAGCCGGATTGCCATACTTGAAGTGGATGTCTGTAAACTGGACGATTTTAAACTCTCCGTTCTTGTTGAACTGCAAAGGCGATACTTGTGCCGGGCAGAACAAGGAGGATAAAAGTGTCAGACAAAAGGCCAAAGAGATTTTCTTCATATAAGTGGATGATTAAATTGAGTTGATATTATTATTCCTTTACTATCAATACAGTGGCATAGGCGGATATACCTTCCTCTCTGCCCGTAAAGCCAAGTTTCTCCGTGGTGGTGGCCTTGATGGAGATGGCATCCTCATCTATTCCCATCACCGCGGCAAGCGTACGCTGCATTTCGGGAATATAGGCCTTCAACTTAGGCCGCTCAGCGCAGATGGTGGCATCAATGTTACCTACCGAATAGCCTTTGGTAGCTATCAATTCTATTGTTTTCTTTAGCAGAATCTTGCTGTCTATGTTCTTAAACTCACCGGCAGTATCAGGAAAATGATAGCCGATGTCACGCATATTCGCCGCTCCCAGCAATGCGTCACAGATAGTATGGATGAGCACGTCCGCATCCGAGTGCCCCAACAATCCCTTTTCATGTTCCAAGCGAATACCGCCTAGCCAAAGCTCGCGCCCTGCCACCAGCTGGTGGACGTCAAAGCCAAAACCTACACGTATCTTCATATCGTTGCTTCTTTAAGTTGACACGAAAGTACGGAATTTATATCTGAAAAGAAAAATTTTCATCTTCTTTTAAATGAAAAAAGGAACTGCCAAGCCATCCAAATGATATATTTCAGTTGAATAGCGTAAGCAATTCCTTTAAAAACAAATTATTCTTAAAATCTAATACCTATTGTTTTTTACCTACTTCTTTACGCTAAATTTATAAATACAAGTATGAGTATATTTTTCTTCCGGAGACAAATAAGTTGAAGGGAAATTCACATGATTAGGACTATCCGGGAACTTTTGGGTTTCCAAAGCTAAGGCCTCTCTATATTTTATAGTTTCACCATATTTACCTTTCACCTCACCATTAAAAAAATTCCCACTATAAAACTGTAACCCGGGCTGGTCAGTATACACCTCCATCAAACGCCCACTTTGCGGTTCGTACAAAGAAGCTATCAATCTTACTTTCGCCTCAGTTCTCTTCAGCACCCAATTATGATCATACCCCAAACCATTCCGTAACTGCTCATCCTCCATATTTATCCTGCTTCCTATCACTACTGGATTACGAAAATCAAACGGAGTTCCATCTACCGAGACAATCTCTCCTGTAGGAATCAATAAGCTATCAACCAAGGTTATGCTATCAGCATTAATGGTCAAGATATGGTCAGTAATCGTTCCACCAGACTCACCTTTCAAATTAAAAAAGGCATGATTAGACAAGTTTACAACCGTCGGCTTATCCGTAGTAGCTTCATATATAATTTTAAATTCATTTTCAGATGTCACAGAGTAACGAACCTTAATATTAAGCGTACCAGGAAATCCTTCCTCATTATCCGGTGAAACGTATGAAAAATCAATGGACTTATCAGAAATCCTATCAACATTCCATACTCTCATATCTAATCCTTTCAATCCTCCATGAAGGGTTTGTCCATTATTATTAAGAGGCAATTGATATTGTACACTGTCTATCATAAACCTTCCTTTTGAAATACGATTGGCATATCTTCCTACAATAGAACCCAAGAAACGTTCCCCTTCATTATTCAAATAGCGATCTATATTTTCATAACCTACAGCTACATCTGCATACTCTCCATCTTTATCAGCCGTCCAAATAGAAACAACCCGTAACCCCAAATTAGTGACTTGTACAACAAGTCCATTACCAGAGTCTATCGTATACAATGAAACAAGTTTACCATTCACCTCCTTTTCAAAAGCAGATGCGTTTAACAACGAAATTTTCCCACTGTCTTTTGGAACACATGAAAACAGAGACAGAAGCATTATAAAAGTAAACAAATATCCCTTCATATTCTTTCTTTGCTATAAATTTATTCAAATTCGCGACCCTACCTAAATAGAAGAGGCTCTAATTGCCTCCATAATATTGGCAGGAGGCCGTTTATTATTTAATTCGTTTTTCATGAAATTCATATACGGAGCCACATAATCAAAAAATTGATAATATCCTTTACATAAATAATTTAACCCAGACTCACCCAATTCAGTTTTACAAAACCGGTTCTTTGGACATTCACCATTACAAGCAAATAAGAATTTACAGTTTTTACATTGTCTTGGTAAAGACCTATACTTGTTTTGTCCAAATTCCAATTGCTTCTCTCCATAAAACATCTCTATCAATGTTTTTGAATAAATATTTCCTAATTTATACTGAGGGAACACAAAATGGTCACATGAATACACATCACCATTAAACTCCATTACCCCTGCATGCCCGCACGTTTTTCCCATTGTGCATATGCCTGGATTTTCACCGACCCAATTCGCCAAAGTTGCGTCAAATAACTGTATGTAATACTCACCGACATCATTATGCACCCATTCCTCAAAAATAGTACATAAGAAATTTCCCCATTGTTCAGGCGTAACAGAAAATTCCATCAATTCAGGAGTATCCTCTCCAATTGTAGCCAATAGGCGTCCGTCATTATGCCTAAAAATACGTTCGACAATAGGAGTAAACTGTATATAACGACATCCTATCTCTTTAAAGAAATTATAAAACTCCAACGGATAGTCTGCGTTGAGATTATTAACAACAGCCATAGCATTCCAATCAACCCCATATTTATTCAATAAATGGATTCCCTTCATCACCTTCACAAAAGAGGGTTGTCCCTGCTTATTCCTTCGATATCTGTCATGAAACTCTTGAGGGCCATCAATAGACACCCCTACAAGCCAATCATTCTTTTTTAAAAATTCGCACCATTCGTCAGTCAACAATGTACCATTAGTCTGTATGCAATTGCTAATTGTTCTTCCGTGAGCATACTTCTGCTGCAACTCCATAGCCCTCTTATAAAAAGCAAGGGGACGCATCAATGTTTCTCCTCCATGCCACGTGAAAAGAATCTGAGGCATAGTTTGAGAATTGATATATTCCTCAATAAACTTCTCTAATAGCTTGTCATTCATTACATGTTTCGGCTCATCTTTATACAATTTAGACTTTTCCAAATAATAACAATAACTACAAGCTAGATTGCATACAGCACCAACCGGTTTAAGCATTACATACAACGGATGGGCAAATGGTGCGAAAATTGCCATATCTTCTACAACTAAAATAAAATATTACACAAATAAATATACAAGCTCAATGAAACAAATAATTGTGTTCATTTCTCCTAAAACGATAACGCTGGCGTGGTATTGGCAAAGGGTCATGCGTTGAAATATCCCATCTCAAAAGTTCCTCTATCATTTCATTTTTTACTTTATTAAATTTCTTGTCAGAAAACAAATTATTCAGTTCTGAAGGATCCGCTTTGAGATTATAAAGTTGACCATTAGCATTCATATCATAAACCAGTTTCCAATCCCCCTTCCGGAGCATGCGCATCGTTCCACTTTGTGTCCATGTATTAAGTTCATCAAAAAATAATCCCTTTTTACCTACTGCCCCCTCTTCCCTATAGTCCGTGGCATCCACCTTCGTATAATACATTCCGCCAAATCCATCTTGAGCCATGACGCTTCTGAATTCTTGTTCCGGATATTCTTTCCCTTGTAAGAGCGGCCAAAGACTACGTCCCTGCACTCCCATTGGAATTTCAGCTCCTATTATTTCACAAATAGTAGGAAAAATATCAATAATACTCACATGAGCATTGTGAGGAATAGCAGATGCTTTAATACCAGGACCAGTCCACTGCATAGGAATACGCGTAAGAACATCATCAAGTCCTACCCCTTTTTTCATTAAACCGTATTCGCCTACATAGTCACCATGATCTGCAACAAATATAATTATCGTATTATCATATACTCCGTTTTTCTTCAGTTCCCCGACAAAGCGTGACAATTGGTCATCTATCATACGCAACATTCCGTGATAATTTGAACGTAAGCGCTGCAGATTTTCCCTATATCCGACATGCCCTTGTGCCATCATTTCGGCTAATAATTGATATTCCTCGCCTTTAGTATTTAAATCTTTGGCTGAACTTCCCATTTCAGGAAGTGATTCTGGAGGAAACATTGAATAATAGGGCTCGCAAACTTGATAAGGATTATGAGGCTCAGCAATCGAAAACCACATCAGAAAAGGTTTATCCTTATGCGAATCAATCCAATGACAAGCATCATCTACCATCCGATAAGGCAACTGCGCTTCTACTCCATAAGGGGATGGTTCCATACTGGCATACATATCCAGAGTTCCCAAATACCGGTCAAAAGCCTTTCCTTTCTCACTCTTGTTCCTTGACTCCTGTCCACCGTGATTATACGGACTCCAATAATCCACCCGGTCAGCAGTAAGATGTGAGTGATTTTTTCCAACCATAGCAGTGGTGTATCCTTTTTCTTTAGCTACATCAAAAAGATCCTTTGTATAGTAGGCATCTTTTATATTATGATTGGACTTAACATGGGTCGCACTCGGAAATCTTCCGGTCAACATTGAAACACGTGCCGGACCACTGGCTGGAGCAGAGGTATAAGCACAGTCAAACCATGTACCATTTTTGGCCAGATTATCGGCAAAAGGCATCGTGTTCAGCGGATATCCTTCCCGTTGTAACAAATCAACACGCAATTGATCTGCCATAATAATGATGATATTGGGCTCCTTCGTTACTTCCTGTGCAGAGATAGAAGATAAAACTGAAACTGAAACTGAAACTCCTGCCAAGATTTTCTGCCTAACATTACTTTGCATAATCAAATATAGTTATTATTCAATACAAATTATTTCACAAGTGTTTTATTATTTAGGAGAAGGAACAACCATACAGCGTTTCGCCCATTCTTCATATTGTTTTTGCATCTTCGCTAACCTATCTGGATATTTGTCAGCAACATTGTGCATTTCGGTTCTGTCCTCATTAAGATTATACAGTTCCCACTGTGCTTTGTTACCTGGCTGAATTATTTTCCATCCGTCTTTAGCAATAAGAGCTTTTTCATTGAAATGTTCGAAGCCCAAATATTCATGTCCCTTCCTTTTACTACCCTTTAAAATAGGAACAAGACTCTTACCTTCCAACGGAAGAATTGAATTGCCTTGATATTTTTTTGGATATTTGGCCTTTGCCAAGTCAATGCACGTAGCCATTATATCTATTACATGTCCCGGCTGATTTGTAATTCCCCCTTTTCCTTTATTTATACCTTTGGGCCAGAAGGCTATCAAAGGTGTATTGATTCCTCCCTCATAAGATTTCGCTTTCCAAAAACGGAACGGCGTATTAGCAACATTAGCCCATATCGGCCCGATAGATGCATAAGAAAGCTCGGAACCCGGCAAAACTTCTTTCTTACGAGGATAAATAATCTTTTCTCCAATGCGAGTCATATCCGGACGGTCATTCTCTCCTTCGCTGTAGTTTTGACAAACCTCACTACTACAACCATTATCGGACAAAAACAAAATCAATGTATTGTCTAATTGATTATTCTTCTCTAAAGCATCTATCAGTTCACCAATTCCCTGATCCATTCTATCCACCATGGCAGCATGTACAGCCATTGCTCTTGCATCCCATTCTTTAGTCGGATTATCTTCCCATTTTTTAGGACTTTGACGAGTAGTCAGAAAATTATCTGCACCTGAAAATATACCCAGTTCTTTCATTCTCTCATAACGTTTCTCCCTAATAGCGTCCCATCCTACTTTATAAGTATTCTCATATTTTTTTATATCCTCAGGAAGAGCATGCAACGGCCAATGAGGAGCGGTATACGACAGATAAAGAAAAAAAGGTTTATCTGCATTCGCATATCTATTTACATAAGATACAGCACTATCAGACAAGGCACGTGTTATATAATAATCTTTAGGTACATTTCTTACCGGAATGTCACCATTGACTAAACTGAATGGATCAAAATAATTTGCAACGCCATAAATAATCCCATAAAAATCATCGAATCCACGATTAACCGGGTAACATGCCTTATCGGCAAAATCTTCATGGTACACATGATGAGCAAGCCATTCACGCTGGTCAGACTTCAATGGAGTTTCAGCGATATGCCATTTACCTACCATTCCTGTTTGGTAACCAGCCTCTTTCAGAACCTCTGCTATAGTAACTCCATTCTCTGTCAATTGTCCTCTATACCCCGGCAAGTTATCATTAAATGTCATCCGTCCGATACCCGCTTGATGAGGATACAATCCAGTAAGTAAAGATGCCCGCGTAGGACAACTACGACTTGCATTATAAAAACTATTGAATCTTATCCCTTCTTGTGCCAACTTATCCAAGTTGGGGGTCTGAATTTCTCCTCCATAACACCCCATATCAGAGTAGCCTAAATCATCGGCAAGAATTACTATTATATTCGGACGGTTATCCTGCTGGGCATAAGCATACATGGAAGTCAATGTTAAAGCCCCGAAAGCTGTTGTATGTAATAACTTATTCATTATATTTTATATTTAATTGGTTACGATTATCAGTTCCTTACCTTCTTTCAATTGACTATGAGATATGAAATAACTATCTAATATTTTCTCTCCATATCTAATCTCATTTATCTTCTCTCCAGCTCCTTTCCTAGTTATTATGAAATCCGTCCCATCCAGATTAAAAATAACCTTCTCAAATAAAGGAACAGTCACAATATATTCTGGATCAGCTGGCGAGTAAGTATACAGACCGATAGCATTCAAAACATACCAAGATGACATCTCACCAGCATCATCCATACCAGAATAAGCCAATTTCTTAGGTCCCATCCTATAATAACCATTCAGAACTCTATTCAAAAGTTTCTGCGCTTTTTCCTGCTTATCCACAAAATAATACATATATATAGAACTGTGCCCCGGCTGGTTTCCATGGCAATATTGTCCAATAAAAGTTGTCAAATTATGAGCCTCATACCCATCCCATGGGATCATAAACAAAGAATCAAGCTTGTTTTCAAATGCTTTCTTACTTGGATAAAGTGCTATGAATCCCTCCGAATCATGCGGAGCAAAGAATGTAGATTGCCAACCATTCGCTTCACGGTACATATATTCATAAAAAGGTCTTTTAGGATCAAATGGTGTAATCCATGTTCCATCTTTCAAACGTCCGCGCATAAACTGGGTTGAGGGGTCGAAAAGATGTTTGTAACTATCAGTCCTTTTCATTAATTTTTCATAGTTTTCGCTATCGCCCAACTCTTTAGCTAAAAGTGCAGTAGCGTAGTCATCATAAGCATACTCTTGTGTTTTAGTTACAGCAGCTTTAGCTACAGTTTCCAATTTAGGGTTCGTAATATCATCTTCCGAAATCCATCCTTGCTCCATATATTCTTTAATGAAACGTCTCCCCCCCATTGGACCTTTACCACTACCTTCCACAAAAGCATTATTAAGCAATAATTCATAAGCTGCCTGTACATCAAAATCACGTATTCCCCTCAAATAACTACCTGTTACAAATGTTGACGCATGATCACCGTGGAAAAAGGTAGGCATAAACCCACCGATTTTTCCTCTATCCGTTATTGATTTTATAACATCTGTTGCCACATCAGGTGAAATCATTCCCAATAAAATCAATTTATTACGATAATCATCCCAAAAAGATGGATTGCTATAATAGCGAAAACCTTTATTTACGGTATTTCCATTTGCATCCACAAATTCTCCATTTGCATCACTAAGAAGAATGGGCCATAGGAACGAGCGGTAAAAAGTAGAATAGAATGTCTCTTTTTCTTCTTCCGTACCTCCAATTACACGTATCTTAGACAACAATTTTTCCCATGATTCCTCTGCTTCAGTTCTTACCTGACTAAAACTCTTAGCCAACATTTCACTTTCTAAATTTTCTTTGGCATTTTCTACACTGACATAAGAAAATCCCACTTTTAGCTCAAGCGGTTCCGCTATATCATCATTATCTAAGAAATTCACAACACTAACTTCTGTTTCATCATCTTTCAAGGATTCTATATTACGAATTTTATGATTAGTTACCGCATAGAAGTAGAAAGTAGATCCGGCTTTCTGATATCCTATAAAAACATTATTATCCCTTTTTTCCAATTTCCAATCTTTTACATGTTCATTCGAACGAGCAAGATCAGCCAAGAGTTTTTTATTCTTACCGTCCTTATAGGTATATTTATGATAGGCACAACGCAATGTAGAAGTTACCTCAGCATTTATATCATATTTTTCAAGGTAAACTTGATAATAACCGGGACTGGCCGATTCATGTTCATGACTATAACTGGAATAATACGTCTTAGGTTCCACTTCTCCACTAACACCAATAAATGGAACATAACAGAGATTCCAATGTCCCTTACTAGTATGTACAAAAGCATATATAACAGTATCTTCATATTGGTAACCCGAACCACTCCGCCACATTGTTACGGGAGTTACTTGTACCATTGAGTTCGGCAAAGAGGCACCTGGATAGACTTCAGCTCCCCACGCCCGTCTGGTTGGCTTATACCCTAATTCAGTACTATCCCACAAAGTTGCAGTTCCGATAAAGGGATTAACATAATCAGTCAATCGGTTCGATTTTTTAGCGACAGAACAACCAACTAAAACGCATAGCATATTTAGCAAGATAATATATTTGACAAGTTTCATCTTATTGTATTTTTAATGTTTCTTGGGATTCCATTTATGCTCCAAAGCTCTCATTTCAGTTTCTTGCCCCTTATCACCTTGTGAGTCCATCCATCTCTGCAATTGCCGACGCAACTTTTTCACTTCAGATGCATATTTTACATCATCAATCAAGTTATGCATTTGATAAGGGTCGTTTATTATATCATATAATTCTTCTTTAGGACGATATTGATATTTATGGATTTGCTGTTTTGCAAATATATCATTTTCCGCTTCATTTATCCATGAAAACCATACAGGATCTTGTTTGCGAGTGATTATATTCTGGAAAGGCACCTCCGGAGTTAAATTTAATATATAGCTGAATTTGTCATTTCTCACACTGCGAATACCGTAATAATCTGCCCCATTCGCAATGCCCCTCGTTGTTTGTATGCCAAATACATATTCCTTATTTGTCTTTTTTCCTTTTATCACAGGCAGAAAACTTTTTCCATCAAGACCTTTGGGCACTGATGCACCAGCAATATCAAGCAGGGTAGGTGTGACATCTACATATTCACACATGGCATCCGTTTCACTTCCAGGCATAGTGACCCCTTTCCAACGTACAATAAAGCCAGTTTGCAAACCAGCATCATAACAAGTCCATTTGGCAAACGGAAATTGATGCCCTTGTTCACTTGTAAATATAAACACTGTGTTTTCATCCAGATTATATTTCTTAATAAGTGCATCAATTTTGCCAACATCCGTATCCAGCTGATTAATTTCGGCAAGATAATTAGCATAATTCTTCCTTGTCTCTTTTGTATCGACAAGTGTTGGAGGAAGCGTCAACTTCTCTGCATCAAAAAGCGACCGATTGCCTCTTGTCCAAGGAGAGTGTGGATCATTTGAAGCCAGATACAAAAAGAAAGCTTGTTTCTTTACTGCAACATCAGCAATAAAAAGCTCTAAATCCGGAATATTCAGATTTTTATAGTCACCACTCAAATACTCAAAAGGGAATGCCTCCAAAGGAGCAATATGCCGTTTACCTTGCATGGCTACCCGATAACCTGCCTTTTTCAAATAATACGGAAGCGTCTTAACTCCTTCATCAATAAATGTATGATTAGGATATGCACCCGACTTCACTGGATAAAGTCCTGTCAACAAACAATGTCTGGTAGGGGAGCTCATAGCCGTAGCCTGAAAAAATCGGTTGAATTTCAAACCTTCAGATGCAATTCTATCAATATTAGGAGTTACGGCATCCGGACTCCCATAGCAACCGAGATCCCCCATACGGCAATCATCAGCTATAACCAAAATAATATTGGGAAGTGTATTCTGGGCTACCGCGGATATACTCGAAAGAGTTACACCAGCCATCACCAACAATTGCGTTTTACAGATATTCATAACATCCATATCTAAATTATCAATATTATACCTTTATTCTGCAGATAAAGAGTTACATATTTTTTTATTAATTTCTCTAACTCTTTCTTCCTCTATTTTTATGGCCTTGCGATCATAAGTCATCAGTCCATTCACTTCCACCTCAACATCGGTCGTTTGTGTATAAACAGCACCCGACACCCCTCTAGGGACAAGTTCAAGCAAGCTTTCCCCAAACTTTACATATTCATCAGTAACTTCTTTAGTGTTTTTAAACTGCACATATCCCCAGTTCTTATTAGGTTGCCAAAGGTGCCCCTTCATAGGTAAGCCAATACCACCATATTCCCCAACCACATTTACCTGAGTGGGTTCATACATCATCAACTCCGGCCGGGGATACCGATGTATATCCAAAATATCACCCACCTTATAATAATGATTACCACCACTAGCAGCATTTACCAATCGGGAAGGGTCATAATACTCTGTCCATTCTGCTATTTCTTTTGTTTTGAATTGTCCCCAAGCCTCATTGAAAGGAACCCAAACAACAATAGAGGGATATGGCATAAGATAGTCCATTATTTCTCTCCATTCTTTCTTAAAATTCTCTTCTGATTCAATGGAGCGTTCGTTCTCCTTACCATCAAAATAATTATATTGAATCCATTTAGGAGAATTATCACCACTCGGCATATCTTGCCACACAAGAATACCTAGACGATCGCAATGCGTATACCAGCGTGCAGGCTCTACCTTTATATGCTTACGAATCATATTGAACCCCCAATCTTTCGTTTTCTCAATATCATATGCCAGAGCTTCGTCTGTCGGAGCTGTATATAATCCATCTGGCCACCAACCTTGATCCAAGGGACCAAACTGGAAACAGTCTTTATTATTGAGCTGCATACGCATAATACCATCCTTATCCTTATGCATTGAGATTTTACGCATTGCAGCATAACTCTTAACTTTATCAGTCTTCTTCCCCTTATCTAACAAAGTTACCTCCAAATCATATAAGAAGGGAGATTCCGGAGACCATAACTTAACATCTGCAAGAGCAAGTTCCAATGTTTCCCCTACAACACCCTTAGTCATTGCCACTATGGTATTCTGTTCCTTCAATACAATCTGCACGACATCCGACGATGTAGTGTTTTGTGTACCAACTTTCACTTTCAAGTTCTTATTATCAATATCTGCAACAGAAACTACATTAGATATATATTTGCTACTTACCGGCTCTAACCATACCGTTTGCCAAATACCAGAAACCGGAGTGTACCAAATAGCATGGGGATTCTTTACTTGTTTCCCTCTAGGTATATACGATTCATTTGTAGGATCCCAAACCTTCACTACAAGCTTCTGGCTACCTGATGTCAAAAAAGGAGTTATATCAAATTTAAACGGTACATATCCCCCTGTATGTGTACCAATTTTCACATCATTCAAATATATCTCCGCTTTCCAGTCAACTGCTCCAAAATGTAAAAGAATATTCTTACCTCTCCAGCTAGAAGGAATATTGAAAGTTCTCTTATACCACAATTCTTTCTCTTTACCCAATTCTTTCTGCACACCAGAAAGACTTGATTCAACAGCAAAAGGAACAAGTATCTTTCCATCAAATTTTTGTGGTTCTTTTTGTCCGAAGGGTAAAATCGCATATTCCCATAACCCGTTAAGGTTCAACCAGCTGTCCCGTTCCATAATAGGACGGGGATATTCCGAAAGTATATTATCAAGATTAAGCGTTTCCGCCCATGCAGTCTTAATCTTATCACCTGCAGGTTTCCACTGAGCCGACATAGATATACTTAAAAATAAGAATGCAATAAATATTAATTTAGTTTTCATCTGATACCAATATTATTAAGTGTTTATAAATTCTATAATAGTAATTATGTCTATAACTATAGCAATCCCTTATTGAATACTGTTCAGTAAATCAGTCTTACCTTCATTCACCAGTTTCAATATTAACTCACCAAACAGTGTATTTTGCCATGCAAACCATGCACGAGTAAAATTAGCAGGATTATCCTTATGAAAAGATTCGTGTATGAAACCTGTATCTGCATCTGTATTCATAAGCGTCTTAACACACCATACAATTTCCTTATCATCCTGGCTCGTAAATGCTTTCATCATAATACTCATGGGCCATATCATATCATAGCCAATATGGGGACCACCTATTCCTTCACCAGCCGTTCCCTTGAAGAAATAAGGATTATCCTTACTCCACACAAACTTCCGTGTATTCTGATATATAGGATCATTGACATCCACATCTCCCAAATATGCCATTGACAAAAGACTCGGAGCATTAGAGTCATCCATCAAATATTGATTTCCAAAACCATCGACTTCAAATGCATATATCTGTCCATACTGGGGATGATTGCAGACCGCATATCTCCTAAGAGCATCCTCCACTTCCTGTGCCAAATGCACACACTCCTCAGACATAGCCGTTTCCTTATTCACTGTTACCAAAATCTCAGCAGCCTTACGCAAAGATGTTACTGCAAAGAAATTAGATGGAATCAAGAATTGATAAGTTGTCGCATCATCTGAAGGTCTGAAACAAGATACAATCAAGCCAACTGGATTCACTGGATTACCCAATCCATTATTGTTCATTGTATCCAATTGCCGTTCTGTTCTACGCTGAAATCTATAAGGACCTACTCCATTTTTACGTTGTTGCTCCTTAAAAGTTTTCAGAATATTTTCAATAGCTTGTAGCCATTCTTCATCAAATATACTTATATCACCAGTCGTTTTCCAATAATGATAAGCCAATCGTAGAGGATAACAAAGAGAATCTATTTCCCATTTCCTTTCGTGCAACCCCTCTTTCATGTCAGTCATATCCCGCATCCACTGATGATCCGGATTGGGGTCATAAGGGTCCAAAAATGCATTCGCATAGGGATCTATATTAATGCACTTGAACTGCCGCCGAATAACCCCTGCAAGCATCGCCTTCAACTCTGGATCTTGATTAGCCAGCTGTACATAAGGCCATACTTGCGCACCCGAATCACGAAGCCACATAGCATGTATATCTCCAGTATAGACAACCGTATCATCCTTACCATCTGTTTTCCTATAACGCACTGTAGTATCTAACGTATTCGGGAAACAATTTTCAAACATCCACGCCAGTTTAGGATTAGTCAACTCACTTTTAATTCTGCGTATTTCGGCCTCTACAGCTTGAGAAACAAATAGTCTATCTTGAAGTAAAGGGCGTTTGGTCTTATATTTTAGAGCTGTAGTAGCTACATGTGTATTATCTTTGGACAATACATAATCTGAAGCCTGAGCATTGCTTCCAGTAGCCAATACCATGGCCAATATATAAAAACTAATACTTCTATTTTTCATTTTTTCTTTATAATTTATAGATTACAATTTAAGATTGCAAGGCGTGCATACATTTCTACCATAGCAGCCTGCGTCAACAACCATTTTTTCGGGTCGCAACATTCTCCACTATAATCCACACCAAACAAGCCATATTCATCTCTTGCATGAAGCCATGCATAATCCAGACTTTTAGCAAATTCCGTCACATACATATCATTTTTATCCAAACTATATAACTCTGCAAAACCTCGTAACATAACGGCAGAAAACCATACATCTCCCTTTTTCAATAAACGGATCTGCTTTCCACTTGCCGTTACATAGTCTCTAAAAAAATAATCATAACATGACTTTGCTATTTTCTGGGCATCGATAAGATATACCGTATCTTTTGTCAACTTATATTGAATCGCCGCAGACTGCATCATTTGTCCGCTATTATAAGCATGCTTTGCCGGTCCAACACTTCCGTCAATATTTATCCGATCAAAATACAAATAATCAGTCTTGTCTTGAAGATGTTCCTTTGTCCAACTATACATTTCCTTTCCCTGATAAAAATAAGTACTGTCTTGAGTTGCTTCAAAAAGTTTGAATGCAAGCACCGAAGCAGGAGCATTGGTACAAGTATTCTTTGAAAACTTCTTTTGTTCACACCAATAGATGCCTCCATCAAATGTATCATCCATGCCACTAAGAATAAAACTCCAAATCATCTTGGCTTTGCCCAAGTACTCCTTATCCCTTGTTAACATATACAGATTTGTAAACTCAATGCCTATCCATATATTATCATCATAATAACGATCCGATTGATGAACAAACGTCACATACGACGCATAGGCATGTGGTTCTCTTTTTATATCATAATATTCTTCTAAACCGGACAATACTTTTTCCTTCAACAATCTATAAAGTTTTTTATCCCGTGTAGCCTCGTATAAAGCATTCACAGCTGAGAAGGTACCCGAATAAGGCCATAAATAAGAATAGTCTTTGGGAATGCTGTTCCGTTTATCAAACAAAATCTTTTCAGAAGCTTTGTCAAAAGGAAATGTTTCCCGCAGCAAGCACGAATTCGGAATAGAATAGTTCTGATAGAGGGAGTCCAGAAGTATCCGGGCTCTCTCTAAACAGACATTTTTCTCCATTCCACTGTTTTTTTCATTATTCTCCACATTACAACCAGCCAAACTGACGCCAATGATAAAATTAAAAACCAAAAACAGTCTCAAGAAGAAGTTCGTTCGCATCACAATCATTAACTATGGTTTTCTTATGATAGTTATAGTACGGCTCTGTGTAGCCAAAGCAGTTTTAACTCCTCTATTAGAACGTACAGTCCACTTTAGCGTAACCTCTTGCCCGGCAGCGGCACCCGCTTTTTCTGCAATGCTATTCAACACAGTTGGTGTAATTGTAGCTCCAGTACTCAAACTCTTGTTGTCAGAAGCTTGAATATGGACCGGAGAAGAGAAATTCCCTTCCGCTTTGTCAAACAACACATCATAATACACAAGGCTATAACCATCTTGCGCCTCAGCCTCTTCCCATTCAAACAAGACATTACCCGATGATTGCAGATCAATACGGCTATTATCTATCGGTACTATAAGAGCTTCTACTGCCGTAACATTCAAATCTTCAAATTCTTTGGTATCATCGCACCCCACAAAAATCATCATTATTCCCCAAAGCGATGCTATAAGGATAAACAATAAACTATTTCTCATCTTTTCAAAATTTAATTAATAAAATCAATAACCAGGGTTTTGCCCCAAATTAGGATTAATCACCAATTGCTGTCTCGGAATAGCCCATAGATAATCACGATCCTTATTAAAGCTTCTATCACGATAAGTAAAATACTCCAATTTACCTTCATTCAATTTAAATTTTGCACCCCTAACCGGTTCATTCAACACAGTTTCAGCAATCTTCCAACGACGGATATCATAGATGCGGGTTCCTTCCAAAGCAAGTTCAACACGACGTTCATCCCTAATAATCTGGCGTAAATCTCCATTAGCAGGATAATCCATTGCCGCCGAAGTATTATCAAATCCTGCCCTCTGACGAAGCCGCTTGATAGTCTTGTCCCAGATATCTGAATTCATTTCACCAAGTTCATTTTTAGCCTCTGCATACATCAATAGGACATCGGCAAAACGCAATGTTATGAGATTGATATTACACTGCCATGAGGTACCAGTAGTCCATGCCTCTTGATTTGTATCATAATATTTGCGATAAAAGTATCCGGTATGTCCTCCGTTTTCGCGTCCGATCTTATCCAACGTATTATTTTTAGGATCATTCGGATCCACATTTACAGTAATCGCATTGCCTTCTTTATCCTCAATGACACTGCCATGATGCACAATAGTCATATCAAAACGTGGGTCACGGTCAACATAATCCCCCTTACTTTCATCCCATTTACTGCCATCCTTCATTAAATAAGTATCTACCAAGCTTTGAGTCGGGCTTGCCAATACGTACTGTACCAGCGGTAGACTAAAAGGAACATAAGTAGAAATATTACCCCAAGTTCGTTTTTCGGGAACATACTGAATATCCAGAATGATTTCTGAGTTGTATTCATTTTCCTTGAAAAAGAGTTTCTGGTAATCAGGGAAAAGTTCATACTTACCGTAATTATCTGTATTAATAAGCTTTTCTGTATATTGCACAACCTTTTCCCATTCATTGAAGTTCAATGCAATTCTTGCATTCATTGCCATCGCCGCACCAGCAGTAATTCGGCCTCTATCTGTAACGTCATACTCTTCCTTTGTAGGAAGTATCTCCGCTATTTCCTCCAATTCTTTATGTATCCAAGCTACAATTTCAGACTGAGTTGTAGGAGAAATAGTCTTTGCAGTTGCCTCATCGATATCCTCCGTAAAGAAAGGAACATCTCCGTACCAGTTTGTTGCTTGAAAGAATAAGAATGCCCTGACAAATCGTGCTTCCGCTTTCATCCGGTTTTTACGACCTTCGTCCATAGGCACACGGTCTATATTCTCCAAAAGAGTATGCGCCGTTTTAATGCCGCTATATATACTTTTCCACACATCATCAAAAAGAGCAGTAGATGACGTTGCTTGTCCATTGCCAATAGTCTTCACAGCATCACCTCCATAACCATTATAGAGATTGTCACTCAATCTTTCATCGCGAAAGAGCCAATCTGCCGAATTCATTTGCTTGTAAGCCATATTCAGCAAAGCCGATGCATTTGCTTCAGAAGTCCAATAAGTCTCATCCGTATATTTGTCAGTAGGAATCACATCCAGTTCGACGCAGCTCAACATTGACAGCATGCAAAATAAGGATAGACACCAGGATGAATATCTAAATAATATTGCTTTCATAATTTATATTACATTTAATCATTTTCAAAATTGAATTTCAATTCCACCACCAAAATATTTCAAGGTCGGATAATTTCGTCCACTATTGGCACTGCTAGTATCCATACTGTTACCAAATTCAGTTGATTCCGGATCAATGAACTTGTTCTTAGTAAATGTCAATAAATTCTGACCATTCAAAAACACTCTAACCTTTTTCATTCCTATTTTTTTCGTATAGGAAGCAGGTATTGTATAACCAATCTGTATATCTTTCAAACGAAGATAAGCAGCATTATATAAGTTTCTATCCGATGAATGTTTATAGTTGTGCTGATAAGATGACGAAGCCACGTTTATCAACCGAGGATATCTGGCATCCCTATTGTCCGGAGTCCAATAGTCCAGTTGGTGCTCATATATCACATATGAATAACTTCCATGGAAAGCCTCAATCATTTCTCCCCGGAGGGCCATATCACGTTTTCCAACTCCTTGCCACAACATACTGAAGTCAAGACCTTTCCAACTGAAATTATAATTAAACCCAAAGACATAACGCGGGAAAGCATTTCCAAGTACAACCCGGTCATCATCATTTATTACTCCATTCTTATCTATATCAACGTATTTCACATCTCCCGGTTGCAATTTTACTCCCTCGAATTTCGGAGAATTCTGGATTTCCTCTTCAGTCTGGAACAGTCCATCAGTCCGGAATCCATAATAACTATTAATGGCTTCCCCCTCTCTAATGATTCGTTCAACACCATCAGTCAGCTTTACAGACTCATCCCCATATTCCAGTACCTTGTTACGGGAATCTCCGATATTGAAGCCGAACAAATGAGAAAAATCTTTATGCTTGAATCTATAGTTAACAGTAAGTTCCCAACCATTATTGCGCACCTTACCAATATTAGCTTTTGGGACAGCCCCTCCTAATGTGCCGGGACTTAATGGTGTCAATAAAATATCTGAAGTATTCTTTTGGAATACATCAAAAGTAACATTCAATGCATTTTTCAAAAAAGAAGCATCAAAACCAATATTAAAGGTTTTGGTTTTCTCCCAAGACAATTCAGAATTTCCAAATGTAAATCCTGTACCTGTTACAGAAGAATTGTTAAAACCATACTGATCTGAATTTACTTTATAGGTAGTCAAGTACTGATAATCATCAACAGTTTGTGAACCTAACAAACCATACGAACCACGGATTTTCATATCTCCTACTTTGTCCTTCCAAAATGACAAAAAGTTCTCTTCAGATATTCTCCATCCTAAGGACATTGATGGAAAAAAGCCCCAACGATTATCTTTTGCAAAACGGGAAGAACCATCATAGCGAGCATTCACTTCTGCATAATACTTATCTTTATAGGAATATCCTAATCTTCCCAGCCATGAATGCAAAGCACGTTCACGGAAACCATTCGGAGTATTGTAACTTGAAGTTTCATAAACTGTATCATCTGTATCCTGATAAAGGTCTGGATCGACAAAATTACGTCTGATTTCATTTTTTTCACTACGGAAAGATTCAGATGTAAATCCAAATAAACCCGTCACTTGATGCACATCATTATAAGTATGATTGTAATCAAGGAAAAATTGCAAGTTCAGCATTGTTGCTTTATTGTTATAATCCTGAATACTATAATTTTTACTTTGTCCAGCATTAGCAATCTGATCTTTATTTAAATATTTATATACCGGGTAATATCTTCTCTTAATCAATCGATGCTCTGAAATAATATCATAACCAACAACACCTCTCAATTTCAGTCCTTGCCAGATTTTCAGATCACCAGAAACAATTCCCTGAAAATGGTCTTTGTCATTAGTTGTCAGTCCACCATGCCTCAATCTAGCCAAATAATTACCACCGGTCGT
The DNA here is from genome assembly GCF_003602995.1 of Bacteroides sp. AF25-38AC. Classification (NCBI taxonomy): domain Bacteria; kingdom Pseudomonadati; phylum Bacteroidota; class Bacteroidia; order Bacteroidales; family Bacteroidaceae; genus Bacteroides; species Bacteroides sp. AF25-38AC. The sequence continues at coordinate 13,341 of NZ_QTMD01000019.1, read as the reverse complement.
TATTTCATTATTATAATACTTGCCATCCTCATCTGGATACAGTGAATAAGTATTATAGGTTGGAACACGCATAACGTCTGCCAACTGCATATCTCCTCTATCCGAGCGTCCCTCATTTCTATCATAAGCAAGAAGAACCTTTAACTTTAAACGCTGGATTTCAGAAGTCAGATTACTTCGGAAATTATATTTCTTGATACCAAAATCTTGTCCTTTAAAGTTGCTTTCCTGATCATAGTAGCCAAAAGACACATTATATGTTGTCACTTTCGAGCCACCTTGCACATTAATATTATAGTTCTGCTGCAATGCATTCTTCATAATGGCTTTATATCCCCATTCACTATCTCCTTTTGCAAACTCATGAATCTGTTCTGGAGTATAAATAGGATCTTTCCCAGCATTCACATATGAATCATTCCGTAACAATGCATTCTGATATCCTGATACAGGTTTTAATAATATATCAGGATTTTGATTTCCTACAGATGCAGTAAACGTAACAACCGGTTTCATATCAGTTCGTCCCTGCTTAGTTGTAATTAAGATAACTCCATTTGCCGAACGAGAGCCATAGATGGCCGCCGTACCCGCATCCTTCAAAACAGAAACGGACTCTATATCATTCGGATTAAGCAGATTCATTGCATTAATATCATTTGCTGCCATGCCATCAATCACAACCAAGGGATCATTGTTATTCATAGAACTGACTCCACGGATATTAATATTAATATTATTATTATTAGGATTCATGTTGCGTTGTTGTATAGATAGACTTGGCGTCGCACCTTGTAATGCTTGAGTTATATTGGCTACAGGACGATCCTTTATCACATCATCACGAATCTGGTCTACTGCGCCAATTACATGTTTACGGGTAGTCGTACCGTAACCAATGACAATTACTTCATCCAGCAATTCACTATCTTCTTTCATAGTAATTGTATGGAAAGAAGCATTTCCTGCCTTCACCTCTATTTTATCATAACCAATATATGAAAATACCAAAATATCATTTGCACTACATGCAATCGAGAAATTACCATTTACATCTGTTACGGCACCATTGGTGGTTCCTTTGACAACTACACTCACCCCAATCAGAGGTTCTCCTGTCGCATCTTTTACCACACCTTTTACCGTTGCATTTTGTACCGGCTGAGGAACAGTAGTATTTTCGGTTTGTTTGGCATATATATTTCCACTATATACAGAGAAGGAAAACAAAGCCCATAAACCTAAAATCAGTGGTTTATACTTTTCAAAAATCATACAAGTCTTGATTTAATGATTAAACTTATTAATTCTAAAATTCAGAAACTAAAAGAACCGGTTATTACTTTCATAATACTTAAGATTTAATTAACTACTCATATTCGCGATATGTGTTTCTCATCATGATTTGATGGTGCAAATATAGACTGAATAAGTACATCCTGAGTACGGATTCCAGCCATAAAAGCATCACTATAGGGAAAAGTAGGAATTCGTACTTTTCTGTACCAATACCGTACTCCCCATCTATAAAAGAGCGTGTTAAGGCATTTTTATAACTTCTCCCAAGCACTGGCTTCACGGATTAACTTGAATAACCTGATTCCATTTCAGTTTTACTGGATATCCCCAATCCGGTTTTGCTGGATCACAAAAGTCACCGACAGCTTTCATCCGGGCATAAAGCAATGCGGTAAGTTCGTCGCGCTTTTTGCTGTAGTTAGGATCATCATAAAGGTTGTTCATCTCCATCGGGTCGGCCTCAAGGTCGAAAAGCTGAGGATGACGTTGCCCTCCAACATTGTAGAGTATAAGTTTAAAGTTATCCTTTTTAATGGCACGCTGGAGGTTGATGTATGCCAATAGTATGTCCTCGCGTTTTTTTACCATGGGGTTCTGTATGGTTTGTGCCAATGAAAGGCCTTTAACAGTAGGCGGCACTTCTATATCCGCAAGCTCACAAAGAGTGGGATAAATATCATAAAGATAACAATAAGCATCACACATCGCATTCTGTGGAATGCCGGGACCGCATATTACCAAAGGTACTCTCACTGCTGCTTCATACAAGTTCTGCTTGCCCAGCAGCCCATGTTCCCCGACACAAAGACCGTTGTCCGACGTAAAAACAATGATGGTATTATCAACCTTGCCACTGCTTTCAAGTACATCAAGGATACGTCCTATCTGAAAATCCACTTCGCTCACCATGCCATAATAATTAGCCCTTTCAGTAAGTACCTGAGCCGAAATGCGAGGAGTGGAAAGCAACTTTTCATCGCGTTCATTAAGGTCACCGTTGTCAAATGGGTGTTGTGCAACAAAATTCTCGGGCATCGGAACCTCAGTACTAGCGTATTTATGTCCGTAGTGAGGCAACACATTGCGCGGATCATGAGGCGAAGTAAATGCAACATACATCAAAAAAGGAGTGTCGTCCGACGCCTTAGCTTCAAGAAATCTGATAGCAGCATCGGCATATAATTCGGACGAAAAGGTATTGAGTGACGCATCCACCCATTTACCGTTGGTATTATTGTACTTCCCTGCCGGATCGTACTGATGCAGGTAAGGGCACCGATGTCCCAGTTCATTGTATTTCCCGTAAGGATGCATTCCACCGAAAAAAAGGTTTGCACCTGTAGAAAACGAACGGGTAAACGAGGCATTGTCACTGTGCCATTTACCAGTTGCAAAAGTCGTGTAGCCATTCTCACGGAATAGTTCCGGAAAAGTTCTTTCATTTTCCGGAATAACGCCGCCATTGCGATGTATATCCATCAAACCACGCCCGGTAAGAAGCATTGCACGGCTGGGCTGCGAAATAGCACCATTGAAACCTCCCATTACGTGAGTTTGGGTGAATGATATACCACGGCTGACAAGCCGGTCCATATTCGGGGTCTGGATTGTACCGTTACCCCAAGCATGGATAGTGCTGAAAGTCTGGTCGTCCGTCAGCAGGACAAGAATATTAGGACGCTTCGGCCCGTTCCCCTTATCATTACCTTTCTCCGTATTCGCTCCGAATGCAGAGAGTCCGAAAAAAGGCATGTTCAATAATGCCGGAAGGCATAAAAACAAGGTTTTGTTTTTCACTTTCAAATTCATAATGTTTTTTATTTAATGACTAAATCTACTAATGACAGCCCCCAATCTATAACCGGAAACCCGTTGTAACCGTCAAATGGTCTGTTTGTCTTGATGAAACAAAGTGTTCCATACCTTGAAACAGTTCGTTTCACTATTAGGAACAACTTGTTTCCTTATAGAAAACACTTTGTTCTATAGGTATGAAACAAAGTGTTCAATACTATGAACTAATACATTATACTTTTACCATACAACGGAACAGTTATATAAAAGAAGTGGAAGATAAATCTGCTTACACTATTACTTCCACAGTTACCTCCACCTGTAATACACTTATACTCACTGAATTAGTAGAAATAATATGGAAGTAAAAAATCCTGCTTACACACATAACAGATTGATTATTATCAAACTATCAAAAAAGTGCAAGCAAATGGGGATAGAACAACTAAACTTTGTTGGAAACGATGGTTTAGTTCAGCCTTTTAGGGAAGATGTAGCATTCGTTCGCCCACTCCTCCCATTTCCGGACCATCTTCTTCAGCACATCCGGATACTCAGCAGCTACATTATTCCACTCAGTTCTGTCTTTTTCAATATCATACAGTTCCCACTCCTTCATTTTTTCATCCTTTACAGCTTTCCAATTTTTCCACCGTACAAAACAATTATTGAAGTGTTCACCGAAGATATATTCATGTATTTGTTTATCAGGATTATGAACCGTTGACATCAAGCTAGTTCCTGCCATAGGAATAATCGAATTTCCGTCATGATAAGTTGTCGGATATTCTGCTCTGGCAACCTCTACAAATGTAGCCATGATATCAGGAACAAAACCTACGTTTCTTCTTATCTGGTTGCTATACTTTCCAAGCACTTCCGGCCAGGAAATAATCAATGGGGTAGCAATGCCTCCTTCATAGGCCCGTACTTTATATTTCCGGTACGGTGTATTGCTAACCTGTGCCCAAGGCAGTCCATAAGAAGGATGAACCCAGCTGTCAAGCTTATTAATCTCACTTGTGCTTCCGAAACCTTTTTCCGAATAAGGTTCTGCACATGCCCCATTATCCGAGAGAAAAAGTATAAGAGTATTGTCAAGCTTACCTTCTTCTTCCAGATAATCAATCAACTTTCCAATGTTATAATCCATGCAGTAAACTTGGGCGGCATAAACAGACATCCGCAAGGACGAACTATCACGTTCTGCTTCCGTAAGCTCATTCCAGGCACGAGATTCCCATTCGGCCAATTTCCAATCAGGATTGACTATACCCAATTCAACCATTTTCCGGTAACGCTCTTCACGAACGGCTTCCCATCCCTTGTCATATTTGCCTGCAAACTTTTCCAAATCCTTGTCTTTGGCATGTAGCGGCCAATGGGGAGCATTGTACGCCAAGTAAAGAAAGAACGGATTATCATCCGTCTGTTCATCTATAAACCGAATGGCATAATCAGTAAAAGCATCCGTTGTATAATAGGGGGATTGAGGAGCAGGCAAATTCGTATTATCCAGAGTCAAGCCCCGTCCGCCCTGAGGTTTCAAATAGCTGGAAGCACCGGCCAGTATTCCATAAAAATGCTCAAATCCCCTCTGCAACGGCCACTTTTCCTTGCCATGCATCCCAACATGCCATTTGCCTGTCATGTATGTATGATAGCCAGCCTCTTTCAGCACCTCAGCAATTGTCACACAATTACGGTTGAGAAAACCCATATAACCATGGACTCCTCTATTTTCCGGATGTTTTTCTCCTTTCTTGATGCCGGGATCTTCAGACATAGCTCCGATGCCGGCCTGCTGCGGATAAAGTCCGGTCAGCAAGCTGGCACGGGTAGGACAAGAACGTCCAGAATTATAAAACTGCGTATATCGTACTCCCTTTTGTGCCAACCGGTCAATATTGGGAGTCGGAATCTCACCGCCATAACACCCAACATCCGAATATCCCATGTCATCTGCCATAATAAGTACAATATTAGGTCTTTCATCAGTTTCTTTGCTGGTTCGTATTGTTTCGTCTGCCATACACGGCATAGCAGACAACATCGACAAGGCGGATGTTCCGCACAAGAAATAACTCTTTCTCATTTTTTGTATTTCAATTAGTATTACATACTATTATATAAGGTCAAAATTCCGGTAAAGAATTCCACCACTCAAGAGCCAATTTACTCAACCGACTTGCCACCTGAGGATGTTTCTTGCTTAAATCAACGTTTTCCCTCAAATTATCCTCCAAATCATACAATAAGACATTTGTACTGTCTTTATCAACCAACAGTTTCCACTTGCCATACCGCACCGCAATAGCCGGACTGACATCTTTGTCTGCAGGCCGGGGGAATGCTTTGCTTTCATTTCTTCTATATTCCCAAAAGAGAGGTTCTCTCCTTTCCTGCGGAACCCCTTTCAAAGCCGCACTCATGTCCATGCCATCACTTTTACAATCAGCAGGCAATTTGATTCCAGCAAGTGAACTCAAACTCTTGTACAAATCCAGAGCGCTGACCACCGTAGTATCGTCCGTTTTCCCCGAAGGAATTTCGCCTTTTGTATCCCATATTATAAAGGGCATATGTATACCTCCCTCGAACAATGAAGCTTTACATCCTCTCATATTACCGGCCCGGCTTCCCTTGAAACTGGGTGCAGGCCCGTTGTCACTGGTAAAAATGACAATGGTATTGTTTTCAAGATTCATATTTTTAATTTCACGCAGCAAACGTCCTATTTGCCTATCATATTCGGCAAGCACCACCCGAAAGTTCTTTTCCGATTCCTGCCCGTCCGGAAAGACCTGCTGTTGCTCAAAGTTTCCAACCCACGGAGTATGCATGTCATCCGGCCATAAGTTCACAAAACAAGCTTCTCCTCTGTGACGTTCTAAAAAAGCCAGCGTTTTATCAACGAAATAGGCTGTTCTATTCCATCGCTTTACACTATCCTGCGGAGACCAAATCCAATCCGTTGCCGTAAGTAACGAATCCGGTTGAGGGCTTTCATAGGTGCTGCAATATTCGTCATATCCATAAGCGACAAAAGGGGGAGCATTCCGGACATCCCGTCCCCCTCCCAAATGCCATTTCCCGAAATGACCGGTTTTATATCCGGCATTCTTCATCACTTTGGGCAAGGTGGGAGCCGAAGGGTCCAAATAGTCGGCCATTTCCGCAGCTTTGTTTCCAGCCTTTCCTTGTAAATAAGTGGTTATATGCCACTTGCCCGGGTACATCCCGGTCAGTAGGCCACAACGCGAAGGAGAACTGATAGGAGATGCACTATAATATTGATTGAACCGTGAACCTTCTTCTGCCATACGGTCAATATTGGGAGTAGGTATAAATTTACCACCATATATACCAATATCACCATAACCCATATCATCCGTAAGCACAACTATAATATTAGGAGGCAACTCAGCGTTATTCCCTGCCAGACAAGGCAATGTCATAGGGACTGTCAGGGCAGGCAATAGTCCCAGTAAACACATTTTTTCCTTTTTCATCATTGCTTCTTTATTTTCACGTCCATTTGAGCTCCCGTATCACCCTGCTGCCGCATCCACGCCTCAAGTTCCCCTTTCATCATAGCAATACGTTTCGCATACTTCTTTTCTTCTGCCAAATTATTCAACTCCCAAGGATCTTTCTGCATATCATAAAACTCTATTGCAGGACGTTTTACATATCTGTCAACAAAATATCTTGCCCGTTTATCTGTTTTTGTACTCTCAATCCAGCTTGCCCAAACGCTTCTTTCATTCTTAAGATTCATCAGATGTTTTTCAAAATACTCTACTTCAGGAGTCAAGTTCAATATCAGTTTATATCTCTTGTCCCTGATGCTACGTATCGGATAGGCTGTCCCTTCCGGGATATTATTATGTATACCGTAAGCAAAGCGACGGTGTTCTTTCTCTTTGCCGAACAATGCCTTCAGGAAACTTTTCCCATCAATGCCCTCTATTTCATCTCCACCGACAAATTCCATTAAAGTAGGTAGAATATCTTCATACTGAACGATAGCATCACTGGTCGATTTGGCCTTTATTTTTGCAGGATAGCGAGCCACCAATGCACTGCTTTGACCGTAGTTCCAGCAAGTCCATTTTCCTCCCGGCAACTGTGGACCTTGTTCTCCAAGAAATACAACTAAAGTATTATCCAGTTTGCCAACCTCTTCAATAGTTTTCAATACATCACCAACCTGATTATCCAAAGCCCGGATTTCAGCCAAAAGACGTCTGAAAAGTTCACGCGTTCCTTTATTATCAACGCAGTTAGGAGGCAGTATAACCTTATCTGCATCAAATTCATCCTTATTTCCGCATGTCCACGGAGCGTGGGAAAGCGTACTGCAAACAAATAAGCAAAACGGACTGTCCTGTCGCATAAAGTCACGAATGCCATCCACTGTATAGTCAGCAGTCACAGCAATACAGTTCTCCTCAAACCCCGGAACCTTCTCAAAATTGAAAACACTTTTAGGAACAGTATGCGTTTTTCCTGCACGCCCTACCCGATAACCCGCCTGGGGCAGATAATACGTGACGCTCTTTATATCAGAATAGGATATTTTATGATTTTGATAAGAGCCGTGCCGAGCAGGATAGAGTCCGGTATATAAGGAAGCCCGAATAGGCACACTCATTGCACAAGAGGCAAAGTTATTAGTGAATCTGATTCCTTCTTCAGCTATCCGATCAATATTCGGAGTCTTGAGGTTCTTCCCTCCATAGCAACTAATCTCATTCGAAGCAAGATCATCTGCCAAGATTACTACAATGTTCGGTTTCTCCTGTGCTTTTAAGGTACCGGCAACAGGCAGTAGTGCAAGACATGCACCTTTTACAATATTCCAATTCATACATCCAATTTTTAAGTCCGTATTAGATTATTTGATAGCAAAATTAGTGCATCCCTTCCTTAATAAGAGTACTCAAACGCGACAAAGATGTACGAATATGGTCTGAAAGACAGAAAGCTTCTTAAGAATTTTCCAAATTTGTTTTTGTGATGTCTTTACGCATCTGCTCTCTATATTTTTTAGGGGTCATTTCAAATTTCTGAGAAAATATTTTGAAGAAGTTTCCCCGGTTGATAAAGCCGGTCCTATCCATAATCTCTTCAACAGACAAGTTTGTATTAATTAATAGTTTCTTCACAATATCCAGCTTATACTCTCTGATTATATCATTCGGCTTCTTAGGAGTTATTTCTTTTATTCTCCGATAAAACTGACGCGTACTGTATCCTAAAGAAGAGCTAATGGTTTCAATAGAAAGCTCCGGATTAGTAATATTCGAATCGATTACCTGATATACTTTTTCCATGAATTTCTTATCTTCCTCGTGCACCAGCTTACCCTCATTTATCTCAAATGAGCTCACAGCCGAAGAGAAATATTGCTTCAAGTCTTCTTTTCTCTTGATGAGCCGTTCCACTACTTTTTCCAAATATCTCACACTGAAAGGCTTGGTTATATAAACCTCTGCTCCGGAATCAATACCCCTTACCTGATCCTCCACCGTATTCTTGGCAGATAAAAGAATCATTGGTATATGTTTGCGCAATTTATCTCCCTTTATCAATGTAGTAAGAGAGATACCGTCAATGTCCGGCATCATAATATCCGATATGATTATGTCCGGTGAACTCTGCTCCAAACAAGACATCACCTCTGTTGAATTATTAATGGGAATTACATTATATTTATCAATAAATATTTCTGTAACAAACCATAGCATGGCCGAATCATCATCTATAATCATTATTGTCTGCTTATTCTTGTCATATTCAGGAATGACAATCTCAGGAACAGAACTGGTTTCCTCCATTTTTCGGGAAACGTTCTCTATAACAGTCACACTTGCATTACCAAAAAACTCATCACCCTCCGTAGCTTGCTCTATTGACAATTCAGGGAGAATTACAGTAAAAGTCGTTATATCATTAAGCACACTGGTTACGGTTATTTCTCCCTCTAACAATTTCACCATATTATTGCATATAGCCAAACCCAATCCATTTCGCGACGTTTCATGTGCTTTATTCTGGTCTTCAAAATTATCAAGTACGGTATATCTATCAAAAATCTTAGAAAGATCATCTTCTTTAATCCCTTTGCCTGTATTAGCTACAACAATATACAGCTTTTTGTCTTCAACATACACATCTACACTTATTTTTCCTTTGACTGATGCATATTTAAAAGCATTGGATATAAGATTAGTAATTATCTTATTCAAGCATCCCGAATCAGAGTTCCAATATATATTGTCGACTATATTTATTCTATAATCAAGCAGCTTATTACTTGTCAATTCTGAAAAAGGTTCAGCTATATTACGGGCTAATTCTGATATGGGACAGGATTTTATCTCTACTTTTTTATGTCCCGTCTCCAAACGTCTGAATTCAATTAGTTCTGCAATCAGACTATTCAGTTCCTCCGCATTATGCTTAATCAATTTGGCATATTTAATAATGAGGCTATCTGATTTGTCGTATGAAATAATCTTTTCGCAAGGACCATATATTAACGTCAAGGGAGTACACAGTTCGTGAGTTATATTAGTAAAGAATCGTAATTTTGATTCATAAACATCTTCGCGTTGTTTTCTTGTCAGCTTTTCTACGATATTCTCTTTTTTCATTCTATACCATTTAATACTCAGCCGTACAATACAGTAACCAACCAATAACAACAATAAAGTATAGACCACATATGCCAAAGTAGTCTGATACCACGGGTATGATATGTTTATCACAAGTGACTGAACCGCACTTTCCTTACCTGTAATATTATTCCTATACTTCACCAACAAAGTATATCTGCCCGGAGAAATATTGGTGAATGATGCGGAATTGGAGCCTCCATTGTCAATCCAAATATCACTAAGTTCTGCAAGTTTATAAAAATAAGTATAATCATTCCCATTTATATAATCTATAGCAGTAAACGATAAAGAGAAAAAATTTTGTTCATAATTCAAAGTTATATTTTTCCTACTATTTTCAATACTTACAAAATCATTTATATTATACTCTTTACCGAATATAGATAAGTTGCTAAATTGAATTTCCGGATTATAATCCAGTTTAGGAAATCCATTGACCGAAACAGTGACAAAACCGTTTATCCCTCCAAAAAACAAAGTGCCGGAAGGTATATGCTTGAAGTATGCCCCATCACTGAACTCTGTTACCTGAAGATCGTTCTGCTTCCAATATGTCTGGAAGGTATTCTCCGAAACATTATACTTTATCAATCCTCGATTAGTGCTCAACCACAAATTATTGTATTCATCCTGCAACATTCCATGTATCACATTCTTCGGCAAAACATTTGTCTTGTCAAATACATATCTATCTCTATCATAATAAATTCGGGCAAGCCCATAACTTGTAGCAAACCAATAGCTTTTGTCACTCTTTAAAATAGAAAACACATCGTTCAATGTCTGGCTTTCGCTTCCTTCATTTAAACTGTAAACTTCTATTTTATTGGTACGATTATTAATTTTATAGGCTCCATATCCTCTATTGCCAAACCAGATAATCGAATCGTTCTCCTTATAAGAGGTGAAAAAATAGTTGGAAGGAATTACACCATTATCAAACAAAAAGGTCGTATCTTTCTTCAATACCGGATTGCCGTCTTTTTCGCCAAGCTTAGCCTTTACAATCCCTTCACCCACCGTAGCAATCCAAAGAGTAGAATCATTAAATTCACAAACAGAATATACATATCTTAAAGGTTTGTTACCGCCTAAAATATCTATATTCTTTATACTACTACTTTTATATGAATAATAATTCAGACCATTTTCACTGCCTATCCATAAAATATCTTTCTTACCAGGTACTATTGTATAGACAGAGTTACTTTTTAACAAGCTATTATTCGTAAGAAACTGCACTGATTTTTCTCCTTCATTAACAGCCGCGTCATAATTTTCAATTTTCACAATGCCATTCCCTTTTGTTCCAAACCAAAAAGTACCGTATTCATCAATATAAAATGTTCTTATCGGCGTATTTAGATTGTATGGCAAATCTCTCAACAACGTCGTCCTGAGAGTATAGGAATCATTGTAATACATATACACCCCCTGCCCATCAGTACCCACCCATATAATATCCTGAAATTTATCTTTTTCTATACAAAAGATACCGGATTTGATATTTATATCGTGAATAGAATATCTATCTTTAGATTCTGGAATATGCTGCAAAACAATCAGTCCACTTGATTTAAAACCAATAAAATATTCACCTTTATGCTGAATTATAGCTGAAATTTCTCCGTACCGTTTTACTTCATCAGACAAATCATAGATATAATACTTATTGCAACTAGCAGGGTCATATTCATAAAGGGCATATTTATTATCCACAATATAAAAGGTATCGTCATCATAAAAACACCACATGACCTTCTCCTCATCATCAAACAGTTTTTTAGGTTCTAAAGAGATACTTCCATCAGGATTAGAATTGATTGAAAAACTAAGATTGTTTCCGCTTTTCATAAATATCCACAATATATTTCTTTTGTCAATAGCAACCTCGAGGATGTCATCTGCTATGAGGTTATCTACTTGTATTCCACGAAATTGCTGTTCCTCAGGCACATAATAATAAATGTAATTATCACTATTAACGACAAAGATTCTATTATCCGTACTATTCACTACCCAGTTTTTCCCCTTAAACTGCCTGAATGAATGTACCGTTTGAGAATACTTCTCCAAACGATCAAGACCATAATTGGTCTGAATCCACAAAATATTATTCTCAGCTTCCAATATACTCTCTACTATATTCCCAGACAATATCTTTTTCTTATCAATGGGGTTGTACAACTGAAAGTTCAGCCCATCAAAAAAGTTGACCCCCTCACAAGAACCAAACCACATAAAACCATCCCCATCCTGACAAATAGATAATACTGCACTATTGGAAAGTCCATTCTTGCTGGAATACTGCCGCAAATTATAAGCCGAAGAATAATTATTAAACAGAAATAACAGAAAGATAACAGAAACATGGATAACCAGATTATATCTTGTTCTCATAGAATTAAAATTAAAATCATTACAACTTTCTGTACGAAAGGAACTACACCAATCGCCACTAACTCAACACTCTTCATAAAGGAGTACAAACTATACCTTTTAAAAATCATAAAGCTTTTATAGGCTAATTTATCTCAAAATCTTATCGCAAAAATAATATTTTTATTCTTGTAACACCATACCTATTTAATAAAAAATAGGATTTAACTCTTAAAGGTATAAAGGAATGATATGGTGATAAAATACCATGGCTAATAACACAAACAAGACCAGTCAAAACAAGCTTGTCTTTTCCTGATTTAGCTAGACGCTTTTTCTTTTTATAACCGATATCAGTAGACGGTTCTTGGAATGTTGTACTGGTTCAGTAGTCACTTCTTCCCAAGCCCTGCTGATATAGTAGACACAGCAAAGTGAGTTGTCCTGATTCTGTTGACAGTCATCTTGCTGGATTTGCAGAACCCGTACTTGCTTGTCCGGCTTTGCAAAGATATTGCATCCTTCTTTTCATTGCTACTTGTGGAAGGATATTTTTTCTTCTTCCACATTTTCTTCTGTATTCCCTTCTCCAGATGCGCCACAGCAGGTATTTTATACCCGATACTCATATGCGGTCTGCGATGGTTATAGAAATGTATGTAGCGAGCTATGACATTTCTTGCATGCCCGATGTCGTTGAACCGGCCTCGAGGATGGCTGCTTTCCGCCTTAATAATCCCGTTGATACGTTCCGCAACGGCATTGTCGGTGGGTTTGTAGTCTTCCGTCATACTGACGGCAATGCCATGTTTCTGAAGAAGTGCCACATATGGGTCGCAACAGTATTGTACGCCACGGTCTGAGTGATGTATCAGGCCTATAAGATTTCACTTCCTTTCATTTCAACAGCCTGCTCTATAGCCTGTTGCAATGCATTGATGGTTGCCGATACCCATAAGGTGTCGGTAAGCACCCATCCCTGTATCTTATGGGAGTAAGCATCCGTAATCAGATGCAGATAACAGACTTCACCATTGGTAAGTGGTATATAAGTAATGTCACTGACCCACAAGTGGTTGGCTGAAGTCAAGGTCACTCCTTTGATTAAGTTCTTCCACTTGTGATAGCGATGGTTGGAGTTCGTCGTATGCCGGGTCTTGCGGGCAGGAAGCATCAAGCGGTG